>CANPZF010000015.1 GCA_947589015.1 uncultured Clostridia bacterium
TAAAGTTTTTAACTTTACGAATATAAAGACTAAGAAAATGCAAAGAGAAACGGATAAAAAATGATACTATATTGTAACCCAAAAAAGACGATTATATACAAATTATAAACAATACAAACTTGCGAAAGGGGTAAAAAAATGGAAACAAAAGAATTAGAGAATATCTCTAATTTAAGCAATGAAGCAGAAATTGAAATTGATAGTTTTGTCCAAGAAAAAGAAAAAAATATAATACATTTATTTAGAAACATAACTAAAAGATTTGCAGATATAATATTTGGATTATTTGGTGTTTTTCTAGTAATTCCATTAACAATAACCATATACATATGTAGAAAAATTCTAAAAGAATATGATGGACCTATATTTTATGAACAATTAAGAATAGGAAAAAACGGAAAATATTTTAGGCTATATAAATTTAGGACAATGGTGGTAGGAGCAGATGAAAAATTAAAAGAATATTTAGAGGAAAATGAAGAGGCAAGAAAGGAATTTAAAGAAAATCATAAATTAAAAAATGATCCAAGAATAACTAGATTAGGAAGATTTTTAAGAAAAACAAGTATTGATGAAATGCCTCAGTTCTGGAATGTACTAAGAGGAGAAATGAGTTTAATAGGACCAAGACCATATTTGCTAAGTGAAAAAGAAGATATGGGAAAATATTATGATTATATTATAACATGCAAACCTGGAATAACAGGACTTTGGCAAGTAAGTGGTAGAAATGGAACAACATTTGAAGAAAGATTAAAAATAGATATTAAATATTTAAAAGATAATAGTTTAAAAAATGATGTAAAAATATTTATAAAAACAATTATAGCAGTTTTAAAAAAAGACGGAGCTAATTAAATAAACATAATTAAAGGTGGTGAATTATACTTGAAAATACATAGAACTTTTATATCAGACTTATATACTATAGAACCAACAATTATAAATGAAATGATTTTAAAATATGACAAAAACTTTTTTAAAAAAAATCATTTAGATATGAATTTTATACAAGATAATGAAAGCCTATCTAAAAGAAATGTATTAAGAGGATTGCATATACAAATAGAAAAGCCACAAGGAAAATTAGTTAGTGTTTTAGAAGGAGAAATTTTTGATGTAGCTGTGGATTTAAGAAAAGATAGTAAAACATTTTTAAAATGGGATGGAGAGATATTATCTTCGCAAAACAATAAAATGTTTTATATTCCAGAAGGATTTGCACATGGATTTTTAGTTCTTTCCGATTTTGCTAAAGTATCATTTAAAGTTTCAAATTTATGGAATCCCGAAGATGAGGTAGGAATTGCATGGAACGATTCAACTTTAAATATAGATTGGCCATTAAATGGAAATACACCAATTATTGCCGAAAAAGATAAGAAATATATAGAAATAAAAAATAATAGAATTTTTAAATAAATGAAAGGAAAAATATGAACATATTATACACATGTGATAACAATTATGTGATGCTGATGGGAATATCAATGATTTCTCTCTTTAAATCTAATATGAATGAAGATGAGATAAATGTTTATTTAATAGGTGAAAATATTAGTGACAGTAACAAAATAAATTTAAAAAATATTGCTAAGAAATATAAAAGAAACTGTATAATAATTGATTCGCCCAATTTAAAATTATCAGAAAATTTATCATTTAAAAGATGGCCTAGAAGTGCATACACAAGATTATTATGTGGAGAAATATTGCCCACAGATGTAAAAAAAATTATTTACATAGATTGTGATACTATCATAAAAGAAAGTTTACGAGAACTATATACAAATACTACTTTAGATAAATTTGATGTATGTGGAGTAAAGGAATGTGTTAGTGGATATTACAAAAAGAATATAGGATTACCATTTGATTGCGAATCATATATAAATGCAGGAGTATTACTTATAAATGTTGATGCATTTAGGAAAAGAGATATGCTAAATGAAATGGAAGCATTTGTTAGTAAATATGCTAAAAGAATTAGTTATGCCGACCAAGATGTTTTAAACTATTTATTCAAAGATAATATTGGAATTTTAGAACCAAAATATAATGCTATGACTATTGAATTTGTTTATAAATATAAAGATATTATTAAATTAAGAAAACCAAGTAGTTATTATAAGGAAGAAGAAATCAAAAAAGCAATACTAAAACCTTATATTATACATTATACAACCAATATGACTACAATTAGACCGTGGTTCAAAAACTCAAATCATCCGAGAAAAGAAGACTTTATGGATATATATTATAATGAAAATTATTTTAATAAACAATTAGAAGAATTTCCTACTAAGAGCTTTAAAAATAAATTTTTCAATTTATTTTTAAGTTTACCAAAAGATATAGGATATGAATGTCTTGGATTAATACATTCAAAAATAGTTCCATTATCGAAAAAAATAAAAGCTGCATAATAAATTTAATATAAAAAGTTTATATGTAAAACTTATTTAAAAACATAAATAATATGAAAGAGGAAGGAGTGTAAAAATGAAGTATACGCCTAAATATTTTAAAGAAAATATGCCTGAATGGAAAAGAAAAAAAGATGCAATATTAACAAAAATATTTTATAGACCAATTTCATTTATAGGTGCAAGCATTTTTTCACAATTTGGAATTTCAGCTAACACAGTATCATATATTTCAGCAGTTATTGCAGTAATTGCATGTTGTTGTTTTTTAGTACCAGTACATAAAATTCAAATAATAGGAGCAATATTAATAAATATTTGGATAATTTTTGATTGCATTGATGGAAACATAGCAAGAAGTGTAAGAATGCAACCTTTTGGAGAATTTGCAGATAGTATTAGTAGTTATATATTAGTTGGACTTATGTGTACATGTATGGGAATATCAGTATACTTTAATGGAGGTATATTAATAGAACCATATAATGTCTGGATAGTTTTAATAGGAGCAATTGCATCAAGTTCAGATTCTTTGATGAGACTAATATATCAAAAATATAAAAATACAGAGAGAAATATGGCTGATAAGGGAATAGTTGAGATTGAGGATGATGTACGAAAAGATAATTCAAAAGTGGGAAGCTTTAGAGTTAGAGTTGAAATGGAGTTAGGAATAGGAGGATTTTTACCTTTTGTAATTTTAATAGGAGCGATATTTAATATTCTAGACATAGTTGTATTATATTGTTTTGCTTATTATTTATTATCGTTTATTATAGCTCTATTTGTATATGTGCGAAAAGCAATAAAAAAATCTAAATTAACTGAAAATAGTTAAAATAAAATATATAGGAGAAATTTTTATGAAAGCATTAATTTTAGCTGCAGGCTTGGGGAGTAGATTAGCCCCATTGACAGATGAATGTCCAAAATCATTAGTAAAAGTAAATGGAAAACAAATTTTATTAAAACAAATTGAAAACTTAAGAGAAAATAAAATAGATGATATAACAATTATTTCCGGGTATAAAGCAGATATTTTAGAAAAATTTGTGCATGATAGATACCCACAAATACAAATAATTTATAGTGAAGATTTTAAAAATACTAATAATATGTACTCAGCATATTTGGCAAGTAAAAAATTAAAAGGAGAAGAGTTCCTTATGATGAATGCGGATGTGTTTTTTGATTCATCAGTTATAAAAAAATTAATAGAATTCAAGTTTAAAAATGCAATTGTTACAGATATAGGAAGATATATGGAAGAATCTATGAAAGTAGTAGAAGAAAAAGGAAGATTAATAAGTATATCTAAGCAAATAAAACCAGAAGAAGCATTAGGTTGTTCTATAGACGTATATAAATTTTCGAAAGAAGGAGGACAAGCTTTTTTCAGAAAATGTGAAGAATACATTATTAAAAAGAAAGAATTAAAATTATGGAGTGAAGTAGCACTAAATGATGTATTAAAAGAGATAGAATTTAGAGCATGTCCGCTAGATGGTAGATGGTATGAAATAGATAATCATGAAGATTTAGCGGAAGCAGAAAGAATATTTAATGGAGAATAATATGGAAGAAGAAATAAGAAAGAAAAAGCTGTTTTTATTTGATATGGATGGAACTATTTATAAGGGTAAAGAAGTATTTGCAGGAGTAAAAGAATTAATGGAAAAAATTAAACAAATAGGTGGCAAATATATTTTTATAACAAATAATTCATCAAAATCCATTTACGAATACATAAATAAAATAAATAATATGGGGATAAGTGCAAAATACGATAATTTTTATACATCTACACAGGCAACAATTGAATTTTTGAAAAGTAATCATCCCAATAAATTAGTATATTGTATGGGAACAAAAGAACTAGTAAAAGAACTAAAAAATAATAATATTAATGTAACAACATCTTATGATAAAAATATAGACGTTATACTTATTGGATATGATACAGAATTACAGTATCAAAAATTAAGAGATATATCAAAGATATTGTTTGAAAAGAAAGAACTACCTTACATTGCTACCAATCCTGATTTAGCATGTCCTACTGAAGCTGAATATATTCCAGATTGTGGAGCTATGGCTAAAATGCTGGAATGTGCAACAGGAAGATTTCCGATATTTATAGGAAAACCAGAGCCAACAATGATTAATTATTGTATGAAAAATTTTGGATACAAAAAAGAAGAAACTATCGTTATAGGAGATAGACTATACACGGATATTGCATCTGGAGTAAATGCAGAAGTTTCTACAATTTGTGTATTAACTGGTGAGGCAACAAGTAAACAAATAGAAGAAAGTAAAATAAAACCTACTTTTGTTTTAGAAAGTGTAAAAAATATATATGAAATTTTAAAATAAGAAAAAAATAATACATTAGAGAGGAAAATTTAATGAAATTATTATTTATACAAGGTGGTTCCAGAATAAGAGTCTGCACAAATGGTACATGTTATGTAGATGGAAATTTTAACAACATGATATGGAAAAGATACAAACTCTATGTAGATGAACTTACTGTAATTTTAAGAAAAGTTAACAAAACTTTTGATGAAGAAAAAATAAAAGATAGTTTTAACAAAATAGATTTAAAATTGATAGAACTTAGCTTAGTAGATGACTTATATAGCCCAAAATCAAATTTTATTAATATAAAAAAAAGAAATGAAACGAAAAAAATTATAAAACAAGAAGTTTTATCAAGTGACAAAATAATTATAAGATCCATAGGAAATTTTTATACTAATACAGCATTAAAATATTGTAAAAAATACAATAAAGACTATCTAATAGAAGTCACAGGATTTGCATTTGAAGGATTATGGAATCATAGCTTATTAGGAAAAATAAAAGCAATACCAGCTGAACTAAAATTAAAAAGAAGTATTATAAATGCTCCATATGCAGTATATGTAACAGAAGATGCCCTACAAAAAAGGTATCCATGTAGAAATGAAACATTAGGATGTTCAGATGTGGTTGTAATGCCAATAGAAGAACAACAATTAATAGAAAAAAATAAAATAAAAATAAAGAATTTTTTAAATAAAGATTCGAAAATAAAAATTGGGACAGCAGCATTTTTAGATGTGAAATGGAAAGGACAAAAAGATATTATTAAAGCAATTTATCAATTAAAAAAACAAGGAATAAATAAATACGAATATGAGTTAATTGGTTCAGGTGAGGGCAAATACTTAAGAAAATTAATAGATAAATATAACTTAAAAGATTGTGTGAAAATAAAAGGAGCACTTAAACATGAAGATGTCATGAATTGGCTTGATGATATAGACATATACGTACAACCTAGTTATCAAGAAGGATTATGTAGAATAATAGTAGAAGCAATGAGTAGAGGATGTGCAATAGTCTGTTCAAATACAGGAGGGAATTATGAACTAATTGATAAAAAATATATCTATCATAAAAAAAGAATAAAAGATGTTATACAAAAAATATTGTCAATTGGAGAAGAAAATGTAGAAGAAATTTCTATTAGAAACTATAACAAATCAAAAAATTATTACGAGAGTATTCTTAATAAGAAAAGAGATAGATTTTATAAATATTTTATTGAAAATTAATATTTAATAACAAACGATAAGGAGAGAAACTTATGAAAGCCTATTATTTCACTTTTATAATTGCATACTTGTTTGCTTTTTTAGGTGAAAAGTTGATTAAAAAGCATAGCAATGGGTTAGGAAAATTTAGTTTATTAATTTCACTTGCAATCGTTTGCTTAGTGGCTGGAGTTAGAAATATAGAGATTGGTACTGATGTTAGAATATATCTTTACCCTATGTTTAAAGGGTTTGCTTTTAATGGAACCACCATTATATATCAGATATTGAATTCAAAGACAGAAATTGGATTTGTAATTTTACTATATATAGTAAGTGTTTTAAAAAATGTAAATGTGCTAATGTTTGTAGTTGAAATATGTATTGCTTTGCCGATATATATATATGCTTACAAACAAAAAGATAAATATAGTATATCTTTCATAATATTAATATTTTTATTAACAATGTATGTAAGATCATTCAATATAATAAGACAAAGTATTGCAATGTCAATAATTATATTATCTACATATTATTTCGAAAATAAAAAATACAAAAGAACGTTGATGCTTTCAATACTTGCGATGATGTTTCATAAATCAGCAATAATATGTGTCCTAATATATATGTTTATAATAATAAGTAAATCAAAAAGAGATAAAAGAAATTCATTAATTATTTTGACTTATGCAGGAATAATAATGGTTATGTTTATGCTAGGTCCAATTTTAAATGCTTTTTTTGCTAAATATGCCACATATATGGAGCCATCAGGAGATAGTGAAAGCACGTTAACAATTTCAAGAATCATGAAAAAATTTTTTTGGATTGCATTATCATTTGTATATTTATCATTTGCTAGAAAAAACAATAAAGATAACCATGAAAAAGCACTATTATGCGTTAATCTATTCGTATCAGAATTCATACTATCTTTGATAAGTTTAAAAATACCTAATTCAGCAAGATTGGGATATTATCTTATAAATTTAGGATATATAGTATTATGCATTAATACACCAAGGATTTGCAAACAAAAAAGATTTATACAACTATTTTTAATAGTTATATTGTTTGCATTCTGGTATAAGATGACAGCAATTGTTGATTCTGGTGATGGAACATATCCTTACATATCGGATATACTAACTTTTTTAAATTAAAAATATATATTTTTAGAAAGGGAAAATTTTTATTATGAAAGTTTTAATATATGCAGATAAAAATATATTAGAGCCAATAGGTGGACCAACTGGATACTTATATAATCTATATAAAGAATTGAAAAAAGAAAAGATAGATAATATATATTTTTTAAATAATAAAAAAATGAAGAAAAAAATGTTTATAAAAAGATGTTATAAAAAATTACCAAAAGCTTTTCAAAATAAGTACAAAAAATTTAAAAACGATAAGGAAAAATACAATATATTAGATAAAGTATTTTCAACGTCACCTAAAGAATCTATATGTGATTTAAATGAATATGATATGGTTCATTTTCATGCAACATTAGATATGTATATGGTAAAAGATTCTTTAGATAATTATAAAGGTAAGGTTATAATTACATCGCATACACCTAAGGTAGCCTTTAAAGAAACTATTGAAGATCGACTTTCAAAAGAAGAATATAGGAGTAAAAAAAAGAAATTAGATAGACTAGAAATCGTAGATGAATATGCATTTAATAGAGCAGATTATATAATTTTTCCATGTGAAGAAGCAGAAGAACCTTATTATCACTCATGGGATAAATATAAGGAAATAAAAGAAAAAAATAAAAGCAAATATTTTTATTTACCTACAGGAATAATACCAATAGAAATTGATGATACAGATAAAAAGATAAGAAGACAATATAATATACCAGAGAATGCATTTATTATTTCATATGTTGGAAGGCATAATGAAACAAAAGGATATGACCAATTAAAAATATTAGGTGAAAGAATATTAAATAAATATACAAATGTATATTTTCTTATAGCAGGAAGAGAAACACCATTAAAAGGATTAGAAAATAATCATTGGATCGAAATTGGATGGACAGATAAACCATATGAAATAGTAAAAGCCTCAAATTTATTTATATTACCAAATAAAGAAACATATTTTGACTTAGTTTTATTAGAAGTTCTATCGATAGGAAAAACAGTATTATTGACATCAACAGGTGGAAATAAATATTTTGAAAAATTTCCAAATAAAGCATTATATTACTATGATTATGGAAATATAGAAGAAGCATTATTACAATTTTCAAAAATATATAATAGTTCTACAAAGGAATTAGAATTTAAAAACAAAAAATTATTTTTGGATAACTTTACAATAAAAAAATTTACACAAAAGTATTTGGAAATTTTGACAAAAATATATGAAGGAGAGAATAATGAATGATTATGTAAAAAGTGATTTAAATAGATATTATGGAAAATATGATTTTATGACATTTTTAAAAGCAATTTTTACTAATAGAACTTTTCGATTTTTGTATATTCTTAGGATGTATCAAAATTCGGGGGGGGTACTAAAGCTTACAGCACTAGCCCTTTGGTGGATTAATAGAACAAGAAAAAGAATTCAAATATCACGAAAAACTAAAATAGGATATGGATTGTACATAGCACATGATGGACCAGTAATCATTAATTCAACAGCTAAAATAGGAAACAATTGCAATTTATCTCAATTTACAACTATTGGTTCAAATGAAGGACATGCAGCTACAATTGGAGATAATACATATATTGGACCAAATGTATGTATTGTTGAAGATGTAAAAATTGGTAATAATGTTACGATAGGAGCAGGAAGTGTTGTAACTAAAGATATACCAGATAATGCAACCGCAGCTGGAAACTATGCGAAAGTAATAAACTATAATAACCCAGGTAGATACATACAAAACAAATGGGAAATAAAATAGGAGAAGTAAATGAATAAATATGATTATTTAATTGTAGGTGCAGGACTGTTTGGCTCAGTTTTTGCATATGAAGCAAATAAAAAAGGAAAAAAATGTTTAGTAATTGATAAAAGGAATCATATTGCTGGAAACATTTATACTGAAAATATTGAAAATATAAATGTACATAAATATGGTGCACATATATTTCATACAAGTAATAAAGAAATATGGAAGTATATAAATCAATTTGCGGAATTTAATCGTTATACAAATTCTCCAATAGCAAGATATAAAGACGAAGTATATAATATGCCATTCAATATGAATACATTTAACAGAATGTGGGGAGTATTTACACCAGACGAAGCAAAAGAAAAAATTGAAGAGGAATTAAAAGAAACAAATATAGATGAACCAAAAAACTTAGAAGAGCAAGCAATAAAATTGGTAGGGAAAACAATATATGAAAAACTAGTAAAGGGATATACTGAAAAACAATGGGGAAAAAGAGCTACAGAGTTGCCAAGTTTTATAATAAAAAGATTACCAGTTAGATTTACATATGACAATAATTATTTTAATGATTTATATCAAGGAATTCCAATAGGAGGATATACTCAAATAATTGAAAAAATGTTAGAAGGAATTGATATTAGATTAAATTGTGACTTTTTTGAAAATAAAAAAGAATTAGAAAATATAGCAAAAAAAATAATATTTACGGGACCAATAGATGCATTTTATAATTATTGTTTTGGCGAATTAGAATATAGAAGTATAAGATTTGAAACAGAAGTATTAGATAAATGTAATTATCAGGGAAATGCAGTTGTAAATTATACAGATTATGAAATTCCGTATACGAGAATAATAGAACATAAACATTTTGAATTTGGTATACAATCCAAAACTGTAATTTCAAGAGAATATTCGGACAAGTGGATAAGAAAAAAAGAGCCATATTACCCAATAAATAATGAAAAAAATAATAACTTATATGAAAGATATAAAAAATTAGCAGATAAAGACAATAAAGTTATTTTCGGAGGTAGACTAGGAGAATACAAATATTATGATATGGATAAAGTTATAAAACAAGCATTAAATTTAGCAGAGAGGGAGTTAAATGGCTAATATGAAAAAACAGGTATCATTAAGATTTAATATATTTTTAAGTATGATGTATGAAATATTAATGATAATTACACCATTAATTACAGCACCATATATTTCACGAGTATTACAACCAGAAGGTGTAGGAATTAATAGTTATGTTTCATCAATTTTAACTTATTTTACACTTTTTGCTGCACTTGGAACTGCAAGCTATGGAAAACGAGTAATTGCAAGTTTAAGAAACAATATAAAAGAATATTCAAAAGCTTTTTGGGAAATTGAGTTAATCACAGTTTTTACTACAGGAATTTGTTTATTATTATGGATAATTTTATCATTATTATACACTGCTTATACACCTTATATGCTTGTACTAAGTTTTACTCTTATTGCAACCTTATTTGATATAAGTTGGTTATATGGTGGACTAGAAAAATTTCAATATACTGTTTCGATTAATTCGATTTGTAAAATCATTTCTATTATTTGTATTTTTAACTTTGTAAAAGATAAAAATGATGTGCTTTTATATACTACTATTTCATCTGTATCAACTTTGTTAGGGTCTGCAACAATGTGGCTATTTTTACCTAAACAAATTGTAAAGACAAATATAAAATTTGATTCAATAAAAAAGCATCTAAAAGGTACCGTAGTATATTTTGTTCCAGCAGTTGCAACAAGTATATATACATTATTGGATAAAGTATTAATAGGAATAATAACAACTAATAATGCTGAAAATGGTTATTATGAACAAGCTACAAAAATTATGGGCATAATAAAATCTGTGTGCTATGGAGCTATAAATGGTGTTATGATGGCAAGAGCTAGTTTTTTGTTCTCACAGAATGATAAAGCCCAACTTCTTGAATTAAGAGATTCAACATACCATCTAACGAGTTTTTTATCCGTAGGTGCTTGTTTTGGAATAATAGGAATATCATCTATTCTTGTACCTATATTTTTTGGTGATGGTTATTCACCAGTTACTATATTATTATATATTTTAGCACCTGTTATTATTAGTATTTGTATAAGTTCAGTTCTTAATACCATTTACTATATAGCTGGAGGCAAAATGAAGGAAGCAACAAAGTTAGTTTTAATAGGAGCTACTTTAAATTTTTTTCTTAATATAATATTAATAAATAAATTAGGTTCTTATGGAGCAGCAATTGCTACTACTATAGCTGAATGTGTTATTGCAATATTATTTATAAATGGAACAAATGGATTTATAAAATGGTCAGAGATACTTAATTTATTTATAAAAAAAATAATATCTGGCATATTAATGTTATGTGCAATATTGATTTTACAAAAGATATTTTCAACTATTAATAGTTATTACTTATTGATGCTAGAGATATTATGTGGTATTTGTGTATATTGTATTTCATTAATTATATTGAAAGATACATCAATTTCAATAGCAAAGAAATTTTTAATCAGTAAAATATTTAAAAGAAATGGAGAAATTATTAATGAGTAGTGTAGCTTTTGCATGTCCCCTATATGATATGAAAAATCACTTTGAATTAGCATTTAATCTATATAAAAGTAAGATAGAAAATGAAATAGGAAACGATTTTTACTTTATTTTTAGCAATATGGAACAAAAGAATAAATTTGAAAAAATGATTAAATCAGAATTTTCAAATAATGATTTTAAATATCTTATAACCACGGATGAAATAAATAAATATAAAGCTAAAGCTGTAAGTAAAAAGCTTTATGCACTAGAAACTTTAATGTATAAATACAAATATATAATACTAACAGACTCTGAATCATTATTTATTAAGAAATGTGATTTTGATAGCTTGGCTGGGGAAATTTGGAATAATAGAACAATGCTGAATTCTCATATATCACCAAATGCTTATTTTATAATGAGAAAATGTTATAAAGCTATGGGAATTTATAATAATAAAAAGTTAAGAAAAGATACAGAAAATTATAAATATAATTTTTGGTTTAACGAACTACAAGTTTATAAATGTGAGTATTTACCAGATTTCTTCAATTGGCTAAAATCACATAATAAAGATAAAGTATACGATACCTGGGAATGTTTTGAATATTATATATATTATGCGTACTTACTTTTAGAAAAAGATATTCATTTAAATAAATATAATTATGAATCATGGGGAGGAATAAATGAATGTTTATATACATTTCCAATTAAAAAACAAAAGGAAATTATGAAAAATATGAAACTACATTGGACTTCATCAAGAGATGCTATAAATGAAAATACAGTTATGTTATTTCATTTAGATAGAGCAAATAGTAATGAGAAAGTTCCAATTATTAATTTTAAAATAAAAATTAAAATTTTTATAAAAAAGATGTTATATAAAGTAAAGGATTTATTAAATTATGATTAAACTAATAATACCTTCAGCAAAAATCGTACCTGAAGAACTTCAAAATTTAGGAAAATTACCCGCAATCATATATCCAATAAATGAGAATACAGTATTCAACTACCTTTATAAACAATATTCAAAAAAATGCAATATAGAAATCCTATGTTACGAAAATGCTGAAAAAGTACATAAAAAATTAGATAAATTTAAGGACATAAAAATTATAGATATTCCAACATTAAATGATTTAGCACATACCATATATTATGGTCTAAATCAAGAAGGACCAATTATTATAAATTTTGGTGATACTATTGTTATGGATAATATTTTTGAAGAACAAAGTGATTGCTTCTATTATACTACAGATTATATTTCTGATAAATGGACTTATTTTGACATAAAAAATGGTGAACTAAATAACATTTATGATAAAAAAACATTAATCAATTCAGAGCTAAAAAAAGGAAAATTATTTGTAGGAGTATTTTATATATCTGATTCTAATTGCTTAAAAGATTGCTTAGATAAAGCATTTGATAATAGAGATTATTCTGTAAGTGCTTTTTATCAAGCACTTGTAATGTACAGCAAAATACATCATCTTAAGGCCATAGAAACAAATAATTGGTTTGACATTGGTCATGCAGATAAATATACAGATACAAATCTTGAAGTAAAAGCAAGAGAATTTAATCATATAAACATTGACAAGAAGCGAGGTATTTTAACTAAATATAGTGATAATAAAGATAAATTTATTGGCGAAATCAAGTGGTATTTAAAGCTTCCAGCAGATATTGAATATATTAGACCTAGAATATTTAATTATAACTTAGAATATAACAAGCCTTATGTAAGTATGGAATACTATGCCTATCATACTGTACATGAATTATTTTTGAATAGTGATTTAGATATTTACCAATGGAAAGCAATTTTTGAGCGTATTAAGTTTATATACTGCGATATGAAGAGATATAAAGTTAAAGACAAAAATATTAAACCATCATTGGAAGATATATATCTAAAAAAAACAATACAACGATTTGAAAAAATAAAAAAAGATAAAAGATTTCAGAAGTATTTTGATAATCCAATTAAAGTAAATGGAACATATTATAAATCATTAAATTCTATTATAGAAATTTTGAGTAGTATCATTCCAAAATTACTTTATGATGTTAAAGAGTTTAATATCATACATGGTGATTTGTGCTTTTCTAATATGTTGATTGATAGTAATTTTTCATTTATTAAAGTAATAGATCCTCGTGGTAAATTTGGAAATTTTGATATATATGGTGATTCAAGATATGAAATGGCAAAGCTAATTCATAGTGTAGATGGAAAATATGATTATATAATTAAGGATTTATTTGATTTGAAATATGAGGATGAAATAATTAATTTCTCAATACAAAATAAAGATAGAAATTTTGATTTATACCAAGTATTTATAGAAGTATTTAAAAATGAAATAAATGGCGACTTAAAAAAAGTAGAATTAATAGAAGCATTGTTATTTTTTAGTATGATCCCACTTCATAATGAAAATTTTGAACATCAGTTAGTGATGCTTGGAACAGGATTAGAGATTTTAAATAGAATAGTAGATATTGAAGAAAAGAAGGTGTTATAGATGTTTGAAGATTATTCATTTGTTTTTGATATAGATGGAACATTATGCCCAATAAAGAAGAAAGAGGAAAAATATGAAGATATAATTCCATATACTAATATGATAAAAAAAATTCGTTATTACCATGATAATGGAGCTAAGATAATTCTATTTACATCTCGTAATATGAATTCTTATAATGGAAATATAGGATTAATTAATAAGAATACTGCAAAAATTTTATTAGAATGGTTAGAAAAATGGCACATACCTTATGATGAAATTATATATGGCAAACCATGGCCAGGACATAAAGGTTTTTATGTTGATGACAGAACAATTAGACCAGATGAATTTTTAAATTACAATGTAGAGGAATTAGACAACATATGTAATAAATCAAGGGAGGATGCTAAATGATAAAAGAAATGACAATAATTATAACAATGGCAGGTCGTGGTTCTCGATTTCGCAAAGCTGGATATGAATGTCCTAAATATATGATTGAAGCCAAAGGAAAAACTCTTTTTGAATGGTCTATGGATAGTTTGACTGGATATAATAAAAATGTTTCTAAATATATATTTGTAGTTAGAAAAGAAGACAATGCAAAAGAATTTATTAATGAAAAAATAAGAAAATATAAAATTAATGATATTAAAATCATTGAAATCGAACAACTAACAGATGGACAAGCTACAACTTGTATGTTAGCTATCCCTTACTGTGATTCACAAAGTCCAATTATGATATATAACATTGATACATATGTAGAACCTAATGAAATGAAACTTAAAGATATATCAGGAGATGGACATATTCCATGTTTTAATGCAGATGGAGAACATTGGAGTTTTGTAAAAACCGATGAAAGTGGAAAAGTAATTGAGGTGAGAGAAAAAGTAAGAATTTCTAATAATTGTACAATTGGTGCATATTATTTTTCATCTGCAAAATTATATAAAAAATTATATGAAGAATATTATAAAGATGATTGCAAAATAGAAAAGAATGAAAAATATATAGCTCCATTATATAATTTTATGATTAAAAAAGGAATGTTAGTAACTATATCAGTAGTAAATAATAAAAAAGTACATGTTTTAGGAACTCCAGAAGAATTACAGATTTTTTTAAACGAAGAGTGAGTATCTTAAAATTCATAATGAAAGGAGGGAAAATAATGGAAGCTCACAAAAGCAAATCCTAATACTTATAAATAAATTACTAAAAAAGAAAAAATTAAAGAATTAGAAGGAGGAAAACAAATGGAAGATGAAACAGAAAACAGAAGTCAAAATGCAGAAGCAATTAATAATAATATTAGAGGATTTAATTATAATCCCAAAGAAATTCTTGCGTTTAATGGGGATAGAATAACAAGTTATATCCCAAGAACAGCTCAAAAGACAGCTGATAAATTTATAGTTGAAACAAAAACAAAGCACACATTAAATGGAGATTTTGACATTGCAGTACCTAATGCTAGAAAGGATATTACATATCCAGGAGCATTATTACTAGCAAATCAAAAACTAATAGAAGGAGTACCAGATCCATTAGTATTACATATGAGACCAAGAAAAATCACAATAGATTTACCAGGACTAGAAGATGATAATAGTATGATGGTTGATAATTATGACTTCGCAGGTGTAAGTGCAGCAACAAGTAAGCTTATTAATAACTGGTTAGAAACAAAGTCCAAAGATTTTACAATAGCAGCAAATACACAATTTAAAAAGAATATATTATTCAATGAAAACTCGATGGCTTTAAGCTTTGGAGTAGATGTACAATATATGAAAGACAAATTAGGAATAAATTTTGATGCAATATCAAAACAAGAAAGCTCTGCATATTTAGTTCAATTTAGACAAATTTTCTATACAGTTTCAGCAGAATTACCAAAAAAACCAGCAGATGTTTTTGCAGATGATGTAACATGGGATGAGGTAGCACAGAAAACAAATAGTCAAAATCCACCAGCATATGTTCAAAACGTTCAATATGGTAGAGAAGTATATGTACTACTTCAATCTAATATGAGTTCAACAGAATTAAAAGCACACTTAGATGCATCATTAGAATTTAACAAAGGTTCTTTAGAAACAAAGAGTGATTTAGAAACTAAGAAACTAAATAAGAACATAAATTGTACAGTTATTACTATAGGTGGAAAACCTGTAATAATTAATGGAAATTTAGACACAGATAATATTATATCACAAGTTAATGACTTAATAAGTCAAAATGCAGAATTTACAGCACAAAATCCACCATTGCCAATAGCTTATACAGTTGCATTCTTAAAAGACAATGCAATTGCAAGTATACAGGGTACAACAGAATATATAACAACAGAATCACAAATATTTACATCAGGAAGTATAGAGTTAAGACATAATGCAGGATTTGTATCACAATTTAACATTGAATGGGAAGAAGTTGATTATGGACAAAATGGACAAGCAATTGTTACGAAGAAACGATGGGATGGAAATGGAATAAATAGAACTCTTGGATTTTTTGCAACAATACCATTCCCACCAAATGCTAGAAATATTAGAGTTAGAATATTAGATTTTACAGGTCTAGCATGGGATGGAACATTTGTAATATTAGACCAAATATTTAATTTAATAAATAAAAGAACATTTGCAATTAGTGGAACAACTTTAGCACCATATGTAGATATAAATCCAAAAGATATAGGAGAATCTGGACCTGCATCAGATAATAATACAACTGACTTGGAGATACAATATGCGCCATTTAACTTTGATCCATCTCAAATAGGAAAACCTCAACCAATGCCTTCAAATGGCCCTAGAACAGTATTTACACCTGGTGGACCAGTTGTAGTAGGTGGACCAAGTGGTGGTAATGAAAAAGGAAAATGGTATAGATTTGATAGCTCATTTGTATTCAAAGAAATGAAATACCAAAATTCTTGCTTCCCATGCTCTGTTCATACAATTCTTGCAAATTTAGGATATTTACCATCTCAGGGAACTGAAGTCGAAGATTTATGGGATCGTATGCACAAGGGTGGATTAGATAAATCAGCACCTAACGAAATGCAAATACATCATTATCTAGCTCGTACATTCGAACTTGGAGCAAGAGGTTCAGTACATACACCAATGAATTTTACAACTATGGAAGATACAGAATTAGTTAAATCATTAATTATGAAAAACTTCCTAGGACTAGATAGACCAGTTGGATTAGTAGCAGGAGTTGGACACGCAGAAGTATTCTTCAGAACAAAAGAAGGAAGATTTATTCACTTTAAACCATCTCCAGAATTAGATTCAATTATTTGTGAATATGTCTTAATTACTAAAATTTTATGTTTACCAGGTTCAGATGGAACCTTTGCAATTGGAATAGAATACTACGATAAAGAAGATAAGACTGTACAGGCAGCACATTTTGCAATGATAATATCTTAAAAGATATAGAATATTATGATTAGATAAGTTTAATAACTTATCTAATCATAAAAAACAGGAGGTAAAAATGCAAGTAGATAAAGAAAAATTATTAAAAGAATTAGATCAAAAATGGAAAAATGTTCCTTGTCCATATTGTAATGACCATAAATGGACAGCTGACCCCAATATTGTAACTATAGTAAAAGTAGAAGAAAATAAAAAAATAAATTTAGAAGGAAGATTTCAGCCATTTATTGCTGTAACTTGCGGATGTTGTGGAAATACAGCACTTGTAAATGCACTTGTTTTAAATTGTATAAAAGATGAGAAAGAATATAGGGAGGTATAAGGTGGCTAATGATATTAAAATAAGTAGTGATGATAATGAAATAAAAGATAATGATTATAACTTTGAATTACAAAGCTCACCTACTCTTATAGCAGAATATCATCAAGATGCAATAAAGCAAAGTAATTTAATTATAAGAAATGCAATTTTTATGATATGGGTTGGAATATTATTAATAATAGGAAGTTTTGCGGCTTATGCAGCAGGTCTAACAAAAGATTTAGTTGTGGGCACCATTTCTGGAAGCTTTATAGACATATTTTCGGGAACAATTTTATATTTGTTTAATAAAACGGATAAAGATAAACAAAATTATTTCAATAACTTAGCAAAAATGGAAAATGATAGAAAGTTTATGGACTTAATTCGTGACTCAAAAGATGAAGAATTTAAAAAAGAAATATTAACGAAAATAATTGATAGCAACTATAAAAACTAATCATAATATTAGGAGGAAAAACATGTTTGGTATTGATGTCTCAGAAAACAATGGAATAATAAATTGGGATTTAGTAAAAGACCAAATCAATTTTGCAATATTAAGAGTTGGTTGGATAGGTAACCATAATAATCATACAGTAGATAAGCAATTTGAAAGAAATTATAATGAATGTAAAAGATTAGGAATCTCAATAGGTATATATGTTTATTGCTATTGTAATTCAGAAGATACAGCTATTTCAGGAGGAAATTGGACGATAGAAAGACTAAATGGAAAGAATTTTGAATTACCAATTTTTATAGATATGGAAGATTCTAGTATAGCAAATTTAGGAAGAGAAAAACTAACAAATATCAGTATAGCTTTTAACACAGTAATGGAGAATAGTGGATTAAAAGCAGGTGTATACGCAAATAGAAATTGGTATGATAATTTTTTAAACAAAGAAATACTTAAATCAAAATATGCAACTTGGATTGCACATTATGGACTAAGTGGACAAGCATATCAAGGAGAACATGATATGTGGCAAAATTCTTCAAGTGGAAATATAAATGGCATAGGAGGAAATGTAGATACTAATTATTTATATACAGATTTAATATCAAGTACAGGAGTAAACCCTTCAAGTACATCAACTCAGAAAACTAATGAACAAATTGCAAATGAGGTTATTGCAGGAAGATGGGGAAATGGAGAAGAAAGAAGAGCTAGATTAACAGCAGCTGGGTATGATTATGAAACCATTAGAAAAATAGTGAATCAAAAATTAAGCCATTAGAATATATATTTTATAAATATTATATTTCTAATTTTAAGTAAGAGAAAAAAAGTAGATTTTATATATAGAACAAAAAATTTTATAATAAAAAAGGAAGAGGTATAAGTAATATGCCAGAAAATGCTATATTAATTGTAACAGAAAATAAAAATATAATACATAAAAATGTAATGAATTATAGAATAGATATCATGCAATCAAAAGTAAATAAATATTTGCTAGACACTATTAATAATAATTTATATGATGAATATAAATACATTATTTTTGAAGAAGAAATAAAAGATGTAAATGACATAAAACATTATTGTCCTTTAAATAATATAAGTAACTGCAAAAATAGAGTATTTGTAAATCAATTATTAATAAATGGTATTATATTAAATCATATAGGAAATATAGTAAATAAAAGGTATCTTTGGGAAGTTACTACATTATTAGTATATTTAATAAAAAATAATTTAAGCAAAAAAGAATTTTATTTTATGGAAGTACTAGAACATATGGAAAAAATTAACAATCTAAAATTATCAGATATTTTATACTATAAAAATAAAATTTATGCAGCTATTGCAGATATATATTGTTATAAGAATTCTATAAGAAAAATAGAATATGCTATAAACAAACAAGGAATAATTAAAAAGGTTATATATAAATTTCTAGGAGAAATTATGCCAGATATACAAAAAAACATTAATGAAGAATTAGTGTTCAAAGAATTTGTTGGTATCGCTATATAGCTCAAATTTACGATATTCGTGCAAAAAATATAAAAAATAATCCAGGTCATATTTACTTGGATTATTTTTTTAGTCTAATTCTTTATCTGTCCTTTCATAATTAAAGAAGAAATTAAAAAAATAATGAAAAAAGTGAAGAAGAAGTTGAATAAAAAGTAATTAAAAAAATATATCTACATATTTTTAAATATGGAGGCAATATTATGGATAGAACATATATTGAAGAAAAAGAAATATGTGAAATAAATAATAAAAAATATACAGTAATAACAAGAACACCTAATGAAAGTTTAGATAAAGAAAAACTAATAAAATTAATATGCAATTATGCTATAAATGAATTAAAACAAGAAGATTTGTAAAAAAGTATAAAAGTTGGACAATGCTACTTATAATATCAATAGTAACATTGTTCTTTATTTTAGGCTACGAATGGAGGCGTAGTAATTGTGAAGAACAATAAATTCAAAGTCGCAGGATATTTACGATTATCAGTAGAAGATGGAGATAAAGAGATAAGTGATAGTATTATTAGTCAAAAAAGTATCATAAAGGAAAAAATTAAACAGTTAGGAAATAATTTTGAATTATATGATTTTTATATTGATGACGGATATACAGGACTTAATACAAATAGACCTAATTTTCAAAGAATGTTAGATGATATAGAAAGAAAAAAAGTTAATTGTGTTATTACAAAAGACCTATCAAGGCTAAGTAGAAATAACTTTGAGGCAAACTATTTTATAGAGATATTTTTTCTTGAAAAAGAAATTAGGTATATTGCAATATTAGACAATGTAGATACATATCAAAAAAATTCTAATAATGACATGATTCAATTTAAAACCTTAATAAATGATTGGTATAGTAAAGATATTTCAAGAAAAGTAAAAAGTGGTATATGGGCTAGAAAAGAACAGGGATTATATGTGGCAGCAAAAGCACCTTATGGATACGTAAAAGATAAAAAGGACAAAAACAGATTAATTGTCAATGATGAAGAAGCAAGAATAGTAAAAAAGATTTTTCAAATGTATAATAAAGGTGAAACTATGGGCAAAATAGCAAGAAAATTACAAGCAGACAAAATATATTGTCCTAGTTATAATGGTTTTGAAAGAAATAAGAATGGAGCATATGGATGGACTTGTTCGACAATTTCTAAAATACTGAAAAATAAAACATATTTAGGACATACTGAATATGGAAAAGTCATCAATTTAAGTTACAAGTCTAAGAAAGTTAAACAAATTCCACGTTCTGAGTGGAAAATTGCATATAATACGCATGAATCAATAATTTCACAAGATCTTTTTGATAATGTGCAAAAAAGAATAAACTTAAATAAAAAGGCAAAATCGCATACATATAAATGGATATTAAATGGAATTGTAACGTGTAAGGAATGTGGAGAGCCTATGCAATTGAAAGTAAAGTATAGAAAAGATGGAAATACAATTTCTTTTATGAGACTATATTGTTCTAGTAGTTTACACAATAAGGGGTATTGCTCAAGAAAATATAAGGGTATAGAACTTGAATCAGTAACACAAATTGTTATAAGTAATCTTAATAAGAAGGTGAAAGCTATTGTTAATTGCGAAAATGTTGCAGAATTTCTTGAAAAAAATTATAAGAATATAGATACAAGTAGATATGAAAATGATTTGAAGATAACTGAAAAACAACTGGAAAAGTGCAACAAAATTATTTCATCACTATACCAAGATTACAGAAATGAAATTATACAAAAGATTGATTTTAAAACTATGTACGATCAAGAAACTGCAAATAGAGATAGAATAAATGAAAAAATTAGTATTATAAAACAAAAAATGAATAACAAATTAGAATTTACAGAGGCAGAATTTAAAAGAATAGCTAGTAAAGTATCAGATGTAAACAACTGGACTAAAGAACAATTATCAGATGTTATTGAAAGTGTTGAAATTGACAATGAAGATAATATTTTTATTAACTATAAATACAATGTTGTGGAGTTAGAATAATGAAAGAATATAATGCAGCTATTTATTTAAGATTATCTAAAGAAGATAGAGAAACTAATAACAGTATAGACATTCAAAGAGAAATAACTACTAAATATGCTAAAGAACATAGGTATAATATTGCCCAAGAATATGTAGACAATGGATATTCTGGAATATTATCTTCAAGACCAGCTCTTAATAAATTAATGACAGATATTGTTAGAAATAAAGTCAATATGGTAATTGTTAAGGATATAAGTAGATTGACAAGAGATAAGAATTTAACATCATACTATACAGATATATTTTTTCCAGATAATGATGTTAGATTAATTTCGGTAACTGAATATATTGATACAGGTGAAAAATATGAAATTGATGATGTAGTTGCTTTAAGGGGAATTGTTAATCAAAGCTACTTAGAAGATATGTCAAGAAAAATTAAGTCAGTAAAAAGAAATTTTAAAGAGCAAGGAAAATTTATAGAATCAAGTGTAGCTTATGGCTATAAAAAAGACTCAAATAATAATTATAAATTAATAATAGATGAATATGCTGCTTCAATTATAAGAGAAATTTATGAAGCTTTTATAAATGGAAATAAACCATTACAAATTGCTCAAAATTTAAATAATAGGAATATTAAAACTGCATCACAATATTTAGAACTAAAAAATAAAGGAAAGTATTGGACTAAATCTATGATAAATAGAATTTTAACTAATCCAATATATGCTGGTAATATGGTACTAAATAAATATAGCACTGATTATAAAACAAAAAAGAAGGTATTAGTACCAAAATCTAAATATGAAATTTTACATAATACTCATCCAAGTATAATTTCACAAGAAGATTACAATTTAGTTCAACAAATTAAAGGAAATAAGACTAAAAAAGACTTTAAGACTTATTTATACTTACTTAAAGGACTAATATATTGTAAACATTGTGGAAGGAGAATGACATATAAAAATTCATATCCAATTAGAATTGATACAAATGGAAAAATAACAGGAAAGCCAAATGACATAGGTTATTTTATATGTGAGGAACATTATAGACATCCAGAAGTTTGTAATGCCTTTAACAAGATAATGGAAAAAGATTTGAATGAAATAGTGTTAAAAAAAGTATCCAAAAGGCTAAAGCAATTACAAATTGGGAAATATGCTGGTGATATTCAAAAGTATAGAGAAAGTCAAAATACAAAACTGAACAATTACAAGAAAATTAAAAATGAAATTACAAGACAGGAATCTAATTTTAAAATATTATATTCGAAAAAAGTAGAAGGAATCATATCAGAGGAAAGATTTTTAAAAGATTATAACGAATACAAAGAGAAAATCACAGAATTGAAAGATAGATTAGATAGTTTAGAAAAATCAGAAAACACTTTTGAATCTCGAAGTGATATTGAAAAGCTGATTATAGAGTTTGAAAATTGTAACAAATTTGGTAATGATATTCTAAAAAAATTGATAGAAAAAATTGAGATTGGAACAGAACAAAAAGTAGAAATTATATTAAAAGTGTAAAAATTACACTTTAATTTTATAATAAAAAGATTGCACTATAATACCTTTATCCGAACAAAAAGCAAGAGCAACCTATGAAAAATTAATCAACTTATGTCGTGATAATCCAGAAGTATTAGACCCATTAAGATATTTAAGACAAAGAGAAGTAGTGCATTTTCAAAGATTTGGAGAAGCATTAAGAGGTGTTCAAGATAAATTAGCAGAAAAAAAATTCTATATGAATGATATGACCCCATATAATAATGATTGCAATAAATGTAATGATTAATAAACGTTTAAATAGCAATACTTTTGAAAATGTCTAATAGCATGGAAAAGCAGCCAAAAATTAAAAAAATATTGAAAAATGCACATAAATTTGATATAATAATTTAGTTACTGTAGTTTTTGCAAAGAGAGGAGCAGACAATGCAAAAAAATAACAACAGCTTAGAAAAATGTTTTCTCTGTCATGGAGAAGGTGCAATACCTTGTTCGTGCAAAAAAAAGATCACACCTAAAACGCGCCGGCATGTAAAGTGCCCTGAATGCGGAGGTTGTGGCGCGGTAGTATGTCACTATTGTGACGGCACAGGTTGGATGCCCAAGTGGTAAGCCGGTAAAAACAATGAAGAGGCAAGTTATAAGTCGTAAGACCGAAAGCTTGTCTCTTTTTAATGATATTTACTAAATATTAACTTTTTTAGATATTTTATCTTAATATTTTTCTGTTACTATATAATGCGAAAAGGAGGTAAAAGATTTGAAAAAAATAAGTATAGTTGTACCAATATATAATGAAGAAAAAGTAATACCATTTTTTAAAAATAGGATATTAAATATCATAAAAAAAGAGGAAAAATATGAAATTGAAGTATTATTTGTAGACGACGGAAGCAATGATAAAAGTATAGAAATAATAAAAAATATAAGAAAACAAGATAAAAGATTCTCATATATATCTTTATCTAGAAATTTTGGAAAAGAAATTGCAATATATGCAGGACTAGATTATGCAAAAGAAAGTGATGCAGTAGTATTAATAGATGCAGATTTGCAAGATCCACCTGAGTTAATTCCAAAATTAATTGAACAATGGGAAAATGGATATGATGATGTATATGCAAAAAGAAAAAGAAGAGAAGGAGAAAGTTTCATAAAAAAAATAACATCTAAAATGTATTATATAGTATTACAAAAATTTACGAATATCCCAATTCAAAAAGACACAGGAGATTTTAGACTATTAGATAAAAGATGTGTTCAAGCAATTTGTAATTTAAAAGAAGAAGCGAGATGCTCAAAAAGTTTATTTAGCTTAATAGGATATAATAAAAAAGAAGTATTATTTGAAAGAGATAAAAGAATAGCAGGAACAACAAAATGGAATTATAAAAAATTAGTAAATTTAGCAATAGATGGAATAACATCTTTTACAATTTCCCCATTAAGATGGTCTACATATTTAGGTAGTATTATATTTTTAACAGGTTTAATTTATATAACAAGCATATTATTTCATAGTAATGAAATACAAGGATATCAAATAGTTTTAAGTACGGTTCTATTTTTAGGAGGATTACAATTTTTTATAATAGGAGTAATGCGGAGAATATATAGGAAGAATTTTTAAGGAAACTAAAAAAAGACCACTATATTTTTTAAAAGAAGTAAATGGAGAAAAATATTATGAAATCAAAAAGACAAATAATAATTTTATTAATAGTAATAACATTAGCACAAATTATTACTAGAATTTATTTAGGTGACAAAAAACAATATTTTCATATGGATGAAGCTTATTCATATGGATTAATGAATTATAATAAATTAAACATTACAGATAATGAAGATTTTATAAATACATGGCATGATAAATATTACTATAAAGATTATTTAGAAGTAAATTCAGATGAAATATTAAACATAAAACCAGTATATGAGAACCAGAAAAATGATGTACATCCACCTTTTTATTATTTACTATTAAGAATAATATCAACTTGTTCAATAAACAATTTCACAAAATGGACAGGTATAATATTAAATATAATTATTTTTGCAATATCTAACATTTTTATATATTTAATATGTAAAAAGTTATTTAAAAATCAAATATTTGCTTTAATAGTGTGTTTTATAAATGGGTTTTCATTAATAGCTTTAGATAGCTGTTTATATATTAGAATGTATGAATTATGTAACTTGAATATTTTAATTGCAACATATTTACACTTAAAAATGTATCATCAAAAAGATATTAAAAATTTTGACATGATATTTCTAATGATTAATCTATTAATAGGAGGATTAACACATTATTACTATTTCGTATATGTATTAGTTTTATATGTAATTTCTACAATAAGTTACATAAGAAAAAAAGAAAAACAGAAATTAATAAGATATCAAATAAGTATTTTCATATCAGCAATTATATATTTGTGCATATTTCCGTATTCTATATCACATATATTATTTGGCAATAGAGGAATTACTAGTGGTAGTTCAATAAATATTATTATAAAATTTGTTGGATATATGAAAATAATAAATGATAGATTCTTTAATAAATTATTTTTACCATTGCTTGTAGCTATAATTATCTTATGTTGGAAAAAAGTTAAAGAAAAAAAATTAATAGATAAACAAATATTATTTATAGTATTACCATGCATTATATATACAGCTACAATTATAATAACATCACCATATATAGAAACTAGATATATTATACCAATATATTCGAGTATAATAATATCAACAGTATATTTAATAAAAATATATTTAAACAAATTTTGGGATAATAAAAGCACATTATTTTTAATAACACTATTATTTTTAATAATATTATATAGTCCTAAAATGACAAATACAAAATTAGAATTTACATATGAACAATATAATAATATAGCAAAATATATAAAAGAAAAGCAGTTACCAATTATATACATTTGGAACACAGAAAATAATAGATTTTTAGATGATATATATTTATTTACATTAGTAGACAAATCTATCATATTAGACTACAATCAACCAGCTGAAAATATAAAACAAATAATACAAGAAAACAATACTAATTTTATTTTAATATGTAATGAAGGGATAGAAGAAACAAAATTAAAACAATGTATTTCAGGAAATATGCAATATAAACAAAGGATGAATGCTTGTGATATTTATGAAGTGGATATATAATTGAAACAGAAAGAAGGCGGAATGTATGTATAATATTTTAGTAGTTGATGATGAAAAGGAAATAGCAGATTCTATAAAAATCTATTTAGAAGAAGAAGGATATAAAGTATCAGAATGTTTTGATGGAGAAAAAGCTATAAAAATGCTACAAAAAGAGGAAATACACTTAGTATTATTAGATATAATGCTACCAAAAAAAGATGGAATTTCTGTAGCAAGAGAAATAAGAAAAATAAGTTCTGTTCCAATTATATGTATATCTGCTAAATCTGAAACAACAGATAAAATTATAGGTTTAAATGCAGGTGCAGATGATTATATAACCAAGCCTTTTGAACCATTAGAATTAATAGCAAGGGTAAAATCCAATCTTAGAAGATATACAAAATTTGAAAATAAAATTGAAGAACAAACAATAGTAATAGATGGATTATTAATAAATGATAAAACAAAAGAGGTATTTTTAGAAGATGAGATGATAAAATTAACACCAATAGAATACAATTTGTTATTATTTTTAGCAAGAAATAAAGGACAAGTTTTTTCGATAAAACAAATATATGAAAATGTGTGGAAAGAACCTTTTGATGGTTATGAAAAAAAAGTTGTAGTTCATATTAGTCATATAAGAGATAAAATAGAAGCAAATCCTAAAAATCCTAAATACTTAAAAGCAATATGGGGATTAGGATATAAAATTGAAAATATATAATAGGGGGAAATTAATTTGAAAATAAAAAGAAGTATAGCAAATATAATATTGTTTATTTGTTTCACTATTTTGTTAGCAACTATATATTATAAAATAATTCCAATCATAGATGTATATGGTGCAGAACCTTTCTATATCAAAGAGTATTCAAAAACAGGAAAATTCGAATATGAATTTATGAATTATATTTTTAATATTGAAAGCTTTATAGATAGAGGAATAACAAGCGAAGGTGAAACATATTCCTATGTAAATAGTCATCCAAACAATGTTAGATATATAGCAGATATTGAAACAACTAATGGAGAAAAATTAATACTTTCTAATATAATAGATGATGAAGGAAATAAATATTCAGAAGAACAATTGAAAAATGAAATAGAAGAATTTAGAAATTATAATATATATTATATTTGTAAATTAAATAGTTATCCAGAAACTACAGAAGAAACATTAAAATACTATCAATTTCATGCAGATCAATCTAAATTTAAAAAGTTAGATATATATATTAGTATAAAAGATTTTAGTCAAAATGATAGATTTGCTATGTTAAAAACAAATTACGAAAATTTTAGCTATCATTATTATAGTTTATTTACTTTATGTATAGTATTATCAGTTATATGTATTATTCTGATAGTATATTTGACTAAATTGATTGATACGAAAGACAAACCATACTTTTTTGAAAGAATGTATTTTGAAGAAATGGCTGTAATAGTTAGCTTAATATTAATTTTGGGATTTGGAATGATGTTTGCCTTAAGCGTAACAGCAAATTTAATGAATATAGCTAAATATATTATATATGTAATAGCATATTTTATAGTATTAAATATATATTGTTCAGTTGTAAAGATGATTAAAAATAGAAAAAATAGAAGTCTTAAACAAAACTTTATGATTCCTAAAATATTAGAAAATATGCAACAACTATATAAACCAACATTTGTTTTTATTATAACATTTGTAATTACTGCATATTTGGCCGAGTGGTATGTGTATTTTAAAGTAAGAGTAGATAGTATAATTGTTTTTTTGGTATTTACGGTTATACTGCTACATTGGCTAAATATAAGATTAGAACTAATAGAAATAAATAAAAAAGCATCCAAAATAGCTCAAGGAAATTTTGATGTGAAAATAGAAAAAAGAGATACAATATGTTGTGATTTAATTGAAAATATAAATAATATACAAAAAACTATGAAAGAAGCAATAGACGAAAAATTAAAATCAGAAAGGTTAAAAACAGATTTAATTACAAATGTATCACATGATTTAAAAACACCTCTTACTTCTATAATCAATTATACGAATTTGTTAAAAAAAGAAAATATTGAAAATGAAAAAGTAAAGAAATATATTGAGATATTAGAGCAAAAATCAACAAAACTGAAAAATTTAACAGAAGATTTAATAGAAGTATCAAAATTATCTTCAGGTAATGAAACTGCACATCTAGAAAGATTAAATTTTGCAGAAATGGTATTACAGGCAAATGGAGAATTTGCGGAAAAATTTGAAGAGAAAAATTTAAATTTAATAAGTGATATTGAAAATGAAGAAATGCTAGTTAACATTGATGGTAAAAAGATGTGGAGAGTTCTAGAAAATGTATATAGTAATATTTATAAATATTCTTTAGAAAATACTAGAGTTTATGTATCACTAAATAAACAAGATAGCAAAAAAATAGTATTTACCTCTAAAAATATATCTAAAGAGGAACTTAATATTTCACCAGATGAATTAATGCAAAGATTTGTTAGAGGCGATAAATCAAGAAATTCTAAAGGCAATGGTTTGGGACTTTCTATAAGTAAAGATTTAGTGGAACTTCAAGGAGGTAAGTTTGAAATAAAAATAGAAGGGGATATGTTTATTACAAAAATAATTGCAAGATAATGATTTAAAAATTAGCCATGAAAATGCTATATATTAATATATTTTGTCAAAACATATCTGGGGTGTAACAATCTGGGTCTTGACTGCAAATATTAATATATAAGCATTTTCGCATATTCTAAGTTTGTAACCATTATCCTGTAAGGAAAAATATTACAATTTAATGACAAATATTGAAAGTAAAAAAGATATATGTTATATTAAAAATTAGAAAGACAAGTAAACTCTGTAAACAAAAGACAAGAAAGGAAAGTAAAAGAATGAAACTAAATGAAACAGTTGAGGCTGTAAGAGAGAGAGAGAGAGAGAGAGAGAGAGCTATACTTTAGGAAAATAAAAGAAAGAATAATAAAAGTATATAATAAAAAAGATAGCATTAAACCACAAAAAAGTAGGTTTGAATGTTGTCTTTTTTGTGCTTATAAATATATAAATGACACGTCATGATAAATGCAAAAAATAAAATAATTGAAATAATAAAAAAATAAAAGAGAGAGGAGAATTTCGAGATGAAAGAAATGAAAAAAAGAAAAATGAAGGAAGAAAATAATGGTATAACATTAATAGCCTTAGTAATAACGATAATCGTGTTGTTAATATTAGCAGCAGTAAGTATAGCAACATTAACAGGAGAAAATGGAATATTAAATCAAGCGTCAAGAGCAGGAGATAATACAAGAAATGCAACAGAGAAAGAACAAGTAGAATTAGCATATAATACGCAATTGTCAAAAAATATGGAAAAAGGGAAATATACAGTAGATACAGATGATATAGATGGCTTGCAAGATGAATTAGATAATTTAGAAACAGGAGCGACAGCACGGAGAAAATGGAGAAAAAATAGAAGTAGTATTTCCAAGTGAAAATAAATACACAATAGAAAATGGAAAAATAAGTGGACCGAAGAAAACAGTGGAGCAGGCAAAAGTAGGAAAAAAGGTAGAAGGAAAAAATAAAGAATACACAAAAAATGGAACAGCAGTAATCCCAGTAGGGTTTGCAATAGTGCCAGGAAAAGACGATGTGTCAGAGGGGTTGGTAATATCAGATAATGAAGAAGACACGGAATCAGATTCAAATCACATAGTAGCAAATGGAAATCAATTTGTGTGGGTGCCAGTGAGTAAAGAAAATTTTGAGACAGAATTTGTGAGACATGATTTTGGAGATCAAAATATAGCAGATGAAGATTTTGTAACAAACACAGCAGCACATAATAAATATTATGAGCCAGACCCAAAAACAATAGATACAGAATATACATCACCAGAAACATTAAGAGAAGTAAAAGAAATGTATGAAAGTGTGAAAGCAAATGGAGGATTTTATATAGGAAGATATGAGGCAGGAGAAGAAGGAGGAGTATACGATGAAGAAGAGGAAAAATGGATCACAAAACCAATAAAAGTAGTATGTAGAAAATTAGCAACAGTGTATAATAGTATAATGTGGGGAAATAGTATGAACGATGAAAAAGGTGGAGCAGTAGAGTTATCAAGAAATTTTGCAGGCCAAAATCACTATACAAATGTAAAAAGTACATTGTGTTATGGAGTGCAGTGGGATGCAGTAATGAGATGGATAAGTGAAGATGACAAGCTAAAAGAATATTTAACAAATGGTGCTCCAAATAATGTTCCAAAAGGAAATTATGAAAAAAGCCTATTAGCAGGAGGAACAGGAAGCAATGAGAATTACCAAATGAAAAATATCTATGACATGACAGGAAATGTGAGCGAATGGACAATGGAAGCTGGCGGTACTGACGAACTGGTTAGTAGAGGAGGATGTGGCAACTGGAGTAACAACAGTGTTCCAGTTTCTGACCGTAGCAACGCTGGCGGACTAACCAATGGCAACTACATCACTGGATTCCGCCTAGCATTGTACGTAAGGTAAAATTTTGAATATGGGAATTTTGAGTATATAGAATAATTTGTGTAAAGTTAAAAATAAACCTTCTTATGATAAAATAAAAATGTCATAAGGAGGTTTAAAATATGGCAAGAAAAAATAAGTGAAGAAAGAAAAAATGAATATACAGATGAAAGTAGCAATTATAGAAATGGTTATGCACAAAAAAGAGTGCACTCTGCAATAAAACAAAAAATAATATGCATGGGGAGTTACAATTTCAGAATTATATACATATTTTCCAGATAGAGTAGGTATTAATTAATGGTAATATTTACCAAATTAATATAAAATTTATAAATGGCAATAAATAAAGTTCTATTTTCTGAATAACTGTCTAAATAGTTGACCTTAATAATTAACTTATGATATAATGTTAACCATAAAATGTTATGTTGAAGAAGGTTAAACTTATGGAAAATAGAAAAGTTCTAATAGGAATGAGTGGAGGAGTAGATAGCAGTGTATCAGCACTTATTTTAAAACAACAGGGTTATGAAGTAATAGGAACGACAATGAAATTATATGAAGGAGAAATAGAAGGAAGCTGTTGTGGATTAGATTCTACTCTAGATGCAAAAAGAATATGTGATTATCTACAAATACCACATTATACGTTGAATTTCAAGGAAAGCTTTAATAGATATGTTATACAAGATTTTATAGATTGTTATGCAAATTGCAAGACACCAAATCCTTGTATAGAATGTAATAAATATATGAAATTTGGAATAATGTACGAAAGAGCAAAAGAATTAGATTGTAATTATATTGCAACAGGTCATTATGCCAAAACAGAATATAGCGAAAAATATAATAGATGGGTATTAAAAAAATCAAAAGCAGGTAAAAAAGATCAAAGCTATGTATTATGGAATATACCAAAAGAGATGATAGAGCATATATTATTTCCATTATCAGATTTTGAAGACAAAGAGCAAATTAGAGAAATTGCAAGAAAAAATAATTTAAAAGTTGCAAATAAACCTGATAGTGAAGATATATGTTTTATACCTGATGGAAATTACAAAAAATTTTTAGAAAATAATTCACAAATAAAGCCTAAAAATGGCAATATTGTAAATAGTAAAGGAGAAATTTTAGGAAAACACACAGGACTATATAATTATACAATAGGTCAAAGAAAGGGATTAGGTATTTCATATAAAGTACCATTATTTGTTTTAGGATTTAATAAATCTAAAAATGAAGTTATTGTAGGAGAAGAAAAAGAATTATATAAAAAAGAAATTCTAGTAACAGATATAAATTTATTGTTAATAGATAAAATTGATGAAGAAATGGAAGTAGAAGTAAAAACCAGATATTCTGCTAAAGTAGCAAAAGCTAAAATAAAACAAGAAAATGACAATATAATTGTAATATTTGATGAGCCACAAAGAGCTATAACACCAGGACAATCAGCAGTATTTTATTTAGATGATATAGTAGTAGGTGGAGGGAAAATAGTAAAGTAATAAAATAAAAAGTAAGAAGTGCAAAGTTACAAAAAATACCGAGAATTAAAATTACCATAATATTGAAATTTAATCAAATAATACTTTACAAAAATTTATAAAAGAGTATAATAGAATAAAAAGGAAAGGAATGGTGTTAAAATGAAAGAATTAGAAATGAAAGTTGATGGAATGTCATGTGGAGGCTGTGAAAAAAGAATAGAAAAAGTTGTAAAAGATATAAGTGGAGTAGATAAAGTAGAAGCAGATTATAAAAAAGGAACAGTGAAAGTAAAAGGCAGTGACAGTGTAGATAAAAGAGATGTACAAAGAAAAATTGAAGATATTGGTTATAAAGTAAAAGGATAATTTAAATATAGAGAAATTCAATATAATAAAAGGTCGCAGTTTGCGACTTTTTGTTATATATATGTGTTTAAATATTTAGGCTTGAACATAAAAATTTGTAGTGAGAAAATAAATAAAAAGTTATTGATTTTAATAGGAGTATATAGTAAAATTTTAAAGGAGGTTTGTTCAAGTGAAAAATTTTTTTAAACATTTAAAGCTAATTACTAAACATAAAATATTAGTCTTTAAGCTATGCTGTAAAATAGGAGAACCTTGGAGAGGTTTTATGCATGATTTCTCAAAATATTCACCTGTTGAGTTTTGGGAAGGCGTTAAATACTATAATGGAGAAAGAAGTCCAATAGTAGTATGTAAACAAAAAAATGGATATTCAAAGGCATGGTTGCATCATAAAGGTAGAAATAAGCATCATTCTGAATATTGGATAGACTTAGATGCTCCAATACAAGCTCCAATTATTCCATATAAATATACAGCAGAAATGATATGTGATAAGCTTGCAGCAGGAATTATATATCATGGTAAAAATTGGACAAACGATGTAGAATATAATTATTATATGAAAGAAAGAGAATATACAAAAATAAATGAAAAAATAGATAAGTTATTAATAGAAGTGTTTACTCAAGTAAAAGAAAATGGAATAGATAAAACATTGACTAAAGAAAATATAAGAAATTTATATAAAACTATAATTGAGCAGAATTCATAATATCTAGTTCTTTTCTAACTTAGTTTACTCTTTTTATGAAAGGAATATAGCTAATTATGAAAAAAGAAACTAAACTAAAAGTATATAAAATATTGTTAACAATAGGTGTGGCAATAATATTGGTTAGTATAATATTATATTTATTCCCAGTAATGAAGGATTTATCTTCAATAGAAGGACAAATTGCTTTTAAAGAAAAGGTGCAAAATTCTGGAATATTAGGTATGTTATTATTGCTAGCTCTTCAATTTGCTCAAATCTTTTTAATTATAGTTCCAGGAGAACCAATAGAAATATTAGCGGGAATGTGCTATGGCAGTGTATGGGGAACTATATTTATACTAATATCAAGTTGTATAATATCAGCAATAATATTTTTTTTAGTTAGAAAGTTAGGAAGAAAGTTTATATATAATTTTTGTGACAAAGATAAAATTTCTAAAATAGAAAGTAGTAAATTATTTAAAAATAAAGAAAAAATAGAATTTATAATGCTTATATTATTTTTAATTCCAGGAACACCAAAGGATTTGTTAGTTTATGTAGCAGCTCTATTACCAATAAAACCAGTCAGATTTATTTTAATTTCAACTCTAGCACGTTTTCCATCTGTAATATCTTCAACATTGGCAGGAGAAAGTTTTGTTAGACGGAAATTGGAAAATGAGCATTGTATTGTATGTATTTATATTTGTATTAGTAGGAATACTAATATATATAATTAATAAGTTTGACAAAAGTAAGATAACAAAAGATATATTAGATAGTATAAATAAAGATTTTTAAAATAATAAGAGGTTGCCTATTAGCAACCTCTAAAAAATTTAAATTTCAATTTTAGGCTGATATCTCTCAAGCCACATATTTACTTGGCAAAGATAGGCCATAAGTTGTGGACCAGTCATTAATTGCCCAAACCAAGGTCTAGAAAAAGCAGTGCCATTAGATTCTAAAATTTGTATAATATAATCTCTATTTAATAATTCATTGATAGGCGCATTTGGATTTTCCATAATAGAAGATAACATACTTCTAACTTTTGCCAAATAAGTAGGATTATGAGTTTTTGGGTAAGGCGATTTTTTTCTATCTACAATCTCATGAGGCAAGAAATCTCTACAAATATATCTAAGTAAACCTTTTTCTCTTCCATTTAAAGCCTTCATTTCCCAAGGAATATTCCACACATATTCAGCTAAACGATAATCACAAAAAGGTACACGAAGTTCAAAACCATTATACATAGCCATTCTGTCAGAACGATCTAACAAAGTTTGCATAAACCAATTTAAAGTCAAATGAGATATTTTTCTTTTTTCAGCTGTTTCAGAAGAATCAGAATCTAAAATTTCAACATCAGATAGGCTTTCATTATAACGGAAATCAATATATTTTTTTAAATTAACTTCATTGCTGATGCTAGGATTCAATAATTGTTGTCTTTCAGATATAGCAATAGACCATGGAAAAGTACCACTTTGCAATGCATCTTCACGGAAGAACCAAGGATATCCTCCAAAAATTTCATCGGCACATTCACCTGTTAATGATACAGTCATTTCTTTTTTTACATTTTTACAAAATAGAAGTAAAGAAGAATCAATATCAGCCATTCCAGGCATATCTCTTGCTATCATGGCATCTTCTAATGCATTTGCAAGTTCAGGTGTATCTATAACAATACTATGATGGTTTGTGTGTAAATTTTTGTTCATTAAATTTATATAATAATTATCTGAATTAGGCTGAAAGTCTGATTTAACAAAATTTTTATCATTATCTACATAATCTATTGAATAAGTATCTAGAGGTGGAAGACCTTCTTTTTGATAATAATCAGCAGCAAATTTAGTAATAATACTAGAATCTAGACCGCCAGAAAGAAAAGTACAAAGAGGAACGTCTGAAACTAATTGACTAGTGATACTATCTTCTAACAAATATTTAATTTTTTCACATGTTATATTTAAATTATCTGTATGCTCCTTAGATTTTAACTTCCAATATCTATTTGTGTGTAAACCATATTTATTAAAAATAGCAAAATGAGCAGGTTTAATTTCATATATATTTTTAAATATAGTTAGTCCAGGTGTGTGACTAGGACCTATTCCAAATAATTCACAAATACCTTGTTTATCTAATATTTTTTCGATACCAGGAAATTCAAAAAGGGCTTTTATTTCAGATGCAAAAACAAGAGTATCATTTGTTAAAGTGTAAAATAAAGGTTTTATACCAAAATGGTCTCTAGCTAAAAAAAGCTCTTGAGTGTTGCTATTCCAAATTGCAAAAGCAAAAATTCCATTTAGGTGTAATACAACGTCATTTCCATAGTATATATAACTTTTTAATAAAATTTCGGTGTCACTATGACCTTGAAGGGAAAAACCATTTTCAAGTAAAGTTTCTCTTAATTCTTTTGTATTATAAATTTGACCATTATAACAAATTACATATTCTCCATAAGTAGATGTTTTAATCATTGGTTGTTTACCACCCTCGGGATCAATAACTATAAGTCTTTTATGCCCGAAGTACAATATGTTCTTTTATGTAATATCCTTCTTCATCAGGTCCTCTTTTAGACAATGTTTTATTCATGTTCTTTATAATTAGAGGATTGTCAGAAATATCTTTTTTAAAATTTGCAAAACCAACAAAACCACACAAAGCTGTTTTACCTCCTTTAATTTTTATGTTACTATTATTTATAAAGTTATAAGCAGTAACATTTTTATTATAGTATATGCAACAAATAAAGAAAAATTTATTGGATTTGAAAAATATTGTAAATTAAGTAAAAAATTTAAGTTTCGATATTTTTTATAACTTTGGTACTTCTTACTTTTTATTTTATAACACGGTAGCATATAGTATATATTTAGTTGATAAATCAATTTGTTCATTACATTCAAAAAGAAATTCTAATATACAAAATTGCGCCTCTTTCACTCAGGCGAAAAGGATTATTAATATATTCTTTTGAATGAAACGACGAATGTGCCGTGGAATGACTGTAGAAATTCTAAATAAAATCATTTTTCCGTGAACATCCCTCAATTTTGTATATAAGAATTTCTATTTTTCATTCCAATCAAGCATTGATTTATCAACTAAATATATACTATATGCTACCATGTTATAAAATAAAAAGTAAGAAGTATCAAAATTACAAAAAATATCGAAACAAAAAAGTAAAAAAGTATTGACAAATGGAAAAAAATGGTGTAAAGTATATTAGCATTACATTTGAAAGAAGGTAATAGATATGGATAAAAAAGTGGAAATTAGTATATTATGTCAGCTATATGGAAAACTTTTAACTAATAAACAATTTTTATTCATAGACGATTACTACAATAATGACCTATCACTATCAGAAATAGCAGAAAACAACAATATAACAAGACAGGCCGTTAGAGATAATATCAAGAAGGGAGAGAAGAAACTTTTCGAGTATGAAGAAAAGCTAGAGTTTATGAAAAGGACATTAAAGCAAGAAAAGAAAATTGAAAAAGTTTTATCAGAATTAACAAAAATACAAACAGATTATTCTGACAAACAGATTTCTAATGTTTTGGAAAACATCAAGAAACAATTAAATTGTCTAGTTTAGGCAATCAAGAAACAAGAGTAAAAAGAATGGAGTGAATTTATAATGGCTTTTGAAGGATTATCTTCTAGATTACAAGAAATAACAAGAAAATTAAGAGGAAAAGCAAGAATTACAGAATCAGATTTAAAAGAAATGTTAAGAGAGGTAAAACTTGCACTTTTGGAAGCTGATGTAAATTACAAAATAGTAAAAGAATTTATAGCAACCATTCAAGAAAAAGCATTAGGTCAAGATGTTTTAAAATCTTTAACACCAGGTCAACAAGTAATTAAAATAGTAAAGGACGAATTAGTAGAACTACTTCGGAGGAACTGAGAGTAAAATCAATTTTACTCCAAATCCACCTACTATTATAATGCTAGTTGGACTACAAGGATCTGGTAAAACAACTACAGCAGGAAAACTGGCCAATATACTTAGAAAGCAAGGAAAAAAGCCATTATTAGTTGCATGTGATATATACAGACCAGCAGCTATAAAACAATTACAAGTAGTAGGAAGCCAGCTAAATATACCAGTGTTTGCGAATGAGCAATCTAGAGATGTTGTACAAATAGCAAGACAAGCAATGTCAACAGCAATGTCAAAATTAAATGATGTTGTAATATTAGATACAGCAGGAAGATTACATATAGATGAAGATTTGATGAATGAATTAAAAAATTTAAAATCAAATATAAAGCCACATGAGATTTTGCTTGTAGTAGATAGTATGACAGGTCAAGATGCTGTAAACGTATCAGAAAAGTTTAATGAAGCCTTAGGAATAGATGGAGTTGTTTTAACAAAATTAGATGGAGACACTCGTCGGAGGTGCAGCTTTATCTGTAAAAAAAGTAACAGGAAGACCTATAAAATATGCAGCAACAGGAGAGAAACTAAGTGATATAGAAGTATTTCATCCAGAAAGAATGGCAGGAAGAATCTTAGGAATGGGTGATATATTATCTATAATAGAAAAAGCTGAAGAAACATTTGATTTAGAACAAGCCGAAAAGTTAGAAAAGCAATTAAAGAAAAAAGAACTAGATTTAGATGATTATTTAGCACAGATAAGACAAGTTAAAAAAATGGGTTCTTTTTCATCATTGCTAAAACTAATTCCTGGAATGAATCAATTCAAAGATGTAAAAGTGGATGATAGAGAATTTGAAAAAGTAGAAGCTATAATTTGTTCAATGACGAAACAGGAAAAAAGAGATCCAAAACTTTTAAATGCAAGTAGAAGACAAAGAATAGCAAATGGCAGTGGAACAACAGTACAAGAAATCAATAAATTCATGAAATCTTATGAAATGACACAAAAAGTAATGAAAAAAATGCAAAGCAACAAAGGTGGAATGAAAAAATTATTAAATAATATTGATGAAAATACATTAAAAAATTTCAAATTCTAAAATATAACTTAAAGTTATTAATTTTTTAAATATAAGAAATTTTTGGAGGTGAACAAAATGGTAAAAATAAGATTACAAAGACAAGGAAAGAAAAAAGCTCCATTTTATCATATTGTAGTGGCAGATTCAAGAAGCCCAAGAGATGGTAAAATAATTGAGCAATTAGGTACATATGATCCAATGACAGAACCAGCAACAATAGTATTAAACAAAGAAAAAGTAGAACAATGGATTAAAAATGGTGCAAAACCAACAGACACAGTAAAAGCATTAATAGAAAATGCTAACAAATAAAAATTTTAATCCTAATTGGAGGAAAAAGAATGAAAGACATATTAGAAACTATAATACTAAATTTAGTTGATAATAAAGAAGCTGTTGAAATAAAAGAAGTAAATAATGAAAAATTAACTACATTTGAAGTAAGAGTAGCAAATGAAGATATGGGAAAAATAATAGGTAAACAAGGAAGACTTGCAAAATCTATTAGAACAGTAATGAAATCTGTAGCTGGAAGAGAACAAAAAAAGGTTACAGTAGAATTTATAGGGTAATGGGAGTTTATAAATATAAAGTATGACAGATTATCTTGAATTAGGTCAAATTGTAAATACATTTGGAATAAAAGGAATGGTAAAAATAAAACCATTTACAGATGATATAGAGCAATTTGAACATTTACAAACAATCTATATAAAAAACAAAAACAGTAAGAAAGAATATGAAATAGAAGAAATAAAATACCATAAAAACATGATATTGTTAAAATTAAAAGGAATAGAAACTCCAGAGCAAGCAGAAAATCTAAGAAATAGCTATGTAATAATACCTAGAGAAAAAGCTAAAAAACTAGAAGAAGGAACATATTACATAGTTGATATGATTGGACTTGAAGTCTATACAGACGAAGGAGAAAATCTAGGAATTTTAGAAGATATCTTTAATACTGGAAGCAATGACATCTATGTAGTAAAAGATAATTCAGGAAAAGAAGTACTTTTACCTGCTATAAAAGATGTAATAAAAAAAGTAGATATGGATAATAAAAAGATAATAGTTCACATTATAAAAGGTTTAATATAATGGAGGAAAAAATGAAATTCGATGTGTTAACACTTTTTCCTGAAATGTTTGAAACAATAAATCAAAGTATATTAGGAAAGGCAATAGAAAAAGAACTAATTGAAGTTAATTTAATAAATATTAGGGATTTTTCAAATGACAAACACAAAAAAGTAGATGATACTCCATATGGTGGTGGAGCTGGAATGGTAATGATGCCAGATGTAGTATATGATGCATATAAATCAATAGATACTAAAAATGCAAAAGTTATATACATGTCACCACAAGGAAAACAATTAAACCAACAAAAAGTGGAAGAATTATCTAAAGAAAATCATTTAATTATTCTTTGTGGACATTATGAAGGTGTTGATCAAAGAGTAATTGATAAAATTGTAGATGAGGAAATATCTATAGGAGACTATGTATTAACAGGAGGAGAAATACCTGCAATGGTGTTAATAGATAGTGTTAGTAGATATATAGAAGGAGTTTTAAAAAAAGAATCGATTAAAGAAGAGAGTTTTTCAAATGGACTTCTAGAATATCCTCAATATACAAGACCAGAAGTATTTTTAGGTGAAAAGGTTCCTGAAGTTTTGCTTTCAGGGAATCACGAAAAAATAGATAAATGGAGAAAAGAGAAATCTATACAAATAACAAAACAAAAAAGACCAGACCTTATAGAAAAATTAAATGAAGTGCAAATATAACATGCACCGCTCATGAATTAAGAAAAGGAGGAATTTCTAAGATGGATATTATAAAATCTATTGAACATGAACAATTAAAAAATAAAATACCAGAATTAAAAGTTGGTAATACAGTTAAAGTACACGTAAGAATAAAAGAAGGAAACAAAGAAAGAATCCAAGTATTTGAAGGAATTATTATAAAAATACAAGGTGGTGGAGTTAATAAAACATTTACAGTAAGAAAAATTTCTTATGGAGTAGGTGTAGAAAAGACTTTCTTAGTACATTCACCATTAGTAGAAAAAGTAGAATTGGTAAGAGTTGGTAAAGCTAGACGTGCTAAACTATACTATTTAAGAGATAGAGTAGGTAAAGCTGCTAAAACTAAGGAAAAAATAGGAGCTAGAATTGAAGATAAAGAAATAACAGTAAAAGAAGAAATGTCAGAAATGCCAGTTGAAGAAGTTGCTGAGACCACAACAACAAAAACAACTGAAGCACCAGTTAAATCAGCTCCAGAAGAAAAACCAGCTATTGAAACAGAAAAAGTTGAAGTTCAAGAAGTTGTAGATACTGTAAAAGAAGAAAAAGTAAAAGATGTAAAAGAAAAAACTGAATAATTTTATAATGAATTCAATAAAAAAACAATTCAAAGATGGAGTGAATTGTTTTTTTTTATTGCAAACAATAATTGTTACAGTTCACAGTATATCAGTTTTTATATTTGTGTCGTTTCGATAGTGGTAGTATATGTACTTATTTATAAATCAACGCTTGATTGAAATGAGAAATAGAAATTCTTATATACAAAATTGAGGAATGTTCACGGAAAAAAGATTACTAATATATTCTTTTTCCTTACACTCCTCGGCTTGATACATGACTTAGAAATTCTTGATAAAATCAATCAGCGCCCTCGTGAGGCGAGATTCCCT
>CANPZF010000016.1 GCA_947589015.1 uncultured Clostridia bacterium
CTGAGTGAAAGAGGCTCAATTTTGTATATTAGAATTTCTTTTCGAGTGCAATGAACAAGTTGATTTATAAATAAGTATATATACTACTACTATCGAAACATCAATAATATAAAAACTGACATCCCTGTTAACTTGTAACTTTGTAAAAATAGTATTAACATATCATATCTGCAATGAAGCAAAAACTGATATATTAATACTATCTTTATACTTTTTATTCTTCTTGTACAGTTATAAATATATTTTCTATCAAGCCATTTTGTTTATTATATTCAGCATTTACAGAAAATTTATCATCTCCGCTTTCTTTTATATATTTAGATAAACTATTAGCTAACTCTTCATTTTGATTATCTTTCTTAATAATTAGCTTATATTGCTTTGGTTCCAAACTATCTTCTTGTTGCTCTTTATCTTTATATTGCGTTATTTTTACTGATACTAGATGTTGTTTTGATACTTCTATTAATCTATTTACTTGTTCATATCCTATATTTTCGCCTATGCAAATCTCAAATTGAGCATTAAATCTGTTTCTTTCTGCTTCAGTAATAGCATTTTCACCAACAATCTCTTCTTGATCTGGTTTTTTTAAATTCAAATTAACTAATATAGACTGAATATCACTTTGATTAATAATTTCTGTTACCTTACCAATTTGTTCAGCTAAATCATCTTGAATTATCTGCATCACACTGTTTCGTTGTTGTTCTTCTATATTCTCTATAATTATATTATTTTCTTCATTTAGTTGAATTTTATTAGAAAAGTTATTTACAATGGATATATCTTCTTTTATATTTATAACAATCTCATTATCCTCATTATATCTTTTCAAATTTATAGTATTTAACATGTTGTTAACTTCATCTGCTCGCCTTTCTATTTCAAACTCAGTATTTTCTTCTTGTCCATTATTTATTTCTTGCAATATTAATGAATATTTTTCTTGTTTTTCTTGAATAGTCTTCTGGATTCTTATCTTTTGACTATTGGAATCATCATTATTATAAACTTTTTTCATTTCAATAGCTCTACTATTTACATCTTTTATTTCATCTATTATAATAGTATATTCATCTGTTTTTATTTCCATTCTTATAGGTTGGTTATTGCTTTCATATATAGAAATTGTTCTCTCTTGTTCGCCAATATTATTAATTTCAATTTCTTTTATTTTGCTTTCTATCTTAGATATCAATTCAATTCTTATTTTTTGTATTTCACTATCTGTTAGTTCAGCATTATTACTTTTTCTAATATTTATTAACTTGTCTAATATAATATTATCTTCTTTTAACTGTTGTAACATAGCTATATATATATTATTAAGTTGTTCTTTTGTGATTGTCGCATAATATACATTTGTAATTATTTCATTTTTATCTACTGTAATTGTTACTCCCTTTTCATTTTTATAGTTAGATTGTGGTATACCACTATAAATAATATTCATATAATTATCTCTTAATGTTTCTTCTTCTTCTTTTGTAAATGAAATATAATTCTTTACATCAAAATTTTGCAATATAGAAACATATTTATACATATCATTTATTTTTTTCCTTAAGTCCTCCGAACTAGATGCAAATTGTTTTATTCCTTTTGGTTTTATTCCAAAAAGATTATCATTACATATATATTCTATACCATAGATATCTTCTCCATTGTGTTGCACTTTCACATCTTCATATTCAAAGTTTTCAGATTCATCAATTTGACTATCCACATTTAATTTTAATTGATTAATAGGTGCTTCTGTGTTATCATTACCGTGTATATTTTATTGTTGCCTCTAAATTAGAAGTATATTTGTTATTTTTTAATAATTGTTTTTCTTCACTTAATGCATCTAAATCTTCAAAATCACTTATTATATCACTACTTTTAAATAAATATTCATAAAATAATTCATTATTTGATTTAAATGTGTTAGTTTCATAATATAAATAAATTAATATACCAATACATATGCAAAATATTATTATTACACTCATTATTATTAATATTTTTTTTGTTTTCTTTGGCATCATATATGCTTCCCCCTTATTAACTCTTTATATACTATATTTTTTATTAATACTTTATAAAGATTTTTCCTTTTGTTTTACTGCTTCATATACAACAATTCCTGTAGAAACTGATGCATTTAGTGATGTGACTTTTCCTTTCATTGGAATTTTTACTAAAAAATCACAATTTTTTCTTACCTTTTCTCCCATTCCATTCCCTTCGTTTCCTATAACTATTCCTAAAGGTCCTGTTAAGTCTTGTTCATAATAATATTTTTGTGCTTTAATGTCTGTTCCACATATCCAAAGTCCTTCTTTTTTTAGAAATTCTATCGTGTCTGATATATTTGTTACCCTTGCTATTTTCATATGTTCAACAGCTCCAGCAGATGCTTTATTTACTGTACTATTTACAGATGCCGCTCTTCTTTTAGGTATTATAATTCCATGTACTCCTGCAGTTTCAGCAGTTCTAATAATAGATCCTAAATTATGTGGATCTTCAATTCCATCTAATATTAGTACAAATGGCACTTCTTCTTTTTTTCTTGCTTCTTCTAAAATTTCTTCCACTTCGCAATATTCAAATGGTGGTACTATTGCAATTACTCCCTGATGATTTTCTGTTTGAGCTAATTGTTGCATTTGTCTTTTATCTTTTTCTACTATAATTACTTTTCTTTCTTTTGCTATTGCAATTATTTTATTTATTGATCCATGTTTTTCTCCTCTGGTTATAAAGATTTTATTAATATCTTTCCTACTTTCTAATAATTCTAATACTGAGTTTCTTCCCTCTACTTGATCTGTATATTCCTCTTTCATTTCTTTTCCTCTTTCTCTATATTTATTCATCATCTAACTTTAATACTGATAAAAATGCTTCTTGTGGTATTTCTACACTTCCTATCTCCCTCATTTTCTTTTTACCACGTTTTTGTTTTTCTAATAGTTTTTTCTTTCTTGTTATGTCTCCTCCATAGCATTTAGCTAGTACATCTTTTCTCATTGCTGAAATTGTTTCTCTTGCTATAATTTGTCCACCAACAGCTGCTTGAATTGGTATTTTAAATAGTTTTCTTGGAATTACATTTTTTAATTTTTCAACCATTTTCTTTCCTCTGTCATAAGCACTATCTTTGTGAACTATAAAACTTAGTGCATCTACAGGTTCTCCATTTATATGTATATCTAGTTTTACTAATTTTGATGTTCTGTATTCTTTAAATTCATAATCTAGTGATGCATATCCTTTTGTTTTTGATTTTAAATTATCAAAGAAATCATATATTATTTCATTTAAAGGCATTTCATAAATTAGTGTTACTCTATTTTCATCTAAATATTTCATATCTATGTATATTCCACGTCTTCTCTGACATAATTCCATAATATTTCCAACATATTCTTTGGGTGTTAATATATTAGCTGTCACATATGGTTCTTCTATATATGATATTTCTTGCGGTTTAGGTAATTCTTCTGGATTATATAATTCAACAATTTCTCCATCAGTCTTGTAAACTTTATATATAACTGATGGTGCTGTTGTAATTAATCCTAAATCAAACTCTCTGTCTAATCTTTCTTCTATTATTTCTAAATGTAATAATCCTAAAAATCCACATCTAAATCCAAATCCTAATGCAGCAGATGTTTCTGGTTCATATTCTAATGCCGCATCATTTAATTTCAATTTTTCTAATGCTTCTTTTAAATTTTCATATTCACTACCATCTACTGGATATAATCCACAATATACCATTGGTGTTACTTTTTTGTATCCTTTTAATGGCTCTTCTGCTGGATTACTGTTTATTGTTATTGTGTCTCCAACATGTATATCTGCTAAATTTTTTATACTTGCTGCAATATACCCTACTTCCCCTGCTTTTATTTCTTGTGTTGGCATATATGAACCTGGTGTAAAATATCCAACTTCTGCAACAGTAAATATTTTATTAGCAGCCATCAATTTTATTTCGTCACCTACTTTTACTTTTCCATCTACTACTCTCACATATGCTACTGCTCCCTTATAGTTGTCATAATATGAATCAAATATTAAGCACTTGGTCTTTTTTTGCTCATCTCCTTTAGGTGCTGGTAAGTCTTTTACTATTCTTTCTAGTACTTCTTCTACATTTAAACCTGATTTTGCTGATATGCATGGACAGTCTTGAGCTGGAATTCCTATAATATCTTCAATTTCTTTTTTTACTTCTTCTGGTCTTGCATTTGGTAAATCTATTTTATTTATAACTGGCAAAATTTCTAAATTATTATCTATTGCTAAATATACATTTGCTAATGTTTGTGCCTCTACTCCTTGACTACTATCAACTACCAAAACAGCACCATCACATGCTGCTAAGCTTCTTGATACTTCATAATTAAAATCAACATGTCCCGGTGTATCAATAAGATTAAGCGTATATTCTTGTCCATCTTTTGCTTTATAAATCATTCTTACTGCTTGAGATTTTATTGTAATTCCTCTTTCTTTTTCTATTTCCATATTATCTAAAACTTGACTTTCCATTTCTCTTTTTGAAAGTACTCCTGTCATTTCTATCAGTCTATCTGCTAATGTTGATTTTCCATGATCTATATGCGCAATTATACTAAAGTTTCTTATTTTATCTTGTCTATTTTCCATTATTCCTCCAATTTATTAAGGTATATGTGCATTTTAACACATATACCTTAAAATCTCAATAGCTTTCTATACCTTTATATAAATTATATACGTTTTTATATCCTAAATCTTGTAACATTCTTTGGGCTTTTTTACTTCTATTTCCAGTTGTACAATATATTACTATTTTTGCATTTTTGTCTTTTATTTCATCTGGTGCTTTTTTTAATAATTCATATTCTGGTAACAATATAGCCCCATTTAAATGTCCTTCATTATATTCCTGTGGACTTCTAACATCTATTAATATTACTCCATATTTTTCCATATTTTTTAATTGTTCCATATCAATATCAAATTCATCCTTTTCTCCTCTATACCACTTATTTTTCAACATGTATTTAAATTTGTGTAACATTATATTACCTTCTTTCTCTTCATCTTTGCTCTTAATATTATTATATTATTTTTTTGCTTTATGTTTACTTTTTTTATCTTTTTTTACATTTTCCCCTTATTTTTTTATATTGTGGAAACTGTGGATAAGTCTGTGAATAACTTTCTTATCTGATTTGTAGTTCATTGGTTATTCACATTCAACTTTAGTTGATATAAAATAGTTACATTTTTTAATTTTAATTTTAATTTTATGTGAACTTTTTTTTTAGGACAAACAAAAAGTTGTCTTTAGTTTTATTATTTATATATCCATTAATTTATAAAACTAAAAACAACTTTATATATTTTTTTAATCTTGTATTTTTTCTACTAATTTCTTTTCTATTTCTATTATTTTATTTTGCTCCTCTATAATATTTTTATAAATGTATTGTAAATCTATATTTTCTTTATTTTTCATAATTGCATCTTTTACATACTTTTGTACACTTAAATCAAATTCCTTATCCTGTATTTCTTGATACTCTGCTACATAAGATAAATTATTTACATTTTTATATTGTTTATATAATTGTTCTATTTTTTTTATATTTTCATTATTCAAGACATTACACTTTTTTTGCTTTTCAAATTCTTTACTAGCATTAATAAACAATATCCTATTATGCTCTCTATTTCTCCTTATTATTAAAATTACCACTGAGTTCTTTGCTCCTAAGAATATATTTTCCGGTAATTGTATTACTGCATCTATTAAATTTTGTTCTACTAGATATTGTCTCTTGTCTTTGTCCTTTTTTCTAAATACTGCCCCCTGTGGTAATATTATAGACAATACTCCATCTTCTTTTAAATTTTCAAGTACATTAAATATAAAATCATAGTCACTATAATTATTATTTAACGACAATTTTTTATCTGAATTTCTACCTACAAATGGAGGGTTTGTAATTATAGCATCAAATTTCTCTCTTCTATAATACACTTGTTGTTTTTCTTGAAAAATTTCAAAGTTTACTACTTCATGTAATATTAAATTCACTACTACAAGATTATATTTCCAATATCCATCTTCTACTCCTTTTAAAATTAAATCTTCATTATCAATATTTTTTGCAGCTTCGATTAAAAATGAACCTGTTCCACACATGGGATCATATATATTTTTAGTATTTTCTCTTATCGTTAATATTGACAATAGTTGAGATACTTCCTTTGGAGTACATAATTCTCCATGTTCTACCTTATTAACATTCTGTATATAGTAGTTTAATATTTCTTCATATCCTGTTGCTATCTTACTATTTTTTTGTTCATCATTTTTTAATATTTCATATAATCTTTTTAATTTTATGACTATATCTTTTAAAAGTGAATCTGTTAGTTCTTGATTTGTAATAATATTATTTTTATAAAAACTAAAATTCTTAAATATACCATATTCTGCATAATAATCACTTAGTATCTTTTTCAACATAGAATCTAAAAAATCAGCCATTTTTCTATTATTTATTATATCATGCATATTCCATTCATTTATTCTATTTTTTTCTGAAGTATATGAAATTAATAATATTGCTGATACATATTGTATATAATTTTCATCTATTATATTTGCTATCTCACATATCTCAACTAATATTTTATTTATGTCTTCTTGTTTCATTTTTTTCCCTTTCTATAAGTTAATTGCAAACACTATTGATAATTTTTGTTTACTTCTTTTTCTATATATTTATTGAAAAAATACTGTTTATCCTGAATCAATTTTTCTAAGTGTTTCTTCTGTTCTTCCCATAATGAGATAATTTCGCTCAATTTTATTTGTTCAGTAATTTGTATTTCTGGTATTTTTATTTTTTTCAAATCAGCTACTGTAATAGATTTTATAGTTGTTCCATTTATATTAGATTTTATTTGTATTTTGGCTTCTTCTGTTTCTAAAAATATTTTAAAAAAAGAAGTTATATATTTATTTTCATCTTTTGATTTTATAATACAAAATTGTGATGGAATTATTAAATCTTTAGGAATTTCTTCATTTAAAAATATTATTCTATTTGGGCATGTTAGGCGAAATAATAAGTCCCCTTTTTGGGCACATTTGTTATCTAAATCTTCTATACTATAAAAATCGTCATAACTTTTTTCTTCATATCCTTTTATAGAAAATAATTTATATTTTTTAAATGCTCCCTCTTCTTCATAAGCTTTTTTCCTATTTAACACTATTCCTAACGATATTTCTGCTACTTCATCTAAATTTATCATTTTTAATTGCATTCCTTTCTAAGACCAAATGTGGTTGGAAAAAAATTAAATTTTGGCTAAGAAAACGAGTTTGAAATTTATGAGGCGTACTTTTTGTACGTTGATTAAATTTCGAATGAAGTTTGACAACGCCAAAATTGTAATTATTTTTCAACCTTTACTCCTTTATCTAATTTAGCCAAAGAGATTAATATCTCTCTGGCTTATTGTCTTTGCAACAATAACTACAATAACCTGAATTTGCATAATATTTTCTAGCTTCATCCTTTGCTGCATAATCTGTATAGAATTTGCCCAAATGTATTTTATTACATTTGTTAGGCATTCTTGTGCAAGTTTCCTTATGTATTTTATGAATTCCTGTTAATTGGGAATTCTTATTTACAAAGTAATCCATCTCTGCCCCTCCCTTCTTCAAAAAATTTAATTAACAGAGATAATAAATACTTTGCATTTTTTTTAATAATGTGTTATAATCACATTATAGCATTAAATACGCAATGTATTTATCTAATGTTCCATTTAAGTTGCATCTTATTTGGAACATTTTTCTGCTAAAATTTTTAGTTACACTCTGAGTGTAGCACATTATTTTAATTTATGCAACCTTTTTTTTACTTTTTTCTATTTTTTTAATATTTAATTGTTACTAGTCAGCCTTTCAATATACATAATTTCAGAAAATGCCTATATATTAATATTTAGCAGTTAAGACCATGATTGTTATGCCCTAGCTATGTTTTGACAAAAAATATTAATATATAAGAATTTTCAATAATTAATATTTTACTACTAAAATATTATAAAATAAATCAACAAAATTACTTCTAAAGCTGTTATAAACGGAAATCCTATCACAAACTGCAGCTTTTGAGTCTTATGTCTAAATGTATACATTCCTACTGTAGTTCCAATTCCACCTCCGAATAGCTGTTATAATAAATAATGTTTTTTCTGGAATTCTCCAAGCTCCTCTTTTAGCTTTTCTCTTATCCAACCACATTATGAAAAATCCAAATATATTAATTACAATTAAATATATTACCAAATTTTGTGTGTTAAATATTTGGTTTAAACTTATATTATTTTTTAACATTTGTTCCTCCTCTTCTATCTAAGTTGCGAAAAGTTGCCAAGGGTATCAAGGGTTGCCAAAGGTTGCCAAAAGGGACGTTCTTAAATGGCAACTTTTAAGTTGCCATTTAAGAACGTCCCTTTTGGCAACCTTTGGCAACCCTTGACACCCTTGGCAACCTTTCTCAACCTTCAAAAAATTTTATCCAAATAAACTCATTTGATTACTTTGACTCATTCCTTCTAAACATCCAAATTTTTTCAACAAATCTGTTACTGAATCTCCTACCTTAGAGCGAATTTTCAGGTCATCTATTGACATAAATTTCCCGTCTTTTCTAGCCTCTACTATCCCTTGTGCTGCTATTGTTCCAAGTCCAGCTATACTATTTAGAGGTGGTCGTAACCCTTCTTTCTCCACAATGAATTTTGTACTATCTGATTCATATAAGTCAATTGGTAAAAATTTAAATCCTCTTTCATACATTTCCAATACTAATTCTAATACTGGATACATAACTTTATCTTTTTGTGTTGCATTATTTCCTTGTAAATCTATTTCCTTCATTTTGTTTTTTACTTTTTCTTTTCCATAGCACATTATTTCACTATCAAATTCATCAGCTGCTCTAATTGAAAAAAATGCTGCATAATATGCTAATGGATGATGTACTTTAAACCATGCTATTCTAAATGCATTTGTTACATATGCCGCTGCATGTGCCTTTGGAAACATGTATTTTATTTTTTCACATGATTTTATATACCAGTCTGGTACATTGTTTTTTTTCATTAATGCTACATCCTCTGCCCATTTTTCTGGATCTTTTAATGCTTTCCCTTTACGAACTTTTTCCATAATTTTAAATGCTGGATTTGGTGGTAATCCTTGCTTTATCAAATATATCATAATATCGTCACGGCAGCATATTGCTTCTGTTAATGTTACTGTTCCTTGTTCTATTAAACTTTGTGCATTTCCTAGCCACACATCAGTTCCATGAGATAAACCTGATATACGAATTAATTCATCAAATGTTGTTGGTTTTGTATCTACTAACATTCCTCTTACAAATTTAGTTCCAAATTCTGGTATACCATAACTTCCGACTTGTGAATGTATTTGCTCTGGTGTTACTCCGTAATGCTTCTGTTGAACTAAATATTGACATTGTTGCTTTATCGTCTAGTGGCACCTTTGTAGGATCTATTCCTGTTATATCTTGTAACATACGAATAACTGTTGGATCGTCGTGTCCTAGTATATCTAATTTTAATAAGTTCGCATCTATTGAGTGATAGTCAAAATGTGTTGTTACAATATCTGAATTTGGATCATCTGCTGGATGTTGTACAGGGCAAAATTCGTATATTTCTCTTCCTTTGGGTACTACTATAATTCCTCCTGGATGTTGACCTGTTGTTCTTTTTATACCAGTACATCCTGCTGACAATCTTTTGATTTCTGCATTATTTATTGGTATATGTCTTTCTTCAAAATAATTTTTTACATATCCAAAAGCCGTTTTATCTGCTACAGTTCCTATCGTTCCTGCTTTAAATGTTGTGCCTTTTCCAAATATTACTTCTGTATATTTATGTGCTTTTGCTTGATATTCTCCTGAAAAGTTTAAATCTATATCAGGTTCTTTATCTCCGTTAAATCCTAAAAATGTTTCAAATGGTATATCCATTCCGTCTTTATCTAATTTATGTCCACACTTAGGACATTCCTTGTCTGGTAAATCAAATCCATTTTTATATCCATAATCTGTAAAATCTGAATATTTACAATTTGGACATCTATAATGTGCTGGTAAAGAATTTACTTCTGTAATTCCTGTCATATTTGCCACAAATGATGAACCTACTGAGCCTCTTGAACCTACTATATATCCATCCTCATTTGACTTCCATACTAATTTTTGCGCAATTATATACATAACTGAAAATCCATTTCTTATAATAGAATCTAATTCTTTGTCCAATCTAGTTTGTACCAATTCTGGTAATGGATCTCCATATAATTCATGTGCTTTTTTATATGCTATATCTTTTATTGTTTGTTCACATCCTGGAATATGTGGTGGACATTTTTCTGGTGAAATTGGACTTATTTGTTCACACATATCTGAAATTTTATTAGTATTTGTTACAACTACTTCATATGCCTTTTCTTTTCCCAAATAGCTAAATTCTTCTAACATTTCTTCCGTTGTTCTTAAATATAGCGGTGCCTGATAATCTGCATCATCATATTTCTGCCCTGCTTCTAATATACGTCTATATATCTCGTCTTGTGGATCCATAAAGTGTACATCTCCAGTTGCTACAACTGGTTTATTTAGTTTTTCTCCGTAATTCCACTATTTTTCTATTTATATCTCTTAATGCTTCCTCATCTGCAACTATTTCCTTTCTAACTAAAAATTGATTATTTCCTATTGGTTGAATCTCTAAATAATCATAATCATTCGCTATCTCTTCTATTTCTTCTTCTGTTTTTCCGAAGTTCTATTGCTTGATATAACTCTCCTGCTTCACATGCACTTCCGAAGAATTAAACCTTCTGAATATTTTTTATATAAGCTCTTTAAAATACGAGGTTTTCTATAAAAGTAATGCAAATGTGATAATGAAACTAGTTTATATAGATTTTTAAGTCCTACATAATTTTTAGCTAAAATAATTGCATGATATGTTTTTAATTTTTTATATTCATCTTTTTTAGCCTCTTCTGTTGTGCTCACTTTATCTATATCTGCAACTTTTTTTGCACCTCTATCTTTTAGCATTTTCATCATTACATTAAGTACTTTTACTGTTGTATCTACGTCATCTAATGCTCTGTGGGCTACTTCTACTTTTATTCCTAGATTTTCTGCAATTTTTCCTAGTTTGTACTTTTTATAGTCTGGAAATAAATCTTTTGCCAAACTCAATGTATCTATATATGTATAGTCAAATTCATATCCTAAAACTTTAGCATTTTGCTTTAAAAATCCTATATCAAATCCTGCATTATGTGCTACTAATACAGAACCTTTTATAAATTCCAAAATTTTTGGAAATACCTTTTCTATTGTTTCTGCATCTTTTACCATTTCATCTGTAATATTAGTAACTTCTGTTACTCTTTGTGGTATATGTTTTTCTGGATTTACAAAGCAACTAAATTCATCAATTACTTCTCCGTCTTTTACTTTCATTATTCCAACTTCTGTAATTTTTTCTGTAACAGCCGAAAAGCCTGTTGTTTCTAAGTCTAATACACAATATGTTGTATCTATATCTTGTCCTTTTTCATTTGTTACAATTGATGTCTTATCTGGTGCTAAATATGCTTCAACTCCATAAATTACTTTCATGTCTGGATTGTCATATCCCAACATTTTATGTGCTTCTGGAAATGCTTGAACTACTCCATGGTCTGTTATTGCAATAGATTTCATTCCCCATTTCATTGCTCTTTTTATCAAATCTTTTGCAGATGTCATTGCATCCATTTGGCTCATTTGTGTGTGCATATGAAGTTCAACTCTTTTTACTTCACTATTATCTTGTCTTGTTGATTTTTCTACCCCTGTTGACTCTACTATAGTGCTTATCATTATTGTTAATTCGTTTGAAAATGTGTCCATTTGTGCAGTTCCAGCTATTTTTATCCCTTTTGCATTTTGAATTCTTTTCATTACTTTTTTACTATTGTCTTTATTTAAAAATAGCTTACATGTCATTGTACTAGACCCATCATATATGTCTATGCTTAAAATTATTTTTCCTGACTTTGTTTCTTTGTCCTCCATATAAATAACTTCACCATCTATAGATACTCTTCCATCATCTACTCCTAAATCTGCAATTTTTACTAATGGTTCTGTTATATTTTGGTTATTTCCAAAAATTAATGGTGTTTCCTCTTCTTCTGGCATTTCTGGAATTACTGCATTGCTTCCGTACTATTGTATTTGCTATTACTGTAATATCTCCTGCATATGTATCTAGTCCAGCCTTTCCTATTATTTTCACTATTTTTGCTTCTTCCATTTTACTTGTAATGTCATTTCCTTCAGCTATATCTTTTGAAAATGATTTGCATGTAATTACACCAGTTCCATCATATATGTCAAAAATTATCATTCCTTTTCCTGATTTTGTTTCTCTTAGCTGACATGTTACAATTCTTCCTTCTAAAGTTACTCTTCCGTCATTTGCTGTAATGTCCTTTATTTTTACATGGTTTTCTTTTGCTTTAGATGGTTTTCCTATTATATATTCTTGTATTTTTTCATTTTCTTCTAATTCTGGTACATATTGGTTTTCTCCTTCTTCTGGTATATATCCTTCTAGTTCTTGTGGTGGCATATAATCACTATCATTATATTCTGGTATATTGTTTGCATTACTCTTTTCTTGTCTATTCATTTCCTCTATATGTGAAATTATTTGTTTTTCTTCTTGCTCTATAGCTTGTTTTATTTCTTGTATATCTTTTTTAGATAATTCTTCTATTAATTGTATTTTGTACTCTTTCCCAAATAAATTTTTTAAAACTTTTTCTAATTCTTTGTCTGTTTTCTTTGCTTTTAAAAATTCTGCTCCTCGTATATGCATTTTTACTTTTATTTCATTCTCAATTATTTCAATGTCACTTTTCAATAATAGCATTGGCTTTGTTAGAGGATATTTATGTGCCATATATGCTATTATATTTTTCCATTCCTTGTCTATTTCTTTTAATATTGTTTCTTCATGGTATTTTATGCTGATATCTATATGTTCAAATTGAAATCTTTCTTTTAAAAATTTTTCAAAATACCATATTTCTTTTATCTCTATATATTCATCATATGTTAATTGTACTTGTAATGTATTAGTTTTTTTTATTACATTTAGTGCATCAATGTTTGCATATTTTATGTTTGAATTTGTCTTATAGTCTTTAAATATTTCTTCTATTTTTTTTGACACTTTTATCGCTTCCTTTTAATATTAAAATTGTATCACACTTTTATTAATCAATAAAGAATATTTTTTAAAATTTTTAGTCAAAAAAAAACACAGATTATTTTTTAATTTCTGTGTTCTTTTATTTTATTATAAATTATATTCTTCATCATAAAATGAATCATAACTATAATTATAATCATCATCTTCATCCTCAATAAGTTCAGTCAATCCTCCAAATCCTATACTTAATGCTATTATTGTAAATATGAATAAAACTATTAGTGCTCTAAGTACTAATGATATTGCACCTGTTACTATACCTGCTATTGCCATTCCTTTTGTTTCTGACTTTAGACATATTATTCCAAATGTTAATGCTAATATAGCACATGGTATCGATATTACATATATAAAACAAAATACTATAGAAACAATTCCTAATACCAAAGAAGCTATGCTCAATCCCTTTTTATTACTTACTTCAGTATCTTTTTTTAAATTTTGTTTAGGATTTTCAATGCCACCAACTATAGTTTTTTCAGCTATTTTAGTGTCCTCAATTGATTCTTCTTTTATCATTTCTTTTTGTTCTTCATTTTCCATAAAAATCCCTCCCCTACATTAATATTATACCACAAATGTACTTATATGACAAATAATAAATACAGCATTTAGTTAATGTAGCATTTAAAAAATTCTGATTACATCTCGATAAGTTACATATAATGATAATGCAATTATTAAAGAAAATCCTATTAATTGTATATTTATTTCTGTTTTTTCTGTTAAAGGTTTTCGCCTAATTGCTTCTATTATTAATATTACTATTTTACCTCCATCCAAAGCAGGTATTGGTAATAAATTTGTTATTCCTAATGATAAAGATATTAATGCTAACATGTATATAAATTCTCGTACTCCATCTGTTTTTGCTACTACCTCTGAGATTCCTACTGGTCCCATCATTTGGTCTACACCTATATTTCCTGCAACTAACATTTTTAAATTATCTATTATAGAAAATGCAAAATTTTTTGTTTCTATTCCTGCATATATTATTCTATTTATTAATGTATCTTCTGCTACTTTAAAATTAATTCCCAAATAATATGTTGGTACAATTTCAGGTATTACCTCTATATCTATTTGTTCATTTTCTCTTTGAACTGTAAATAGTATTTTTTCTATATTTTCTTTATTTACTAATTCTATAATTTTGTTTGTATCTCCGTTCACTTCTTCTCCATTTATTTTTATAATTTTATCATTTGATTTTATTCCACTTTTTTCGCTACTACTTCCTTTTTCAACTGCTGATACTTTTCCATCTTCACTTAAATATATTCCAGTTACTCTTGTTTCTACTTCTGTTGGTGTTATTTTGTAGTCTATTTTCTTTCCCTTTCTTTCTATCTTTATATTCAGTTCTTCGCCTTTTGAATTATTCATTATTTCACTTATATCATATTTGTTGCTAACTTTTTTATTACCTATTTCTATTATTTTATCTCCTTGTTGAAGTCCTATGTCTTGTGCTGCATATCCATCTATTGTTGTATCTATTTCATTTGATATATATACTCCTTCACTTGTCATTAGTATAAAATATACCACAACTGCAAATATTATATTAATTATTGCTCCTGCTGCTACTATTGCAATTCTTTTTGGAATACTTGCTTTAGAAAATGATTTTTCATTTTCTGATTGTTCAGTTTCTCCTTCCATACTCACAAAACCACCAAATGGTAAAGCTCTTATTGCATACTTAGTTTCTTTTCCCTGTTTTTGCCATATTGTTGGTCCAAATCCTATTGCAAATTCATTAACCTGTACCTTACTTAATTTTGCAACAGTAAAATGTCCTAATTCATGTATAAATACTAAAAATCCTAATAAAAATATAATTTTTATTGCAGCTATAAAAAATGCTATCAAATGTGTTTCCTCCATATACAAAAATTTATTATAATAATGTAAGTAATGCATATGCTAAAGGTGCTAAAAATATTAAACTGTCAATTCTATCTAACATTCCACCATGTCCTGGAATTAAATTGCTAAAGTCTTTTATATCAACAAATCTCTTTATACTAGAAGCTGCAAAATCTCCTATTTGCCCAACTAAACTAAGTACAGTTCCTATCATGCCTACATATATATATGAATAATTCATATTCCAATATGTATTTGCAACATATGTATATATTAACATTAATGTAACTGCACCTATAGTTCCTGCAATACATCCTTCAATTGATTTTTTAGGGCTTACTTTACTAAATTTGTGTTTTCCGAATTTTTTTCCTATAAAGTAAGCAAATATGTCAGTTCCCCATGCTGCAAATAATGCATACCATATTAATATTTTCCCATTATGCATTCCATCTATAAAAGCTACAAACATTATAAGAAATACTACATAAAATATTCCTATAAATGTATATGCAATATCTTTAAAACTAGTTTTCATATCTGTGGCTATAACCTGTGCAAATAATAATATCAATATTGTCGAAATCGATATAGTTATCGACATACTTAAATACTGTATTGGTACTATATGTATTAATGCTATTCCCAAACAAGCAAGATAACTTATCCATTTCACTGGTTTGCATACCTTCGAAACTGCATTTAAATATTCATTCATTGCAAGTAATGCTATTATTGACAATGCTATATCTACAACATATTTATCTCCTATTAATAATACTAATAATACTAGTGGAAATCCTAATAGTCCAGAAGTTATTCTTTTAATATCCATATTTTTTTCCTTTCGTTTCTAATTTGCTCCAAATTTTCTTGTTCTCTTTTGATATTCTATAATTGCTTCATCTATATCTTGTTCTGTAAAGTCTGGCCAATACTTATTTACAAATAAAAATTCCGTATATACTAATTGCCATGGTAAGAAATTACTTAGTCTTTGTTCTCCACTTGTTCTTATCAATAAATCTGGATCTGGTTGGTTTTTTGTATATAAACTATTTGAAATCAATTCTTCATTTATATCATTTACATCTATTTTCCCATCTTTTATATTTTGAGCTATTTCTCTTAATCCATGAACTATTTCATCTCTACCTCCATAATTTATTGCAATATTAAATACAACACCTGTATTGTTCTTTGTTCTTTCCATGCAATTATTTATACTTTTTTGCATCCCATTTGACAGAACAGATATATCCCCTAATATTTTTACTTTTATATTTTCACTATCTGCTCTTTTTGAATAATCATCTAGATAACTTTGTAATAACAACATTAAGCTTGATACTTCATCTTCTGCTCTTTTCCAGTTTTCAGTTGAAAATGCATATACTGTTATATATCCTAAGCCAATTTTATTTGCATATCTTACTATTTTTTCTAAAGTTTTTGCTCCTTCTTTATGTCCAAAACTTGCTGGTTTTCCTCTTTCCTTTGCCCATCTTCTATTGCCATCCATAATAATTGCAATATGTTTTGGCATATACTCTTTATTAAGATTCATTTTCTCCTCCACAACTTTTAACTTGCCAATAGGGACGCTCTTAAATGGCAACTCATAAACATAATATTATTATTATTTGATATTTATTGTAAATTGCCATTTAAGAGCGTCCCTATTGGCAACTATCTATTTCTATTTTGTATATATAAAGCAAGTTCCTTTAAAAACTGTGCCTTATCTCCAAACGGTTCTAATTTTTTTATTGCTTCTTTTGTTAAATTTTCTAAAATTTCTTTTGCTCCTTCTAAACCATATTTAGATACATATGTACATTTTTTTAATGAAGCATCATTTCCTACTGGTTTTCCTAATACTTTTTCATCGCCTTCTTCTGATAAAATATCATCTTTTACTTGAAATGCTAATCCTATTTTTTCCGCATACTCACCTAATTCCTGTATTTCCTGATTTGAAGCTCCTGCCAAAATTGCTCCTATTCTAACACAGAGTTTTATTAAGGCTCCTGTTTTATTTTTGTGAATATATTCTAAATATTGATTTGATATTTCCTTGCCTTCATATTCTGTATCTACATATTCTCCTGCTATTAATCTATTGATAGCTTCTGAAAATTCTTCAAATACTTGTAATTTAGAAGGTAGTTCTTGATAATGTGTGTTTTTTATATCTTTACTTATTACCTGATATGCTCCATTTAGTAATCCATCTCCTGCTAAAATTGCAGTTGCCTCATTAAATTTTTTGTGATTTGTTGGTTTTCCGTGCCTAAAGTCATCATTATCTATTCCTGGTAAATCGTCATGTATTAAAGAAAAATTATGTACCATTTCAACAGCTATAGCATATGGCATACATTGTTGTATATTATCTTTAAATAGCTGATAAGTACTTATAATCAAAATAGGTCTTAATCGTTTTCCTCCTGCCATTAAACTATATTCCATTGATTGGTTTAATACTTTTTCTGGACATTCTTCTTTTAATATATACTTTTCTAGTTCACTGTTTACTATATCTTGATACTTTTTTAATTCTTCTTTAAATTCCATTATGACACATCCTATCTGAAATTATATAGACATTATTTCTTGTTCTTTCTTTTCTAAAATTTTATCTATTTCTTCTATATTTTTGTCTGTTATTTTTTGAACTTCGCTTTCTGCTTGTTTTAGTTCATCCTCTGTTATTTCTCCTTCTTTTTGTTTTGATTTTGCTTCATCTATTCCATCTCTTCTTGCAGCTCTTACTGTAACTTTTGCTTCTTCTGCCATTTTTTTAATGTCTTTTACAATTTCTTTTCTTCTTTCTTCATTTAATTCAGGAAAGGCTAGTCTTATGACTTTTCCATCATTATTTGGATTAATTCCAATATCTGATGCAAGTATCGCTTTTTCTATTTCTTTTAAAATGCTCATATCCCATGGTTGTATAACTATTAACCTTGCCTCTGGTACTGATACTCCAGCAACCTGATTAATAGGTGTTGGTGTTCCGTAATAATCTATTTTTACCTTATTTAAGATTGCTGGATTTGCTCTTCCAGCTCTTACTTCTGATAATCTTTCGTTAAAATTATTAATTGTTTTTTCCATTTTTTCTTTCATGTTTGAAAAATCCATAATTAATTTTCTCTCCTTTTATAAAAATTTATGATTATCTATCTTACAATAGTTCCTATTTTTTCTCCCTTTACTGCTTTTACTATATTTTCTGGATTAGCTATTCCAAATACCAATAATGGAATGTTATTATCTCTACACATTGCTGTTGCTGTTGAATCCATTACTTTTAAGTCTCTACTTAATACATCTAAATATGATATCTCTTCAAATCTAATTGCATCTGGTTGGATTTTTGGATCTGCTGAATATACAGCATCTATTGCTTTTCCTAATAATATGATATCTGCTTTTATTTCTGTTGCTCTAAGTACTGCAGCTGTATCTGTTGTAAAATATGGATGTCCTGTACCACATGCAAATATTACTACTCTTCCTCTATTTAAGTGTTTTTCTGCTTTTCTTTGTATAAATGGCTCTGCTATTTCTCTCATTTCTATTGATGTTTGTACTCTTGAATGTATTCCTCTTGCTTCTAGTGCATCTTGAAGTGCTAGTCCGTTCATTGCTGTTGCAAGCATTCCCATATAGTCTGCTGTGGTTCTTTCCATTTGATGTCCATTTCTTCCTCTCCAGAAGTTTCCTCCTCCTACTACTATTGCAACTTGTACTCCCATATCTACTATTTCTTTTATTTTGTCACATATATTTCCTACTGTTTCTACATTTACTCCTGTCTTTTGTTCTCCTGCCAATGCTTCACCACTCAATTTTAGTAAAACTCTCTTATATTTTGCTTCTGACAATTTTTCCACTCTCCTTAATTTTATTTTTTGCCATTGTTATTTTATCACATATAAGAAAAAAATGGTAGGTTTTATAGATTTTTTTATCTAAAAACTTACCATTTGCATAATTAATTCTTGTATTGCTATAATTCTCTTTACATCAAAATACTAAACACCGACCAATACCGCACGGAATCCATATGGGTAACCACCATTCCCATCATTGCGGCTGAAATAGAACAGTCCGGCAAAGTCGCCGCAGTTCCAATCGCCACCGCGAACAGAGAACGGACTCTCCACAGAAACAAAGCTAGAGTAATCATTATACCAATAAGATTTCTCACCAGCGTATTTAGTAGAAGTTTCTCCTATTGCATTTCCAAATACATCTTTATTTGCATCATAATTTTCTTTCTGCAAATCATTTGTTCCTTTTTTATATACCATTGTATATTTTGTTCTTTTAGCTTTATTTTCACTGTCTGTTAAACTTGCTCCATTTGTGTTTAAATTAAAGTGTTCATTAGCTACATATGTCGCTGTTCTTTCTGCTAATCCTCCACTTAAATCATATATTCCATATATTGTTCCTGTTGAGCTTGCTCCTGTTCCTGTTTTCTGTTCCCATGTATATATTCCTTCTTCTATTGTTGGTTTATTTCCTGTTACCCCATTTATTTTGTTTACAATTTCTTGTGTTCCACTTATTACTTTTGATTTTTCTTCTGCATCATTAGTTGTTACTCCTGTCATTGCATATACACTTTCTACTCCTGTTTTTCCTTCACTTGATGTTCTTAGTTTTCCTCCACTATTTAAGTTCACATTATTTACAACTATGTTCGCACCATTTAATCCATATTTACTTTGACTTAAATATGCTACTGCTCCCCATTCACTGTCCTTCATCATATGACTATCTGCTGTTGTTGATAATCCATACGGATTTCCTGCTGATGATATTTCTTTCGCCAATAAAAATATATCATTATTATTTATATAATTCATTGAATATGTTTTTCCCATAAACACTGGATATTTTATCTTTGTTTCTGTTGAACTATATTCTCCATCTAGCCAATTTCTTGCTGTTATCAATCCATCTGCTTCTGTCTCTTTTTCTCCTCCCCACACTGTACTTTGATTATATGTTAGTTTTGTTGCTCTTACTGTTGCTGTATTATTTCCTTGTGCATATCCTGCTTCAAATTTTGCTACCCATATTCCTCTTAATTCTCTATCCCATCCTCCATTTTTATATGGTGTTGTTAGTCCTGATTCATTTGTAAATGCTGGATGTACATAAAAATCTGTACTTGTGTCTGCTCCACTCTCTGTTACTCTTTTTGCTGAGTGTTCTTCTCCTTTTTCATCAAAGTATTTGTCTGTTGTTCCTATTAAGAATTTTACATCTACTGTTTTACTTTCACTATTTATTTTATATGCAAATCTTGGTATCCACACCCACATGCTTCCATCTTCTGTTTCTACATTTGCCCATTTCTTTTCATCATAATTATACCAACCATCTTCTAAAAATCCTTCATCTCCACTTCTTAATGTCTTTCCTTTTTCAGTCTCTGTTGGATCTTTAAACATTATTTTTTTCATTCCTGATAATAGTCTTGGTGAATTTACATATTTTGCTTTTTGTTCTGGAGTCAATCCTTCCAGATTTTCTCCTTCATAGTCTTCTAATGTACTTAAAATTTCTTCTATATCATCTTGTTCCTTTCTTGATGCTGCTTCTGTTTTTTCTTTTGCTTCTGACGCTTTAGTTAATATACCATTGTCCCCTGTTAAAGTTGCTATGCTTACTCCTGCAAGAATCAACAATACTATTATCGTAATAACTAATGCCACAAGTGTTATTCCTTTTTCCTTTTTTAATAGCAAAAATTTTATTCTTTCTCCCTTCTTTACTTTCATTTTTCTTACTCTCCTTTCTCTTCTCTTCATTTATTTTTAATGTTAATAACTTTTTTATCTTTCTAAAGCACAAAAAGATAGCAATACAAACCATGTTTTTTTACATGATTTATATCACTATCTTTTATTATTTTATCTATTTTATTTTTTTCTACTTTAATTAAACTACACTTTATTTTTCTAAAGTATAGCTCTCTCTCTCTCTCTCTCTCTCTCTTACAGTTTCAGTGGTTTTACCTATTTTCATTTTTACAATCATTCCTTTCTAAAGGCACAAATCCGTTGAAAAAAATTGAATTTTTTCAATCTTTTATTTCATCATGTTATAATATATATTCCTTTAATCATTCTTCTCAATATTTTTATAATAATAATTTTTATATCATTACAGCCTTCTATTGTACATGTGTTTTTCTCCACTATTATTTCCAGTTTTTTGTATTTTATTCTTAACATTATTTATTCTTTCCATAATTATATAAATATTACAAATTTATTACATTTGCATTAATTTTTATTTACATTCATACTTAAAAATTCATAAGTCACATTCAAAATATATACAAAAAATCCTAGTCAGTACATAACTAACTAGAATTCTCTATTTTATCTATTCTTACTTAAACTCTATCCAAAAAATCCACGCTTCTTAACAGGAGGCTGTTCATTCATTGTTTTTGCAAGTTGTATCATTAAATCTCTTTGTTCCTTTGTTAATCTTTTTGGAGTTTGAACTACAACATTAAATATAAAGTCTCCTTGTGTAGAAGAACCCACACTTTTAAATCCTTTATTTCTTATTGTAAATTTACTTCCTGTTTGAGTTCCATCTGGTATTTTATATTTTTCTATTGTTCCATCTACCATTGGTATATCAAGTTCAGCACCTAGAGTTGCTTGTGTTATTGTTATCGGTATGTCACATACAACATTGTTTCCTGTTCTTGTATAAATACTATGTCTTTTAATTTTTACTGTTATATATAAATCTCCCTTTTGTCCACCTTTTTCTCCTGATTCTCCTTCTCCTCTTAGTATTACTGTTTGACCATTATCTATACCAGCAGGAATTTTTATTTTTATTTTTGGTTGTTTTCGTACTTTTCCTCGTCCACCACAAACTTCACATGGTTCTTTTATTACTTCTCCAGTACCATGACATGCTGTACATGTTCTTCGTGTTTGCATTTGTCCTAAAATTGTATTTTGAACTTGAGTTACTTGACCTGTACCATTACATATACCACATTTTGTAACTGATGTTCCTGGTTTTGCTCCACTTCCATGACATGTACTACACTCTTCATTTCTAACAACTGTTATTTCTTTTTCCACTCCTAAAAATGCCTGTTCAAATGTTATGTCTATGTTCATATTTAAATCTGCACCTTTTCGTGGACCAGATTGTCTTCTACTAGTATTTTTTGAGCCAAAACCTCCTCCAAAAAATGATGAGAAGATATCTCCTAAATCTCCAAAATCACTAAATCCATCAAAGCCAGATGTTGTGTATGAATAGTATCCTCCTTGACCAAATGGACCTCCTCCAGTTCCTCCACCAAATCCTTGTGGACCATCTGGTCCAAATTGGTCATACATTCTTCTTTTCTGTGGATCTGATAATGTTTCATAAGCTTCATTTACTTCTTTAAATTTGGCTTCTGCTTCTTGTTTATTATCTGGATTGGCATCTGGATGATATTTTTTTGCTAATTTTCTATATGCTTTCTTTAATTCATCGTCAGTAGCAGTTTTGCTGACTCCTAATACTTCATAATAATCTCTCTTACTAGCCATTATTTCCTCCCATTAAAACGTCTTATTGTTATTTTTACCTTTCATCATTAAAGTTTGAGGTTGGATTTTTGTTTTGCATTCCAACCTCTTTCCTTAATTTTATTTAATTGAATTTTTATTTATTATCATTGTCATCTTCAACCTTATAATCTGCATCATAAACATTTCCATTTGCATCTGTTTTTGGTTCTGTACCTGCATTTGCATCTGTTCCTGCGTTTCCAGCTGCACCTTGTGCACCATTTGGATTTGAATTTTTATATAATTGCTCTGACATTTCATAGAACACTTTTGTTAATTTTTCTGTAGCTTCTTTTATTTTTGCAGAATCATTTGTTTCAAGAGCTTTTTTAGTAGCTTCTATTTCTGTTTCTACTTTTGCCTTTTCTTCACCACTAATTTTATCTCCTAAATCGCTCAATGTTTTTTCACTGCTATATACTAGACTTTCAGCATTATTTTTAATTTCAATTTCTTCTTTTTTCTTCTTATCTTCCTCAGCATGTGCTTCTGCATCTTTAACAGCCTTATCTATATCTTCATCAGTTAAGTTTGTTGATGCTGTAATAGATACATTTTGGCTATTTCCTGTCGCCATATCTTTTGCAGATACATGTACTATACCATTTGCATCAATATCAAATGTTACTTCTATTTGTGGTACTCCTCTTGGTGCTGCTGGAATTCCTGTTAATTGGAATCTTCCTAATGTCTTATTATATGCTGCCATTTCTCTTTCACCTTGTAATACATGTACTTCTACTGATGTCTGACCATCTGCTGCTGTTGAGAATATTTGTGATTTTTTAGTTGGAATTGTTGTATTTCTTTCAATTAATTTAGTAAATACTCCACCATATGTTTCAATTCCTAATGATAATGGTGTTACATCAAGTAATACTAAATCTTTTACATCTCCTGAAAGTACTCCACCTTGAATTGCTGCACCTATTGCAACACATTCATCTGGATTTATTCCTTTATCTGGTTCTTTTCCTGTTATTCTTTTTACTACTTCTTGAACAGCTGGAACCCTTGTAGAACCACCAACTAATAATACTTTATGAATATCATTTGATGTAAGTCCTGCATCTTTTAAAGCTTGATTTACTGGTCCTGCTGTAGCTTCTACTAAATCATGAATTAATTCTTCAAATTTAGACCTTGTTAAATTAACATCTAAATGTTTTGGTCCTGTACTATCAGCTGTTATAAATGGTAAATTTATTTGTGTTTGTTGTACACCAGATAATTCAATTTTAGCTTTTTCTGCTGCTTCTTTTAATCTTTGCATTGCCATTTTATCTGTGCTTAAATCTATTCCATTTGATTTTTTGAATTCACTTACTAAATAATCTATAATTGCTTGATCAAAATCGTCTCCACCTAGATGTGTATTACCATTTGTAGCTAAAACTTCAAATACGCCATCTCCTATGTCTAATATTGAAACATCAAATGTTCCTCCACCCAAGTCATAAATCATTATTTTTTGATCTTGCTCTTTATCCATTCCATATGCAAGTGATGCAGCTGTTGGTTCATTTATAATTCTTAAAACTTCAAGTCCTGCAATCTTTCCTGCATCTTTTGTTGCTTGTCTTTGACTATCACTAAAATATGCTGGAACTGTAATAACTGCTTGTGTTACTTTTTGTCCTAAATAATTTTCAGCATCTGCTTTTAATTTTTGTAAAATCATTGCTGAAATTTCTTGTGGTGAAAATTTATCACCTTCTATATCTACTTTTTCGTTTGTTCCCATTTTTCTTTTAATAGAAATTACTGTATTATCTGGATTCGTAACTGCTTGACGTTTTGCTATTTGTCCTACTAGTCTTTCTCCATTTTTAGAGAACGCAACTACTGATGGAGTTGTTCTATTACCTTCTGCATTAGGTATTACAACTGGTTCTCCTCCTTCCATAACTGCTACACATGAATTTGTTGTTCCTAAGTCAATTCCTATAATTTTTCCCATTTTAAAATCCTCCCTTTGATGTATTTGGCGAGGTCCAAAAACATCATTTTTATATTTATCTTAATATTTTGTAATGATTATTCCTCGTTTCAAAATCATCATCTTAAAATTAATAACTATATAATTAAATTTGCAATGTTATTTTCTATTGTTTTAAATATTTCATCTAGTGAACTAAATATCATTGCCAACAAAATAATATCTATTGCTAAAACTATTATTGATATTATTAACAATAGTCTATATATCTTTTTATCTTTGTTCTTTAAATATAAAATTGTAAATAAAACTATAAAAGGAATTGCTATTATACCACTATATCTAACAAAGATAAACATAATATCCTCTAATAACATTTTATTTCCCCTTTAATTAGCTACAACTACCATAGAATGTCTTATTACTTTGCTTCCTATTTTATATCCTTTTCTATATTCCTGTGCTATTTCTTTTTCTCCTAGTTTTTCATCTTGTATACTACTTACTGCTTCATGAAGTTCTGGATCAAAAGTTTCTCCTATTGCTTTTATTTCTTCTACGCCCTTTGACGCTAGTACATCTTTGAATTGCTTTAATACTAGTTCTATACCTTGTTTATAATTTTCGTCTTTTGTTTCTACTTTTGATGCATTTTCCAAATTATCTACTATTGGTAAAAATACTTCTACTATATCTGATAATATTGAATTATATAATAATTCTCTTTCTTTTCCACTTCTTTTCTTAAAGTTTTCAAATTCTGCTAATACTCTTTTATACCTATCATCAAGTTCATCATATTCTTGTTTTGGTATTACATCTTCGCATTTGTTTTCTTTTTCATCTTTTGATTCTTTTTGTTCTAATTTTTTATCATTCTTCTTTTCCTCATTTGACATATTTACGTCTCCTTTTTTATATTTTTAATTTCCGCCATTTAATTTTTTGCTAATGTATTTCATTACTGAAATTACTTTAGCATAGTCCATTCTTTTTGGTCCTATTATTCCTATTGTTCCTAAATCTTTTCCATTTACTTTATGTTTAAAAGTAACTACACTAAAATCTTTTAATTCTTCTTTTTGGTTTTCTTCTCCTATATATACATTTATGTCTTCTGCAAATCCTGAGTTTAACATATCTGATATAAGTTCTTTCGTATCTAAAACATTTATAAAATTTTTTGCTACTTCTAAACTATTAAATTCTGGTAATTCAAATGATTTATTAGCTCCTTCTAAATATACATTGCTTTCTTCTTGTATTACCTTTTTTATTTGTTCTATTATTGGTTTTATTACATTTACACTATAGGTCATTTCATCATATAAATATTCCTCTAATGGTCTATCTATAGTTTCTATCGGTTGACCTTTTAATTTGTTATTAAACATATAGTTCATTGTTTCCACTTGTTTTGGTGTTACGTCCTCATCAAATTTAATGATTGTTTCTTTTACCATTCCTGATTCTGTTAGGATAACTGCCAACATCATTCTTGTTCCCAAAAGTACAAACTTAATTTCTTCTATTAATTGATTTGTTGTTTTTGGTCCTATAGATACTGTTGTATAATGTGTTACTTCTGATATTGTATTTGCTGCTATTTTTGTTAAATCTTCTATCTCATTTACTTTTGTTTCTAATTTAGAACTGATATATTTTATTTCTTCTATGCTTATATGATCTTCTTTTATTAGTTCATCAACATAATATCTATATCCTTTTTCTGATGGAATCCTTCCACTAGATGTGTGTGTCTTGTCTAGATAACCTGCTTTTTCTAAGTCTGACATTTCATTTCTGATTGTTGCACTGCTATAGTTTAGTCCATAATTATTTGTTAATGCATTTGAACTTACTGGTTCTGCTGTATTTACATATTCTTCTACTATAGCTTGTAATACTTTTTTCTTTCGGTCATCTAATGCCTTATTTGACAATTTTCTCACCTCTTTTTAGCACTCTTTGTATTTGATTGCTAACTTCATATATACTATACCCAATTTTAGCACTTGTCAATACATTATGCTAATTTTTTTGTGAATTTTTTGTGAATATTTTATTACGTTTAAACTTGAACATTTATATATAAAAATGAAGTGATGCGCAGTTTGGCAAAATTCCAAATTATACAAATAGATAGATTAACTTTTCTATTTTTGAAAATTTTTGAATTTTTTTCATATGATCAGTTTTGCCAGTAAAGAATGTAATTTTTATATATAAATGTTCAGTTTTAAATAATAAAATTAAATACAATTATTCCTATAGATTGAATTATAAATAAATTCAAAATATTTGATGTTAATAAATTATTTGTAGCTTCTATTACACCTAAAATATTAGTTTCATTTTTATAATGTTTTTGTGATTCAAAAAATGTGATTAACTCTGGTATACTTGTTGAAAAACCTAATAAGATACCAATTATTGTTTCAGATATATTAAATTTATTGCATAAAATTTGCAACGTATTTCCCAAAGCATTTCCTATTAGAAATAGTAATATGCCTGATACTATTAAAATTAATATATATCCTACTGTCTTTTTAGTATTACCCCTTTCAGTGTTCCCTTCTTCTTCTATTTTTTTATTTATTTCTTTATCTTCCTTTTCTAAATACAATTTATGAACATTCCTATTCAAATAATTAAAAAACAAGTACAAAATTATAAATAATGGTACTAGTGCAATGTTTAATTGTATATTAAATTTTATAAATAATATTGGTATTATAATTGTAAACACTACTAAAAATATATCTACTAAAATTGCTTTATTTTGAAATACTTTTTTATTTTTATTCAAAATAACTGATATTAGATATTGAATTAAATTTATTATATTTGAACTTAATACATTTATTATACTTGCTTCCATTAGACCATTTAAACTAGATATTGTTATAGTCAATAATTCTGGTATTGAAGTTGCACCACCTGCTATATTACCTACTGTTATTGGTTTTAAATCTAAATTTTCTGCTAATTTCCTTAATGTTGTTACTAAAATATATTTTGAAATTAATACTATAATTATCAGATATACTATAAAATTAACAAACTCATTAATCACTTTTTATTTTTTTCCTTTCTAATTTTACTTTATTTTGCCCATTTTATTGCCATTTATTAGAAAATATTATATAATAACGTTATTAAATTTGTAAAGGAGATATGTGATTATGGATAATGAAAATGTAAATAACAGCCCAGAGATGAATGAAGTTCAAATAGGTAGAGTTTATCGCCATTTTAAAGGTAATTATTACTTTGTAGAAAATGTAGGTTATGATTCGGAAACTAAAGAAAAATTTGTAATTTATAAAAGGGTTTACGATACACCAGGTCCTAGAATATGGATACGAAATGAAAAAATGTTTTTAGAAGAAATTCCACAAAGGCCTGATAATATCACTGGTCAAAAGCACAGATTTGAATTGTGTGACGACTTATTAAAAGATTATACGAAAAAATAAACGGAGGAATTAACATGATAGATATCAAATTTTTAAGAGAAAATCCAGACTTAGTAAAAGAAAATATAAAAAAGAAATTTCAAGACCACAAACTAGTTATGGTTGATGAAGTAATTGATTTAGATATAAAAAATAGAGAAGCCAAACTAAATGGTGATAATTTAAGAGCAGAAAGAAAAGCTTTAAGTTCTCAAATTGGTGGATTAATGCAATCTGGAAAAAAAGATGAAGCTGAAGCAATTAAAGCTAAAGTAAATGAAATTAACAATAAACTTATTGAAAATGAAAAATTAGAAGCTAAATATGCCGAAAGTATAAAATCAAGAATGATGAAAATCCCTAATATAATGCACAATTCTGTTCCTATTGGAAAAGATGATAGTGAAAATGTCGAAATTCAAAGATATGGTGAACCAATTGTTCCTAACTATGAAATTCCTTTTCATGGTGAAATTTTAGAAAATCTTGGAGGTTTAGACTTAGATAGTGCAAGACGAGTTGCTGGTCAAGGCTTTTACTATTTAATTGGTGATATTGCTAGACTTCATTCAGCTGTTTTAACATATGCTAGAGATTTTATGATTAATAAAGGGTTTACTTACTGTATACCACCTTACATGATTCGTAGTGATGTAGTTACAGGTGTTATGAGTTTTGAAGAAATGGATGCAATGATGTACAAAATTGAAGGAGAAGACTTATATTTAATTGGTACTAGTGAACATTCTATGATTGGTAAATTCAAAGATCAAATTCTAAAAAAAGAAGACATGCCATATACTATGACTTCTTATTCTCCTTGCTTTAGAAAAGAAAAAGGTTCTCATGGTTTAGAAGAACGTGGTGTTTATAGAATACATCAATTTGAAAAACAAGAAATGATTGTAGTTTGTGAACCTGAAGATTCTTGGAAATGGTATGACAAAATGTGGTCTTACACTGTAGAATTTTTTAGAAGTATGAATATTCCTGTTAGAACTTTAGAATGTTGCAGTGGAGATTTAGCAGATTTAAAAGCAAAATCTTGTGATGTAGAAGCATGGAGTCCTAGACAACAAAAATATTTTGAAGTTGGAAGTTGCTCTAATTTGACTGATGCACAAGCTCGTAGATTAGGAATTAGAATAAAAGATGAAAATGGAAATTATTTTGCACATACATTAAATAATACCGTTGCTGCCCCACCTCGTATGTTAATTTCTATTGTTGAAAATAACTATCAACCAGATGGTAGTGTTATTATTCCAGAAGTTTTACGACCATATATGGGTGGATTAGAAAAAATTGAATTAAAAAAATAATAAGGAGATTTTTATGATTGTAAAAAATCCCAAATTTGAAATTTCAGCAGTTAGTCCAAAACAATATCCCAAAAATAATCTTCCAGAAATAGTTTTAGTTGGAAAATCTAATGTTGGAAAATCAAGTTTTATAAATACAATGATTAATCGAAAAAAACTGGCCAGAACAAGTAGCGAACCAGGAAAAACACGTCAAATAAATTTTTATAATATAGATGATTCTTTTTACTTTGTAGATTTGCCAGGATATGGTTATAGTAAAATGTCAAAAAAAGAGCAAGAACTAGTCGGAAAATTTATTGAAGAATATCTATTTAATCGTAAAGAAATCGCATTTATTATCTTTTTAGTAGATATAAGACATAATCCTACCAAAAATGACAAATTAATGTACAATTATATTATTTCGTCGAAAACACCTTGTATGATACTTGCCAATAAAGCTGATAAAATTGCGATAACTAAAGTAGATAATTCTGTAAAATCTCTTCAAAAGCAATTAAATCCTATTGGAGATATTCCTACTTTACCCTTTTCTTCTGAAAGAAAAACTTATCAAGATGAAGTTTGGAAAATTATTGATGATTATATTAATTAACCAAAAAATGAATTATTTAGTAAATTTACTAGATAATTCATTTTTATTTACATATAGATATTAAATTTAGCAACACTTACATTTTTTGTCCTTTTTTTTGTTACAGCAAAATATCAAAATTGTTGCTAATATTAATAACAATCCCAATATTACTGCTAATACAATTATAGCTGCTAAACTTGCTAATATAGTTGCAGACAAAGCTGCTCCTATAATTATTCCAATTACTAGAGTAAATGCTGCTAATAATATTATTGCTACTATACTTAAACAATTTTTTCTTTTTGAGCATCTTTCTTCTTTATTATTATAACAATAAACAACATTTTCTTGTGGCTCCATAATAAAAGTCACCTCCAATATAGTACCTTGTCTGATACTATACTATATTATATGTCGAATTTTGTTTATTGTTCTTGTTTATCTATTTTCTTTGTTATTGCCTTTAATGCTTTTTCTCTAGGTAAAACAACTACATGTCCGACACCCTTGGCACTTTAATTTAAAATCTACTCCTACTCTTGTTATTTCCCATATCTTACTTCCACATGGATGATTTTTCTTAGTTCTTACAATATCTCCTACACTATATTCCATATTAAAACTTATTCCTTGTTAATATATTTAAGATTACATATATAATCCATTTTATTAAAGAGCTTTTTTAGCAATTTCAAATCTTTTTTGCATGCTTTCTTTTCCTAATATTTGCATAATTTCATACATATCTGGAGTGTTACTTCTTGCTGTTAATGCTATTCTTAAAACTGTGCTAACATCTCCAACATGTGCTTTATATGCCTCTGGATTTGCTTTAAATTCTTTTACTTCTTTTGCATATCCTAATTCTCCTGCAAGTTCTTTTATTTTGTCAAACCACATTTGTTTATCATCATTTTCATCATAATATTTTTCAATATATAGGTCTAAAATCTTTTCGATATCTTGCTTGTCATTAATAATTTGATATTCATAATTTTGATTTGTTTCAAAAAATTTATTATCATACATATATGAAATATTTTCTTTAACATCTGACCATTTTGCAATATCTTTACGTGGTTTTTTATTGCCTCTTTCAATTCCTAAAACTTTTAGTGAATATTCCTTATCTTCTAATAGACTTTCTAATTCTTTATCATATTTCTTTGCCCAATTTAATGATTCTTCATATACTTTTTCAGCTGAAAATCTTGAAATAATTGTTTTTCCAACATCAAGTAGTTTTACCATATCAAATAAGGCTCCACTTACACTCATTTTATTTAACTGTAATTCAAACTCATCTACAGATTTATCTGGATTTGCTCTTCTCCAATTTTCAAAATTAGAATTTGCTATATTAAGTAAATATTCTATAACTGCTTCTTTGGGAATTCCTTCTTCGTCATAGTAGTTTACTGCTGCTTCTGGATCTTTTCTCTTACTTAATTTTCTTTTATTTCCTTCATCATTTTTCATAATAGGTGCAATATGTGCATATTTGGGAGTTTTAAAACCCAATTCATGAAATAGTTGTAAGTGTAAAGGCACTGATGATAGCCATTCATCTCCACGAATTACATGTGTTGTTCTCATTAAGTGATCATCAATTGCATGTGCAAAATGATATGTTGGTAAACCATCTGCCTTTATAATTACTATATCTTGGTCATTTTCTGGAAAATCAACATTTCCTTTTATGATGTCATGATGCTTTATTTTTCTGTCTTCTCTTCCTGGAGATTTAAATCGAATAATGTATTTTTCTCCTGCTTTTATTTTTTCTATTACTTCTTCTACTGTTATATTTCTACATTTTGCCCATACTCCATAATATCCAGGTCTAATTTTTGCTGCTTCTTGTTTTTGTCTTATTTGCTCTCCTTCTTCTGGTGTACAAAAACATGGATATGCTTTTCCTATGCTTATTAAATATTTGGCATAACTTTGATATATTTCTTTTCTTAATGATTGTTTATATGGTCCATATTCCCCTTTTCCTTCTGTTTCATTTAACATTCCTTCATCTGGTTCTAAACCATACTTATTTAATGATTCTATTATTTCTGTAGTTGCGTTTTTTACTTCTCTTTTTTGGTCTGTATCTTCTATTCTTACAAAAAATACTCCTTTTGTATTAACTGCAAGCTTTTTAGCAATTAGTCCTTGATATAGCCCTCCTATATGTGTAAATCCTGTTGGACTAGGTGCTATTCTTGTTACTATTGCTCCTTCTGGTAAATCTCTTTCTGGATATTTTTCTTCATAATATGATATTTCTTTACTATCTGGAAATATTAAATTTGCTAAATCCTTGTAATCCATTTTTATCTCTCCTTGTTCTTTTATAAGTTTTTGTTATTATATCAAAAATTTATTGACTTTTCAAGGATTAATAAATTTAAGTTTCAGTATTTTTGTAACTTTAGCACTTCTTGCTTTTTATTCTACAATGTGGCAGTATATGTATATATATTAGTTGATAAATCAATTTGTTCATTGCACTCAAAAAGAAATTCTAATATACAAAATTGAGCCTCTTTCACTCAGGCCAAAATGATTATTAATATATTCTTTTGAATGAAACGACGAATGTGCCGTGGAATGACTGTAGAAATTCTAAATAAAATCAATTAGGGAATCTCGCCTCACGAGGGCGCTGATTGATTTTATCAAGAATTTCTAAGTCATGTATCAAGCCGAGTCGTGTAAAGAAAAAGAATATATTAATAATCATTTTTCCGTGAACATCCCTCAATTTTGTATATAAGAATTTCTATTTTTCATTCCAATCAAGCATTGATTTATCTACTAATATATATACATATACTGCCACATTGTAGAATAAAAAGCAAGAAGTGCCAAAGTTGCAAAAAATACTGAAACTTAGATTAAGTCTTAGCATTTTGACATTTCTCTAACTATCATTGCTCCACAAATAATGCACATTATTGAAATAATCACCTCATTTGTTGTTACTAATTCTGGAATTAAAACAAGTGTAGAGCCAATAGAAAAACCAATAATACCATACAAAGTAGATGCATAAAATTTTTCAAGTAAAATTTTAGTCAACTTCATAAAAATAAAGCCACCTATAATTAAACCCATTGCAATAGGAATTAATATTGGAAAATACATATTAGCTATTGATTGTAAATATATTGTATATACTCCCATAAGCATCAAAATTACTGTACTGCTCACTCCTGGTATAACTACACCCAATGACATAAAAAATCCTGATAACATTAAATATGCAAAATTAACTGTTTCCACACTATGTTCTGGCATATTATTTTCTATAAAAACCATGCTCAATCCTATTGAAAAAGTTATTATCATATACAATATATTTCTTAATTTAAATTTTTCTTTTTTATTAACCTGTTTTATTAAACTAGGAATACTTCCCAAAATTAGACCTATAAACATAGATTTAGTTTGAATTGTATAATTGAATAATAAGTAATTTAATATTTTACTAAATATTATTATTCCAATTAATGCACCTAAAAAAATTGGTAGTAAAAATTTAATATTTTCTTTTGGTTTCTTGAAAAAACTTAATACTGCATCTAGTAATTTTTCATATATTCCAAAAATAACACAAAGTACACCACTACTAACTCCTGGTAAAATAGCTCCTGTTCCTATTGCAATACCTTTTGCACATTCTTTAAAAAAATGCATAAATTCACCTCTTTTAATACTATGAAATGAATTTAATTTAATTCTTAAAAAATTTTATTTTTATGGTCATGCACTTTTATTTTCGAATTTCATATAATTTGATGTATAGAAAATGGAGGTGCTTTTATGTTATCAGCACTAATGAGTGTTAGTTTATTTGGTTTTTTAGAATTTTTAAAATCTGCTGTTTTTGTTGTTGGTTATATTTCTCGGTAGTCCTTTATTTCCAGAGCCCTTAACTTCTGAAGAAGAAAAAAATTATCTATTACAAATGGCCAATGGCAATGAAGAAGCTAGAAATATATTAATTGAAAGAAATTTAAGGTTGGTAGCACATATTGCCAAAAAATATTCCACTTCTAATGTTGAACAAGATGACTTAATTTCCATTGGCACTATTGGTTTAATTAAAGGTATAAATAGTTTTAATGTTGAAAAAGGTGCTAGGCTTTCTACATATGTTTCTCGATGTATTGATAATGAAATTTTAATGCATCTTCGTGCTACTAAAAAGTTAAGTGCAGAAGTTTACTTAAATGAACCCATTGGTAAAGATAAAGATGATAATGTCGTAACTTTGCAAGAGGTTTTGGAAAATAGTGATAGAAATATTGAAGATGAAGTAGATATAAAATTAAAAATTAAACTTTTATATGAAAAAATGAAATCTATTTTAAAAGATAGAGAAAAGACTATTCTTGAACTACGTTTTGGTTTATGTGGTACTAAACCAAAAACTCAAAATGAAATTGCTAAAATGATGGGAATCTCTCGTTCATATGTATCTAGAATTGAAACTAAAGCAATTAACAAATTATCAAAAGAAATCAAAGAATAATGTCTAAAAAGACTACAAGTAATACTAATAAATAGCATTACCTGTAGTCTTTCGGAATTTTCTATTCATTGCTAGAAAATTCCTACAATATTACCATTTTCATCAATATCTATATTTTCTGCTGCTGGAATTTTAGGCAAACCTGGCATTGTCATTATTTTTCCAGCTAATACAACTATAAAACCAGCACCTGATTTTAATTCCACATTTCTAACTGTAATATTATAATCATTTTTACATTCCAAATTCTTAGGATCATCTGAAAAAGAATACTGTGTTTTAGCAATACATATTGGTAATTTTCCATATCCCATTTTAGTTATCTTATCAATATTTTCATTTGCTTCATCTGAATATTCAATTTCCTTTGCTCCATATATATTTTTAGCTACTTTTTCTATTTTTGATTTTATTGTTTCATTTAAATCATATATGTATTTAATTGGTGTTTTTTCTTCTACCAATTTCACTAGTTTATTAGCAATATCAGTAGCGCCTTCTCCTCCTTTTTCCCAGCCTTCAACTACACTGAGTTGTACATTTTTTTGTTGTAATTTTTTTCTTATCAAATCAATTTCTGCAATTGTATCTGTGTTATATTTATTAAGTGCTACTATTACATTTGCTCCGAATTTTTTTAAATTATCAATATGTTTAAATAAATTGTGTATTCCTTTTTCTATTCCTTCTAGATTTTCTATCTGTATTTTCTCTTTTTCAATTCCCCCATGATATTTAATTGCTTTTACAGTTGCAACAATAACGATTGCATCTGGTTTTATGTCTGCTTTCCTGCATTTAATATCTAAAAATTTTTCTGCTCCTAGGTCTGCTCCAAATCCAGCTTCTGTTACAACATAATCTGACAGTTTTAATGCTAACTTTGTTGCTATTATACTATTACATCCATGTGCAATATTAGCAAAAGGTCCTCCATGTATAATAGCTGGTGTGTGTTCTAATGTTTGTACCAAATTAGGCTTTATTGCATCTTTTAATAAAACTGTCATAGCCCCTTCTGCTTTTAAGTCTCTTGCATAAATTGGTTCTTTCTTAGAGTTATATCCTATAATAATGTTACCTAATTTTTCTTTTAATTGTGATAAATTTTCAGATAAACATACTATTGCCATTATTTCTGATGCAACACTGATGTCAAATTTATCTTTTCTAGGAATTATATTCTTTTCTTCTGATAGACCAGTTTCTATTTCTCTCAACTGCCTATCATTTAAATCAACACATCTTTTCCACACTATTTCTTGTATATCTAATTCATTACCAAAATAAATATGGTTATCTATCAAACTAGAAAGTAGATTATTAGCTGCTGTTATTGCATGTATATCTCCTGTAAAATGTAAATTTATTTCTTCCATTGGAGCAACTTGTACTTTTCCTCCTCCAGTTGCTCCACCTTTTATTCCAAATACTGGTCCTAAAGATGGTTCTCTTAATGCTAATATAGAATTCTTACCAATCTTTCTTAGTCCATCAGCTATTGCTATTGATATTGTTGTTTTTCCCTCTCCTAATGGTGTTGGGCTAATTGCAGTTACTAAAATTAATTTTCCATCATTTTTTTCTTTTAATTTTGCAAATACTTCATTTGAAATTTTAGCTTTATATTTTCCATATAATTCTATATCATCTTCTTGTATACCTACTTTTTTTGCTATTTCATTTATCTTTTCTAATTTAGTATTTCTCGCAATTTCTATGTCTGTCATTTTATCATCTCCTACCTATATTAAGCTATAATTCCTACTGCTACCCCTATTAATGCTCCTACAAATACTTGTACTGGTGTATGTCCTAAAACTTCAACTAATTTTTCAGATACTTCCACACCTGTTAGTCCAGGTGTTTCTATTAATTTATTTAATAGAGCTGCTTGCTTTCCTGCTGCTCTTCTTACTCCACATGCATCATACATTACAACAAATGCTACTATAAAAGATACTGCAAATATTGAACTTCCAACTCCTTCATATTTTCCTATTAAAGTTGTTAGTCCAACTACTACTGCAGAATGTGAACTAGGCATTCCTCCTGCTCCCATAATTCTTTTAAAATTAAATTTTTTTGTAGTTACTAAATCATATATTAATTTAAATAATTGTATTCCAAACCATAAAAAGAATGGTATATAAATGTACTTATTTTGTATAAAAGACATTAAATTGTTCATTTTTTTCCCCTTTTCTCTCTATCCTTCTGTATCAAAATCCTCTTCTAATACTTCATCATCTTGATTTAATAATATTGTTATTCTTTTTTCTGCTTCTTGTAGCATCTTATTACATTCTTTAGAAATTTTTATTCCCTCTTCAAATTTTGAAACAGAATCATCTAAGTTTAATTCACCTTTTTCTAATTCATTTACAATCTGTTCCAGTTCCTCTATTTGTTCTTCAAAACTTTTTTTCATTTTTTATAAATTCCCTTCTTTGAAAAATTATCATCCTATTCTTCTACATTTCCTGTTTCTGCATTTATTCTATACCAAGCATACACCTGTGTACTGCTAGTACTTCTTACTGCTATAGTATATATTTTTCCTTCTTTATTTTCAATATTAAAACTTACTCCGTCTTCTGTTCCCCATTCTTTTTTTGCTATTTCTATTACTTTTTCTTCATCTGTTTTTCCATTATTACTATTTGCATTACTTTCAGCATTGCTTTCTTGTTCTTCTTGTCCTGTTACTGTAGATTCTTGTACTGGCTCTTGTTTTTTTTCTTCTACCACATTTTTTTCTTTTATTTCTTCGTTTTCTACTTCATTCTTTTCTTCTTCCTTGCTTTCTTCTTCTATTTCTACATTGCTACTTGTGCTTTCCATATTTGAAATTGAATTACTGCTACAATACCAAACAACTCCTACTATTATTGCAATTAGTATAATTAATAAAATTACTATAGCTATAATATCTTTCTTTTTCATTTTTATTTTATCCTCGTATAATATGTTTATAAAGTTTATTTAATACAAATTTTATAAACATATTCTTTCTTTTATATTTATTCTATAATATATTTTTGTTTATACACTCAACTATATAACCTCAACATTCTGATTTCCATCAATAAATTTCAAAACTAGTTTATCTCCTATATTCAAATCCTGTGCACTCTTTACAATTTTATCTTTCTTTTGGGCTATTGAATATCCTCTAGTCAGTGTCTTTAGTGGACTTAATGTATCTAATTTGGTTACTAGATTTGCATATATTATATTTTGCCTTTCCTTTTTTCCTTTTATTAAATTTTCTAATTGTTTTATATATGTATCTATCCTTATATAACTTTCATTTATCTTTCTTGTAGGTTCTTTAAATACAAAACTGGAAGTTACTTTGTCATATTGCATTCTCATAAATTCTACTTTTTTATTTAATGCTAGTCTTAATCTATTTTTATACATATTAATTTTTTGTTTTACCTCATATATATCTGGTACTGCAAGCTCTGCTGCTGCTGAAGGTGTAGGTGCTCTCAAATCTGCTACAAAATCTGCTATTGTAAAATCTGTTTCATGACCTACTGCCGAAATTATTGGTATTTCTGAATTATAAATACTATGTGCTACTATTTCTTCATTAAATGGCCATAAATCTTCTAATGAGCCTCCTCCTCTTGCTAAAATTAACACATCTGCTAATTTGTTCTTGTTCATATATTGTATACCTTCTGCTATTTTTTCTGCTGCACCTTCTCCTTGTACTGGTACAGGTAGTAGTCTTATGTATACATTCGGGTTTCTTCTCGTAGATACATTTATAATATCTTTTATAACAGAACCTGTTTGTGAGGTTAACACTCCTATTATTTTAGGCATTTTAGGTATTTCCATTTTATGTTCTTCATTAAATAATCCTTCTTCCTCTAATCTACTTTTCAACTGTTGATATTTTGTATATAAATCACCTAATCCGTCCTCTTCCATTACCTTACCATATATTTGATATACTCCATCTCTTTCAAATACTGATACTGTTCCTAATAAAATTACCTTCATCCCATCTTTTGGAATAAAGTTTAATTTTTGTGCATAACTTTTAAATATTATACATTTTATTAAAGAGTTTTCATCTTTTAATGTAAAGTACATATGTCCTGTATAATGATTTTTAAAATTAGATATTTCTCCTTTTACTAATACATTATTTAAATATTCATCCTGTGCAATCTTTTCTTTTATATATTTGTTTACATCTGAAACTGTTATTGCCATTTCACTATATTTCATATTTTTATTTTCAATACTAGCTATAAATAAATTTATAACTAAATAACCTCCTTTCTTACAGTCTCTTTATTTACACACCTTAAAGGCAAGTTTTTACATGTTAATTTAGAATGTTTTAAATTAACTTTTTAAAACTTGCCTCTAATAATTTATTATTCTTTTACTATACTTGCTAATATTCCATTGACAAAATTCTTAGATGTGTCTTCTCCATATTTCTTAGCTAATTCTACAGCTTCATTTATTACAACTTTATATGGTATTTCTTTATATTTTATTTCATATATTGCAAGTTTTAAAATTGCTATATCTATTTTAGAAATTCTATCAATTTTCCAATCAGCTTTTAGATTTTTTTCTATTTGGCTAACTATTTCTTTTTGGTTCTTATCAATTCCTAATACTGCATCTTCTATATATTTTTTTGCTTCTTCATTTTCTATTTGGTTGCTATTTAAATATAATTCTATTTGTTGTTCTTTATTCTCTTGTTTTTGTATTTCTAAACTATATATTAATTTAAATGCTAGTTCTCTAATTGCTGACCTACTCATAATAAATTCCTTTCTTTACATTCTATCTATGAAACTTTTTAATCTTGCCTTTACATCCTCTTTATTTTGTTGTATATAATTTCCCACTATTGCACCAAGTACCAATATAACTATAGCTAATATTAAGTCATGTAATCTTGTAATTAAAATTAGAATTGCAATTATTATTCCTATGATTGCTCCTTTGTATTGATTCCATATATCTTTAAAGCTTCCCATTTTCATCTCATTCCTTTCTTACTTTATGTTAAGCATTTGGTGTATTTTCTTGTTTTGGGGCCACTTTTTTTATTGTTATATTTACTTCTTTTACTTCTAAATCAGTTGCTAATTTGATTTTTTCTTTTACCTTATTTTGTAAATTAGCTGACAAGTCTTTTATTATAGCTTCTGAGTTTACCACTAGAGTAGCATACACTCTTACATTATTTTCTCTATCCAACTCCACTTTAGTTATTACTTCTTGTGTGTTTTCAAATTCTTTTGCAACTGAATTTACTAAATTTTCAATAGTTTCTTTAGAAATCATTAATTTTCCACTATCATTTTCTAAAAGAATGCCCTGGTTTTCTCTTTCTTTTTCTTTTGTTTCTGAGTCAAAGAATATGCATTTAATAGAAACTAAAATAAATATTAAACTAAATCCTAATAATACTTTACTAGAAGTTTCTCCTACAACTATTTTTTCTATAATTTCTCCTATTAAGTTTATATCTAACCATCCAAATATTATTAAGCACAAAATAATAGATGTTATTAATACTAAAATAGAATATACTGTTAATGCTACTTTTTCTATAAATTTCATATTTCTACTCCTTTTTACTAATTATTATTTGATTCTTCTGTATTGTCTTTACCATTTTCTTCTTTTATCATATCTGTGTTAACACCTTGTACATGTACATTGACTTCTTCTACTTTTAATCCTGTCATACCTTCTACTGCTTTTTTTATTCTATTTTGGATTTCAAATGCTACATCTGGTATTCTTGAACCATATTCTACTATGATATTTACATCTATTCTTGCATTATTTTCATTTACTTCTACTTTTATTCCTTTTGCCAAGTTTTTCTTTCCACTTAATACTTCTGAAATTCCTCCTGCAAATCCTCCTGCCATTCCAGATACTCCTTGAACTTCTGATACAGCTACTCCTGCAATTACTGCTACAACATCGTTTGATATTTGTATCCCTTCATTTTCTGTTTTTATTTCTTCTTGTAATTCAACAACTTCTTCTTGTATTTCTTCAACTTTGTTTTCTTCTTCCATTTTATTTCCTCCTTTTTTATATATCAAAAACTGATATACTTAAATCTTGGTATAAGTATATCAATTTTTTCCTTTTTTTACAACTATTTTTTTAAATTTTTTATTAAAACTAGTTACTATTATGTTACAATTCACAGTCATGTCAGTTTTTATATTATTGACGTTTCGATAGTGGTAGTATATGTACTTATTTATAAATCAACTTGTTCATTGCACTCGAAAAGAAATTCTAATATAC
>CANPZF010000017.1 GCA_947589015.1 uncultured Clostridia bacterium
CTTGCGGTTTTGGAATAACTTTAAAACGATAAAGAGTCAAAGTCATGTGCCTTACCGCTTGGCTACAGCCCAATATAAAATTACTTAAAGTAATTAAATGGGGTGGAAGATGGGACTCGAACCCACGATCTCCAGTGCCACAAACTGGCGCGTTAACCAGCTACGCCACATCCACCATCGTCCATATATGTTACTTCCATTAAGCACATTTAATATTTTAACCTATTTATACCCCATTTGTCAACTACTTTTTATCAATTTATTAATTTTTATGTTACCACCCGTTGCAATTCACAGTCATATCTGTTTTTATATTATTCAACTACTAAAGCATTTGGATCTATTCCATATTGTTTATATATCCAGCTTGTATAATCAAAAGGTGTTAAAGTTTCTGGTAAACCATAATCTACACCATATGTTTCTACTTTTAATGATGTTATTACAGGAGGATTAACAGGAGTACTAACTTCTGCATTTGCAGAACCTTCTTCCCCTTCTTCTGTATCTGGTGCTTTTACTTCTATTCCTTCTATATTATGTACTACATCCATTCCTTCTATAACTTTACCAAAAGATGTATAATATCCATTTAAAGATGCACTTTCTTTTGTCATAATAAAAAATTGTGAACTTCCAGAATTATATGATTCTTCTAATAGAAATGATGAATATTGACTATAATCACTTCTAGCCATAGCTAAAACTCCCTCTTCAAATTTTAATGTATTTTTAACTCCATTAGCTAAAAATTCACCTTTAATATTATAAGCTGTTTCTTCTCCACCATCTTTTAAATCTGAAATATTTGCTGAACCTGTTCCATCTCCGTTTTTATCTCCACCTTGTATCATAAAATCTTTTATTACTCTATGAAAAGTTAATCCATCATAAAATCCTCTATTAGCTAATGCTACAAAATTTGCTACAGTCTCTGGTGCTAGTTCTGGATATAATTCCATTTTTATTGTTCCAAATCCTTGAACTTCCATTGTTGCAATTGGATTTTTCACCTCCATAGTTGCTTTTTTATAATATCCATATCCTACTCCTGCTATTAATACTATTACCAATATTAACGCAATTATCCAAATTATATTTTTTGCTTTTTCCATTTTTATTACATTCCTTTCCAAGGCACAAATCTTGATAAATAATATCCAAATTTTAGATATTATTCCATCTTGCTTTCCTCGCCTCTCTTTTTATTATTTATTAAATATTAAAAAATATTATCAAATACAAACTGTTCTTGCATTCTTCTTAATGCCTGCTTTATAGCTTTTGCTCTTACCTCACCAATTCCTTCTACATCATCTAGACTTTCTATATCTGCTGCCAATATATGTTGAAATGATTTAAATGACTCTACTAAATTTTCTACTATGTTTGTAGGCATCCTTGGTATTTTGTTTAATATACGATATCCTCTTGTGTAAACACCAACTTCATCATAATTATCAAAATTTTCATATCCTAATAATTTTGCAATTACATATTCTTTAGATAAGTCTTCATATGATAATTCTGCTAATTTTTCTATAATACTTTCTGGCGTTTTTAAGTTTCTCTTATTTCTATTAGTTACCATATAATCTTTTATTATCAGCATTTCTTCCTTTTCTAATCCACCTATTAGTTCTTCTAACTGCATATTTACTAGACGTCCATCTTCTCCCAATTCTGATATTTGCCTTTGTATTTCTTCAACAATTCTCATTACTTTTTCTGCTCTTTGTATTACTACTAAAACATTTTGTAATGTTACTATATCATTAAATTCATATTCATTCAATACATTTAGTTTATTATCAAATACTTTTTTGTATTTTTCTAAAGTTTGTATTGCTTGATTAGCTTTATTTAGCACAACTTCTGTATCTTCTAAAATATATCTATCATTTCCTTTAAATACTGTTATTATACTTCTTCTTTGAGATATACTAATTACTAATTCTCCAGTTTGTTTTGCTGTTCTTTCTGCTGTTCTATGCCTTGTTCCTGTTTCAGATGTTGCAATTTCATGTGACGGTATTAACTGTGCATTAGCATATAATATTTTTTTTAAATCTCCACTTAAAACTATTGCTCCATCCATTTTTGCTAATTCATATAATTTAGAAGAAGTATAATCTTCATTTATAGTAAATCCACCATCTACTACTTCTTTTATAACATCATCATTATCTGTAATTAGTAATAATGCTCCTGTCTTGGCTCTTAGAATATTTTCTAATCCATTTCTTATAGGGGTTCCTGGTGCTATTAGCTTTAAAATTTGTGTTATACTATTTTCTTCTTTATTTCTCAAGAGTTTTCTCCCTTCTAAGTAGTCTAATAAATATTTTTATTTAATTCCTATTTTTTTCATAGCTTCATTTATATTCTTGACCCCTATTATATCTAATTTATAACTTTCTTTCAATACTTTTTTATTACTTTCTGGAATTATACAAGTTTTAAATCCTAATTTTTCTGCTTCTTTCAATCTTTTTTCTATTAAATTGATTCTTCTTACTTCTCCAGTTAAACCAACTTCTCCTATAATTACCATATCTTTAGGTATTGGTATATTTCTATATATAGATGCTGTTGCCATAATAATTCCTAAATCTATAGAAGGTTCATTTATTTTTATTCCTCCTACTATGTTTAAATAAATGTCTTGAGAGCTTAACATCATTCCTCCCTTTTTCTCTAAAACTGCTATTAATAGTGCTAATCTATTGTAATCTGTTCCATCTGCAGTTCTCCTTGGCACTGCTGTAACTGTTGTAGTTGTTAAAGCTTGTATTTCAACTAGTATTGGTCTTGTTCCTTCTATTGCTGTAACTATGCATGACCCTGCTGGATTATCATCTCTTTCTGATATTAGTATATCTGATGGATTTTTTATTTCGCACATTCCTTCATTTTTCATTTCAAACATTCCAATTTCATTTGTAGATCCAAATCTGTTTTTTACTCCTCTTAAAATACGATATGAAAAATATCTTTCTCCTTCTAGATATAATACCGTGTCTACCATATGCTCTAATACTCTTGGTCCTGCTATATTTCCTTCCTTTGTTACATGTCCTATTATAATAGTTGTAATTGCTCGTGATTTACATACTCTCATAACTTGTGATGTTATTTCTCTTACTTGGCTAACACTTCCAGCTGCTGCTGTTATTTCTTCTGAATACATTGTTTGAATTGAATCTATAATAACTAATTTAGGATTTATATTTATAATTGCTTGATTAACTATGTCTATATCTGTCTCTCCTAAAAATAATATTTCGTCATTATTAATTCCTAATCTATCTGCTCTTAATTTTATTTGTTCTGCTGATTCTTCTCCAGAAACATATAAGACTTTTCCTTCTCCTTTTACTTTATCACATATTTGAAGAATTAATGTTGATTTTCCTATTCCTGGTTCTCCTCCGTAACAATATAAGAGACCCTTTTACTAGTCCTCCGCCTAATACCCTATCTAATTCTCCAAATCCTGTTGAACTTCTTATTGTTTCTTTTGCTTCATATGAATTTAGTTTTTGTGGTGTATTAGTTATTTCTTTTTTTAATTTATCTTTACTTTCTACTATTTTTTGTTCATAGAAACTATTCCAACTGTTACATGCTGGACATTTTCCTAACCATTTTGTAGATTCATTACCACATTCACTACATACAAATATTGTTTTACTTTTTGCCATTTTTTTCCTTTCTAATCAAACTTCATACTTTTCTATATTCCAAAATCTAAAAAATAACTTTTATTATTTCTAATAAAAGTTATTTTTCTTTTGTTATTAATTCTTAGCTTTGAATGTAACATCTTGAAATAAGAAATCATGTACTTTTTTCCATGTAATTTCTTGATGTAAAAATTCATTAATTTCATCTTCTACCTTTTGTTGATATGGTGTCAATTCTACTTTTATTTCTTTGTTCCAATCAATTTCTTGTAACCAGAAAGCTTTAAATTTACTCCAAAATCCTGTTTTTGTTGGTAAACTTTTTGAATTATTAACCCATGTATTTCCTTTTACATCAGAATTACCATATGTTTGATTATTATTTCCTTCTCCATTATTGTCAAAATTAATACCACCAAAAACTCCTGTTACATTATTTCCTTCATTAAACTCTGCCATTTTTTATTCCTCCTTTGTAATTTAAATAACTTTTTCTATTTATTTATACTATATTCTACTTCAATAATCAAGTAATTTCCATATTTTTTATATTAAAAGTTTGTTACATTTTTGTTACATAAAAATTACATATATTGCACTATTATACTTTCTGTATCTGCCTCAATGCATTTAGCTTCTATCATTTTATTTTCAAGATTTTCATTTGTTTTAATACATGCTAATATATAATTTGAAGTATGCCCTTTGCATATTCCATTTTTTTGTTCTTCAAATAAAACTTGTACTGTTTTTTCTATATAACTTTCATTATATTTTCTTTGATTTTCATTCGATAATTCTATTAATTTTTTACTTCTTATTTCTTTTATTTGTGCATCAATCTGTCCATTCATTTGAGCTGCTTTTGTTCCTTTTCTTTGCGAATATTTAAATATATGCATTTTATAAAAATTTATTTCTTTTAAAAATTTGTAAGTTTTTTCAAATTCTTGTTCACTTTCTTGAGGAAATCCTACTATAATATCTGTTGTTAATATAACATCTTCATAATTTTTTCTTAATAATGTTACTATGTTTCTAAATTGTTCCGTTGTATATCTTCTGTTCATTCTTTTCAAAGTATCATCACATCCGCTTTGCAATGATAAATGAAAATGATGACATATCTTTTCTAGTTTTTTTAGTCTTTGCAAAAATTTTTCATCTATTAATAATGGTTCTATTGAACCTAGTCTAATTCTCTCTATTCCTTCTATCTCATTTATTTTTTCTAATAAGTCTATTAACTTATATTCTTCTTTAAAATCCTTGCCATATGATGCAATATGTATTCCTGTAATAACTACTTCTTTTATACCTTTATTAGCTATTTGGGTTATTTCTGAAATTATATTTTCTGGCTTTCTACTTCTTACTCTACCTCTTGCATATGGAATAATACAATACGTACAAAATCTATCACATCCATCTTGTATTTTTATTACTGCCCTCGTTTTTTCTGTATAAATAGTATTCCCTAATTCAACAAATTCTTTTTGATTCATTACATCTTCTGTATTTATAATTTTCTTTCTATCTGATATATAATTTTCTACATATTTAACTATTTCTTTTTTCTCATTGTTTCCCAATATTAAATCGATTTCTTCTATTTGTTCTACTTCTTTTGGGGCTACTTGTACATAACATCCTACTGCCACTATAATTGCCTCTGGATTTAATTCTTTTACTCTTCTTAACATTTGTCTTGATTTTCTATCTGACATATTTGTTACTGTACAGGTGTTTACAATATATATGTCTGCTTTTTGTGTAGCTTGTTTTATTTCATATCCTTTTTGAATGAATTGCTCTGTCATAGCATTTGTTTCATATTGATTGACTTTACAACCGTAATGTAATAATTGCTACTGTTCCTTTTACATTTTTTTCTTCATATTTCATGTTATAGCCTACTTTCATTTTTTTATTAAGAATCCCTGTTACAAGATAATGCTTTAAAAATTAGCTATGAAAATGCTTATATATTAATATATTTTGCCAAAAATATACAATTTGAATTTTATGTAAATATGTGGTATAATATAATTGTACCGAAAAATTTTATTTCATGCATTGGCTCTAGGTTTATAGAACCAGAAAGGAGATTTAACTATGACATCATTAAAAGTTATGGCGAATAAAGAACTCGCCAAAAGACATTCCATCGCGGTAAAACACGATCTGAAGCAATGTCGGGAGGCATTACGCCTCATAAGGAGACAGATAAAGCAGAACGGATTACGCACTGTACAGATTGACAGATCTATAAAAGACCTTACAATCATTCGTGATCAGTACGGCAAAGAGTTTGCTCGTTTTCCTGGTGAAGACCTTGCAAATATCGGAAGGCTCCTTGTGAGCAACGGCGCAACGCGAGAGTTCGAACCCTTTAGCTTTAACCGAACTGACTGGAATGGAATAACCCGATATAATTTTTAAGTCTTTAGGTTGCGGCAACTTGCCGCGACCGCTATTTTTTTATGACTTTTTTAATATTTTATATTATTTTCCTTGTTTTCCTTCTAATGTATCTAAATTATCTAATGCTTTTCCTGTTCCCAATGCCACACAAGAAACCGTATCTTGTGCTATCATCACATTAATTCCAGTTTTTTCTTGTAATAGTTTATCTAGTCCATCAACTAAGCATCCCCCACCTGTCATATATATTCCTTTGTCACTAATATCTGCTGCAAGTTCTGGAGGTGTTCTTTCTAATACTGAATGTACTGCATCAACAATCATCATTGCTGGTTCTATTAGTGCTTCTAACATCTCACTAGAATGTACTTTCAATGTTTTTGGAAGCCCTGTTATCAAATCTCTTCCTCTTATATCCATTTCTGAATCTTGAATTTTTGGATAAACACAGCCTATATTTACTTTCAAATCTTCTGCTGTTCTTTCTCCTATCATTATGTTGTGTTTTTTCTTTATATATCTTACTATATACTCGTCAAATTTATCTCCTGCAACTTTTAATGAAGTGCTTACTACAGATCCACCTAAAGATATAACCGCTATATCTGTAGTTCCTCCCCCTATATCCACTACCATATTTCCACATGGTTTTGATATATCAATTCCTGCTCCTATTGCTGCTGCTATTGGCTCTTCTATTAGGTATACTTTTCTTGCTCCAGCTTGTGATGCAGCATCTATTACTGCTTTTTTTTCTACTTCTGTAACTTGCGAAGGTATACATATCATAATTCTAGGTGAAAATATAAATTTTCCACAAACTTTATTTATAAAATGTTTCAGCATTTTTTCTGTTACAGTATAATCTGATATAACACCATCTCTTAATGGTCTTGTAGCTACAATATTTCCTGGTGTTCTTCCTAACATTCTTCTAGCTTCTTGTCCTACTGCTAAAACTTCTCCTGTATTATTATCAACAGCAACTACTGAAGGTTCTCTTAATACAATTCCCTTACCTTTTACATATGCAATTACTGTAGCAGTTCCTAAATCTATTCCAATATCTTGACCCAAACCAAACTTAAACATTTATAAATCTTACCTTTCAATTATGATTTTTGATTACAATTATGTTACGATTATATTACAATTGTGTAAAATTGACAAGTGTCTTTTTTAATTTTCATACAATTCTTTATAAATATTATAATCTCTAAGAATTTTCCTAACATAATTATTAGTTTCTTTATATGGTATATTCTCTATGTTTGAACCGTCTGGTTTTATAATTTGTTTCTCTATCCAATTGTCCACTGTTCCTATTCCTGCATTATATGCAGCTAATGATACTTCTACATTATTATATCTTTCTAATAAAATTGATAAATATTTTGTTCCAATATTAATATTATTTTCTGGTTTTAAGAGTTCTTCTCTTAAATTTAAAAAATCTATTCCTACACCTGATTTTCTTGCAATATCTTCTGCTGTTTCTTCCATTATTTGCATTAATCCAATAGCACCTTTGTTTGAAATTGCTTTTTCCTCAAAATTACTTTCAGCTTTCATTAATGCATAAATTAGATATTCATCTACTTCATATTTATCCTTATAATTAGTAACAATTTCATCATATCGTTTAGGATAAACTATTTTTAATAAATTGTTTTTGTTTTCTAAAAAAAATATTATTAATAATATAATAAGCATAATAAAAACTAAAAATCTTTTATTTTTTAACACTCTATATAATCTTTCCTTTCAATTTTACTTACAATCATACCAACTTTTAGCCTCTGAAATTTCTGCTATTAATGGAACTTTTAAAGAAGCAGCTGTTTCCATTGCATTTTTTATAATTTCTTTTACTTCTTCTACTTCATTTTGTGGAGTTTCTATCATCATTTCGTCATGTACTTGTAAAACAATTTTAGCTTGCATTTTTCTTTTTTCCAATTCTCTATATACATTTATCATAGCTATTTTCATTATATCTGCTGCTGTACCTTGTATTGGTGTATTCATAGCTGCTCTTGCACCAAATTGCCTAACCATATAATTATTAGATTTTAGTTCTTGAATATATCTTCTTCTATTAAATAGTGTTTCAACATATCCTTTCTCTTTTGCCTCTTCTATAATATTGTTCATAAATTCTTTTATTCCTTTATATTGCTCTAAATATTCGTCTATATACTCTTTTGCTTTTTTTCTTGAAATATTTAATTGCTCTCCTAATCCAAAATCACTAATACCATATACTATGCCAAAATTAACAGCTTTTGCATCACTTCTTTGCTTTTTTGTAACCTTTTCGATTGGTGTTTTAAATACTTTTGAAGCTGCTTGTACATGTATATCTTCTCCGTTTTCAAATGCTTTTATCATGTGTTCATCTTCTGAAATAGAAGCTAAAACTCTTAATTCTATTTGTGAATAATCTGCATCAATATATACCTTTCCTTCTTCTGGTTCAAAAACTTTTCTAACTTTCTTTCCTAATTCAAACCTTGTTGGGATGTTTTGAAGATTTGGCTCTGTCGAGCTTATTCTTCCTGTTGCTGTTATTGTTTGATGAAAAAAAGAATGTATTCTTTTAGTCTTGGGATTAATATATGGCTTTAGTCCTTCTACATATGTTGAATATAATTTCATCAGTTGTCTATATTCTAAAATTAATTCTATAATTGGATCTTCTCCTTTTAATTTTTCTAAAACATCTACATCTGTTGAATATCCATTTTTATTCTTTTTTACTACTGGTAATTTCATCTTTTCAAAAAGAATTTCTCCTAATTGTTTGGTTGAATTAATATTAAATTTTTCTCCCGCCATTTCATGTATCTTCTCAGTTAATTGCTCAATTTTTTTGTTCAATTTTCTACCAAATTTATCTAATTCATTTTGGTCTACGTACATTCCATTCCACTGCATCTCAGATAATACTTCTACTGTTGGCATATCAATTTCTTCAAATAATTTTAATGCATTAATTTCTTTTAACTTTTGTAAAGTAACTTGTTGTAATTTATATATGCTATATACATATATCGCACATATTTTTTTGTCTATTTCGCTTTGCTTTTCTCCCTGCTTGTTTTGTATTGTATCAAATAAATTAATTTGTTCTTCCTTATTTTCAAATTCATTAATATATTGTCTTATATCTAGTTCCAAATATTGCATTGCTAAATCCTCAATTTTTAATTTATTATTAGTTGGATTTAAAATATATGCTGCAATACTAACGTCATAACTTATTCCTTTTAATTTTATGCCTATTTGTTTTAATAATATATATGTTTTTGTTAAATTTATTCCTATTTTTTTTATTTCATCACTCTCTAATAAATATTTTATTTCTAATAGTTCTTCTTCTTTTTGTAAACTAACATAATGTACTTGATTTTGTTCTTCTTCATATATCCCCAAAGCTATAATTTTTTCTTTAATAATCTTTTCCTGTTTGTCATCTTCTTTTGTTAAAAATTCAAAAAACATTTTATTGTGTTTTTTTATAATATCTATAATATCTTTTAACTCATTTTCTACTATTTTATAGTTATTTTCTACAAATTCTTCTTTTGTTTTTACATTTTCTCCTCTTAAAGAAAATCTATCTATATATCTATTAAAGTTTAATTCTTTAAATATTTCTAAAACCTTTGGTTTGTCCCATTCTTCTACTTTAAAATCTTCTAATTTATCTTTTATTGGGACATTCACATTAATTGTTCCTAATGTCTTAGATAAAAACGCTAGTTCTTTGTTATTTTCTATATTTTCTTTTTGTTTTCCTTTTAACCCTGATTCTCCTTGTTCAATCTTTTTATATAGTTTTTCAATTGAACCAAATTTCTTTATTAATGCTAATGCTGTTTTTTCTCCAATTCCTGGTACTCCAGGAATATTATCTGATACATCTCCTTGTAAACCTTTTACATCTTTTAACTGTCTTGGCTCTATTCCATATGTTTCTTTAATTTTATTTCTATCAAATAAATCTGTTTCTGTTTTTCCACCTTTTGTTCTAGGTATATGGATAGTTACTTTATCTGTAGCTAATTGAAAAGTATCTCTATCTCCTGATAGTATTACTACTTCTAATCCCTTTTTTTCTCCATATTTAGATAATGTGCCAATTACATCATCTCCTTCATATCCTTCTACTTCAACAATATCAATGTTCATCGCATTTAATATTTCTTTTATTATAGGCATTTGTTCAGAAAGTTCATTTGGCATTCCTTTTCTATTAGCTTTATATCCTTCATATAATTTATGCCTTTCTGTTGGTGATTTTAAGTCAAATGTTACTACAAGATATTTAGGATTTACTTCGTCTAGTAATTTAAATAAAATTGCTAAAAATCCATATACTGCATTTGTATATTTTCCATCTCTAGTTGTTAATCTAGCACTTCCCATTATTCCATAAAAGGCTCTATTCATTATACTATTTCCATCTATTAAAGCTAATTTGTCCACAATTTATTCCTCCTTGATTTTTTTAGTTTTCTTCTATATAATATCTTATATATTTTTTAATGTAAAGGGGATTTTTATGAATATAAAGAATTTTTTCAAAAATAAAAAGGTTATATATTGGTCTATATTTTTTTTATATGGTATTATTAATTTAATTTTTGTTTTATTACACGAACCTTGGCGTGATGAATTACATGCATGGATTATGGCCAAAAATCTATCTATTCCTGAATTAATTTCAGAAAGTAGATTTGATGGTCACCCAGTTTTATGGCATTTAATTTTAATGCCATTTGCAAAATTAGATTTTCCAATCATTACTTTAAATTTAATTAGTTATATTATTATATTAATAAGTGTATGGTTATTTTTATTTAAAACTAAATCACCTATTATTGTAAAAATATTTGCTACATTCCTTATTCCTTTTACATATACTTATAATGCTATTTCTAGAAACTATTGTTTAATACTATTTTTCTTAGTAATTATAGCTATTATGTATCCAAAAAGGTTTAAAACTCCTATTTTATATAGTATCCCTATTTGCTTTTTAATTCACACTCACTCTCTTGCTTGGGGATTAGTCGCTGGTTTGACTATTACTTTTCATTTTAGTGAGATATATCTTTGGTTTAAAAATAAGAGCAATAATTCAAATATAAAACATGTAATTATTGGACTTATTTTAATTGCATTAAATACTATTTTTGTAGTTTTAGAATTATTTGGCTCTGGTAATCCTTTATATAGTACTGGATTTAGCAATGTAATACTAAATTTTATTTTGATTGTAAGTGGTATCTTGGCTATAATTTCTATATTTACATTTTTTGTATTTAAATCTAATTACAAAGAACTAGCTATATTGTTTTTCGGTTTTGCCTTTCAAATTTGTGTGTATTTGTTGTTTTACTCATCTATATTATTTCAAAGGCAAATGCTAATTTACGTATTGCTACTATTTTATATTATGTTAATTTTTTCTGATGAAAAAAATTTAATAAAATCAAAAAAATTTGCTTTTAGTTACTTATTTATAATTGCATGTATAATTTTTGGATTGAATTCTTTTTTAGATTATGCTGTTTCTGATATTACAAAACCTTTTTCTACTGCAATTGAAATGTCAAATTACATCAAAGAAAATGTTCCAAAAAATTCTACTATTTTAGTTATAGATTCTGTTATTGGGCAATCATTAATTCCATATCTTGGAGATGACTACATTCTTTATGATATTGAACATAATATTCCTATAGATTGTGCAAATGTTTACCATGATTTTGAAGTATTAGCAAATATTGTAGATAATATTAATGATTATTCTGGAAATTATATTCTTACTTGTAATAATTCTTTTGATTTATCTGATTCTTGTACTTTACTTTATAATACTTTTAAAACTGCAATTATTCATGAAGATTATACTTTATACTATATACCATAAAAATATTTAAAATTAATAAAAAATAGAAGTCAATGATTTAATCAACTTCTATTTTTATTTATTTAAATTCTGTTGCTAATTGTTTAAAAGCTTGTCTTGAACGTTCTATCATTTTATTTGAAACGCAATATGCTATTCTTACATATCCCGGACATGCAAAAGAGCTCCCTGGAACCACTAATATATTATATTTTTTAGCTATATTGCAAAACTCTTTATCATCTTGTATTGGTGTTTTTACAAATAGATAAAAAGCTCCTTGTGGCTTTATACATTCAAACTTATTTTCAGTTATAATGCTATATAATAAGTCTCTATTTTTTTTATAACTTTCAACATCAGTCTTAGATTCCAAGCAATATAATAATACTCTTTGCATTAGTGAAGGTGCATTCACAAATCCTAATATTCTATTTGCAATTGTAACTGCTTCTATCATTTCGCCTGAATTATCTAACTCATTTGGTATTACAACATATCCTATTCTTTCACCTGGCAAAGATAATGATTTACTATAAGAATACACTATTATTGTGTTATTATAGTACTTAGTAACATATGGTATTTCAATATTATCATAAACTATTTCTCTATATGGTTCATCAGATATTAAATAGATTGGATGCTTATATTCTTTTTCCTTTTGGCTCATAATATTAGTTATTTTCTTTAATATTTCTTCGGAATATACAATTCCTGTAGGATTATTAGGTGTGTTTATTAATACTGCTTTTGTTTTATAATTTATTTTTTCTTTAAACTGTTCTATATTAGGTTCAAAATTTTGTACATTAGGTTCTACTTTAGTAACTATTCCATCATAATTTTGAATATAATTATTATATTCACTAAAATACGGCGCAAATACTACCACCTCATCTTTTGGATTTAATATTGTTTTTAATACTATGTTTAAGCCACTAGCTGCACCTGATGTCATTATAATATTTTTTAAGCTAAACCTTGTAGAAAATTTATTATTAATTGAATTTGCTATTTTATCTCTTACATCTTCATATCCAGCATTACTCATATATCCATGTAAAAAACACGTATCTTCACTTTGAGCTATTTTTATAATTGCATCATTTACTTCTTGTGGTGCTGCAACATTTGGATTTCCCAAACTAAAATCAAAAACATTTTCTTCTCCATATATTGCTTTTAATTTCTTACCTTCTTCAAACATTTCTCTTATAACTGAATTTCCTTTTACTAATTCTTTCATTTTTTCTGATATCATATTTTTCTTTCCTTTTTTTAATATTTCCCTAAAACTCTTACAAATATTTTTCTTTGTTTTATTTCTTCAATTGCCTGTTTTTCTTTAGCATTTTTTATTGAAACATCTATTAAAAAAATATATTCTCCTAGCACTGTTTTAGCTGGTCTTGATTCTATTTTCGTAAGGTTTAAATTATATTTATTAAATATTTCTAAAACATTATATAATGCTCCTGGTTTGTCTTTTACTGAGAATAACATTGACATTTTATTTTTTGTAATTACTTCATTTGCTGTTTTACTTAATATCCAAAATTTAGTTTTGTTGAAATTATTATCTTGTATATTCTTTTGAAGTAAACATAAATTATATTCTTCTAAACAAGCAATATTACTAATGCAAGCAATTTTTCTGTTTTCCTCACTTACTTTTTTAGCTGCTAATGCTGTACTTTCTACTGGAACAATTTTGGCTTTTGGTAAATCATGTTCTATAAAATTCTTACATTGTGCTAGTGCTTGTGGATGAGAATAAATCTCTTTAATTTCATCAAAATTTATTTTTGTTTTAGCCATTAAATTTTGCTTTATTTCTAATAGCCATTCATCTTTTACTTTTATGCTTTCATTTTCAATTAATGTATCTATAGCATCTGTAACACATCCTTGAAGTGAATTTTCTATAGGAACTATTGCTTCATCTATTTCCATCTTTTCTAATGCTAATATTGCATCTGGTATAGTTTTATATTCAATCATTTCTCTTTGATTTTTGGAATACTCCTCACATGCTTCATATGAAAAAGTTCCTTTTGGTCCTAAATATCCTATTGTTTTCAATTTTTTTCTCCCATCATTTCTGTATTTTTATTTTAACCTTTAAACCCACACTAATTATTTTTTAAATCCTTTGCTTTATACACATTATATCCTTCATAGCTATAACTTGTGTCAATACCTTTCATATAAACTTCTCTATCATTTGTTTTTTCAGTTAATGCCTCTTTTAACAAAAATTTTATTTCTGTATCTTTAATTGGACTTCTTTCCATTGCTAACAAATAATCTTCTTTATCTATTTTACTCCAATCAATAACTTTACCAAGTTCTTTTTTTAAAATCATATCTAGCCAAATTCTTGTACTTCTCCCATTTCCTTCTCTGAATGGATGAGCAATATTCATTTCTACATATTTTTCAACAATTTCATCAAAATTTGTTTGTGGCATTTTATCTATATTTTTCAAAGCGTCTTCTAAGTACATGATAGATGCAAATCTAAAATTATTTTTGGCAATGTTTTCTGTTCTAACAATACCTGCAAACTCATATATATCTTCAAATAAATATTTATGTATTTGAGATAATCCTTGAAAAGTTCCAACTTCAAACTCTTCTAATTTTCCAGTTTCAAATAATTCTATTGCTTTTAATTTTGTTATTCTTTCTTCCTCTTTAGCAAGTTCTATTTCATTATTTAATCCTAACTTATTTTCTAGTATCATATATTTCCTCCTTACCATTAAAATTTTTATAATATTTTTTATTTCTTTATCATTATATAATGTGTTGTATTTTCATCTATTTTTTCGAATCCCATTTTTTCATATAACTTAATTGCTTTTTCATTTATTTTAAATACTTGCAATTTGATATTTTTTCCTTTATGCTCAAATAGAATTTCTTTTAATACTGCTGTTCCAATCCCTTTATTTTGATATTCTGGTTTTATACAAATATTGCCTATTTCAAAAGTATTATCCTCTATTTCTTTTCCATTGTAAAATCCGGACTAATTTATCTTTCAGGTATATAAGTTCTATATTCTTTAAATTTTCTTTCATAAATTTATCAAATAGCTTTTTTTGGATTTCTTCGTTCCACTCTCCATAAATATTTTCTACATATTTTTGATAAACTTCTTTTTTTAAATCATAAATAAACTTAATTTGTTCTTTATTACCATTTTGGTATTGTTTTAATTCTAAATTTGGTACATCCAATGCTAGTCTAATCTTGCGTTCTGTAATTTTATTTTTAAGAAGTTGTACTTTCTGTTCAGAAATAATATGATCATAATTTGAAGATTCCTCTGAAAATACACATCCACAATATTTCTGCATATATAGTCCTAACTCTCTAGCTTTAGCTTGTCCTTCTCTAAATCCAATTCTAAAATCTCTATACAAAAATTCTACATCATATTTTTTTGCCATATTTCTAGCTACTTCTATTAAAGCTTCATGATTTTGATGTGGACTTACTAACAAAGTAGTAGATATATGTGTATAGCCATTTTCCTTTGCATATTTAGCAGTTTGTTCTAGTCTTACAGGATAACAATATTGTTTACATCTATTTTCTAAATCATTTATCACATTTTTACAGAAATCTCTTAATCCATAATTTTCTTCAAAAATTGCTTCCACATTTATATCTTTTGTATATTGTATCAACGTGTCTCTCCTAGCCTTATATTCCATATATGGATGAATATTAGGATTAAACCAATATACTGTTGGCTCTATTCCTTCTTTTCTTAAAGAATCTATACAATATACACTACAAGGTGCGCAACAAGTGTGTAGTAATAATTTCATTTCTAATTGTATTCCTTTCAAAATTACAATTTTATTTTATAATAAACAAATTTAATATATCTTCATTTGTTCATTAGGATTATCTTTTTCGCTATTTTTAAACTCATATCCTAAATGATTATATGCAGCAGGTAAAACCATTCTACCTCTCAAAGTTCTTGCTATAAATCCTATTTGTATTAAATATGGCTCATATACATCTTCTAAAGTATCTACTTCTTCTCCTATTGTAGCTGCTAAAGCTTCTATTCCAACTGGTCTTCCTGCATATTGAACTATCATAGTTTCTAATAATCTTCTATCTATTTCATCTAATCCTAATTCATCTATTTCCAGTTGATTTAATGCATGTTTAGTTATTTTCAATGTTATATCTCCATCTCCTAATACTGCCGCATAATCTCTTACCCTTTTTAATAATCTATTAGCAATTCTAGGTGTTCCTCTTGACCTTCTAGCTATTTCTGTTGCAGCTTTTTCTTCTATTCCTACATTTAAAATTTTGCTTGATCTTTTTACTATTGTTGTTAAATCTTTTATTGAATATAATTCTAATCTATGTACAATTCCAAATCTATCACGTAAAGGAGTTGTTAAAGCTCCTGCTTTAGTTGTTGCTCCTATTAGTGTAAATTTAGGTAAATCCAGTCTTATAGATTTTGCACTTGGACCTTTTCCTATCACTATATCTAATGTAAAATCTTCTAATGCGGGATATAAAATTTCTTCTACACTTTTACTCAATCTATGTATTTCATCTATAAATAAGACATCAAATTCAGATAAAGTTGTTAATATGGATGCTAAGTCTCCTGGTTTTTCTATTGCTGGACCTGATGTTATTTTTATATTTGATTTCATTTCATTTGCTATAATATTTGACAATGTTGTTTTTCCTAATCCTGGAGGTCCATATAATAATACATGGTCTAGCTGCTCTCCTCTTTTTTTGGCAGCTTCTATATATATTTTCATATTTTGTTTTACTTTTTCTTGTCCTATATATTCATCTAGAGTTTGTGGTCTTAGTGAATTTTCTAATCTTTCTTCACCTTGACTTTCCAACTCTGGACTAATAATTCTATCTTCTTCCATTGTATTATTACACCTTTCATATCTTAATCTTCTTCTAACAAATTATTAACACTAATTGAATTAGATATATCTAATTCTGTTTTCATATTTTGATAATATCTATTTAATAATTCTCTTATTTCTGGCTCTAGTTCATTAAAATCAACTTTTTCTCCTGTATCTATTTCATACCATTCTTGGTCAAAATAATATTTATTTGTTATAATTATTTCATTATTTAAACAGACAAAATCTTTATTTTCAAACATATTAGTTCCTAATGAAAATCCATCTTCTATGTCACACAAATATGCCAAAGTTGGTTTTATATCTAGTTTATTTACCGGTTTTTGAATTATAATATGCTCTATTTCTGGTACTTTTAATCCACATAATACTTTAGTATAATTTAACTTTAAATCTATGTCTGTAATGTTAGAATCACTATAATTCAAAAAATCCACTAATTCTTCATTATACATATTTAATCCATTATGATCTCCAAATACTAATATTGCTGTATTTTCATATAAGCCTTCTTTTTTTAATTCATTTATAAATATTCCGAATGCATAATCTGCATAATTTGCTGCTTCTAAATAATTCCCAAAATATGTATCTTTATATTTTCCAACATCTATACTCACTTTACTTCTATCTTGTAATCCTTCCAATATATATGGTGTATGTGAAGATGCTGCAACTATATAACTAAAAAATGGTTTATCATATTGTTTTAATTTTTGTACTGCTTGTCTATATAATAATTCATCTGATAAATCTCCATTAATATTTTCAGACAAGTCTGCAAACTGCTCTTTTAGCTCTAGTGCATCTACTTGCATTCTGCCATATACATTTCCTCTGTTCCAAAAATATGGATAATTTCCATGCATATATGAAGTGTGATAATTGGCTTTATGAAATATTTTAAAAATATCATCATACTCATTTGTATAATACCTACTAAATGACATTCCATTTTCCATAGGATATATTGAGGTTATAGTTGAATGTTCTGAATCTGCTGTTGTTGAATAGCTTTGCATATTCATATTTGTAAATTGTATATTTTCATTTAAAAATTTATTCAAATTTGGTGTTATTTCTTTGTCATTTATAGTTTTATTTACAACAAATTCTTGTATTGATTCTAATTGAACTATAATTATGTTCTTTCCCTTTGCAATTCCTTTAATTGGATACATTTCTATCCCATATCTATTACTATATTCTTCTTTTAATTCTTGATAATCAACTAATAGTTTATTTTTATTATCATATTTTGCTTGTTTTTTTGCATTAATTGTATTTTGAATATCTGATATATGATATCCATATATAGTTGATATCCTTACTTGCCAGCCTTTATTATATGAGTGATGTGTACCACTTTTTACAAAACGTACACATACAATAAAAAATACTACAATACCAACAATAACAGTCACTAACCTTAATATTATTATTTTTCTACTTGCTTTATCTTTTTTTTGTATTTTTACTATATCAAATATTATTAATAATGCAAATATTATAAAGTCTAAAATATATAATACTTGTCTTAATTGTACTACCATAGGTAAAGTACTCATAATCTCTTCACCATATTGAAGATTGGTTATTTGTGCTACTGATAAAAAACTACTAGAAAATGTATAATATACATTATCAAAAAACAATAATACACATATTAGTATACTTATCAATATTGATGTAATTATTCTTGCTCTATTAGGCAATGCTCCTAAAAAACAACATAAAACTAATATAAAACATGCTGTTCCTACTATTGTATTCATTTTTAATGGCTCATTAATAGCTATTGTATTATTATAAAATAATATTGTTTTTGCAAATAAAATTATTCCAATAATAGCTACAAACCATATTGAATTTACTATTTTGTTCATTCCATTTTTTGCCTTCTTTATTATTTCTTCTAATTGCACTTTGTTTCTCCTTTTAGATATTGTCTATAAAATCTTCTATCAATTTTAACATTTTTGTATTATCTTGTTCATACTTGTTTGGCTGAAATTTTTTTGATTTTTTTATTGCTTGTTCTAAATCTTTTACTTCCTCTATTCCTATTATATATCCTTTTTCATCAAAAGTTTGTACTATTTCCTTTTGATGATTATTTACATGTTCTTGATATTCATGAAGTCTAGGTACTGCAATTACCTTTTTCCCCATTTTTATTGAAGATATAATTGAGCCCACTCCTCCATGCGTTATAATTAAGCTTGCTTTTTCTTGCTTTGAACGTAATTCTTCTTTTGGTATTAAATCAAATATTTTCATATTATTAGATTCATATTTTGTGTATCCTGCTTGAACAACTACTTCTTCATCTATTACTTTATTTTTTATTAGTTTATCAATCTCTTCTAATAGTCTATGAAAACTATTATTTTGTGTTCCTAATAATACTAATATCATTAATAAATCGAACCTCCATATACAGCTTTTGGATATAGTTTTAACATTTCTTCCCACTGTACTATAAATAAATCTGCTATTGGATATATCAGCCTTCCTGTTGCAGTTTTTTTATTTGTGTTTGCAAATGTTTCTATATATATTATCTTACTTCTAAATATTTTTCCTATAATACACATTGGACCGGCCGTGTGTGTTCCTGTTGTAATTATTACTTGTGGTCTTATTTTAAAGTATAAATATATTGTTTTAAAACATAAAAATAAATATTTAAATATATATGAAAATATCTTTGCTCTAGTTCCATATGGTAAAAAATACATTTTTTCCTTGTATTTTTCTTTTAATTTTATATTTGATTTGTCTTTTTCTGTTATTATGCAATATTCATATTTTTCAAATAAGGGCGATAATTGTAATAATTCATCTAAATGTCCCCCTGTACTTGATATAAACATGACATTTTTTTTCATTTTTAACGCATCCTTTTTATTAAAAATTCTTTTATATTATACATTTTTTTTGCTATTATGTCTAGCATTTAACTTTTTAAGTTTAGGTATTTTTTATAACTTTGGCATATCTCACTTTTTATTCTTCAATAGGCCACTGTGTAGTAAATATATTAGTTGATAAATCAATGCTTGATTGAAATGATAAATAGAAATTCTTATATACAAAATTGAGGGATGTTCACGGAAAAATGATTATTAATATATTCTTTTTCTTTACACGACTCGGCTTGATACATGACTTAGAAATTCTTGATAAAATCAATCAGCGCCCTCGTGAGGCGAGATTCCCTAATTGATTTTATTTAGAATTTCTACAGTCATTCCACGGCGCATTCGTCGTTTCATTCAAAAGAATATATTAATAATCATTTTGGCCTGAGTGAAAGCGGCTCAATTTTGTATATTAGAATTTCTTTTTGAATGTAATGAACAAGTTGATTTATCAACTAATATATTTACTACACAGTGGCCTATTGAAGAATAAAAAGTGAGATTTGCAAAGTTATAAAAAAATTTAACTTTCAAAATAAAAAGGTTGATATTAACTATCAGCCTTTTATTTATCTTAATTAATTATTTTAATTGGTTCATTACTTCTTCTGCAAAGTTTTCTTCTTTCTTTTCTATTCCTTCGCCTTTTTCTAATCTAGCAAATTCTACAACTTCTGCATCTTTTTCTTTTAATAATTGAGAAACTTTTATATCTGGATTTTTTACAAATTGCTGTTCAACTAAACAAATCTCTCCATAGAATTTTCCAATTCTTCCTTGTACCATTTTTTCAGCTATTTCTGCTGGCTTTCCTTCATTCATAGCTTGTGCTTTTAATATTTCCATTTCTTTGTCTACTCTTTCTTGTGGTACATTTTCTCTTTTTACAAATTCTGGTCTTGCAGCAGCTATTTGCATACATACATCTTTAGCTATCTCATTATTTCCTTTTTGCATATTTACTAGAACTGCAATTTTTCCATCTCCATGAATGTATTTTTCTACTAAACCTTGAGATTCAAATCTTACAAATCTTCTAATAGACATATTTTCGCCAATTGTTGCTATTTTATTAACTAAAACTTCATTTACTGTTTTTCCTGGTTCTGCAATACATTCTTGTCCTAATAATTCCTCTACATCTTTTGGATTTTTTTCAACTATTTGTTTTGCAACATTCATAACAAATGTTTTAAATTCTTCATTTTTTGCAACAAAATCTGTTTCTGCATTTACTTCTACAGCTGCTCCTATTTTTCCATCTTCTGAAATATATGCTTCCACTAGTCCTTCTGCTGCTATTCTTCCTGATTTTTTAGCAGCCTTAGCTATACCTCTTTCACGTAGCAATTCTGTAGCCTTCTCTAAGTCTCCATCTGTCTCTGTTAAAACTTTTTTGCAGTCCATCATTCCTGCTCCTGTTTTTTCTCTTAATTCTTTTACTAAACTAGCTGTAACCATTTTATAATTCCTCCTTACAAAACATTTTATTATAAAAAGAGTAGAGCAGACAAGCTCTCCTCTTTATTTTTTAATTCTTATTCTTCTTCTTCTTTTTCTACAACTTCTTCTATACTAGTAGCTTCTTCTGCCTCAGCTTCTTCTGTTGTTTCAAGTTCAAAGCTTTCTCCTTGTTTTCCTTCAATAACTGCATTTGCTATTACATCTGCAATTAATTTAACTGCACGAATTGCATCATCATTTCCTGGAATTGGATAATCTAATTCTTCTGGATTGCAGTTAGTATCTACTAAACCTACTACTGGAATTCCTAATTTTTTAGCTTCTAATATAGCTATTCTTTCCTTTTTAGGATCTACTAAGAAAATAACTCCTGGCAATTCGTTCATTTCTTTAATTCCACCTAAGTTCTTTTCTAGTTTTTCCATTTCTTTCTTTAATATAATAACTTCTTTTTTTGGTAATACATCAAATGTACCATCTTGTTCCATTGTTTCTAAATCTTTAAGTCTTTGTATTCTTTTTTGAATTGTATCAAAGTTTGTTAACATTCCTCCTAACCATCTTTGATCAACATAGTACATTCCACATTTTAATGCTGCTTCTTTCATACATTCTTGTGCTTGTTTCTTTGTTCCTACAAATAAAATTGTTTTTCCTTCTTCTGCTTGTTCTTTGATAAAGCTATATGCTTCATCTAATTTTTTTGATGTTTTTTGTAAATCAATGATGTGAATTCCATTTCTAGCTTGAAATATGTATTCAGCCATTTTAGGATCCCATCTTCTTGTTTGATGTCCGAAATGAACACCTGCTTCCAATAATTGTTTCATTGCAACTACTGACATTACTTATTCCTCCCTTTTTGTTATTTCTTCCATAAAGTTCATCGCTTTTTTGGACCTATTTTTATCTAGGCACTCCCTTAAAACTCACTCTATGTGTATAATACGCTATATATTATAACAAGTTTTTCCAAAAATTGCAAGTGTTTTTCAATTTAAAATTCAGTATTTGGACTATAATTTACAGCTTAATAACTTTTTTATGCCAATTGTAACACTCCAATGTTTAGGGATATATGTAATTATGTGTAAATCAACGCTTGATTGAAATGAAAAATAGAAAATCTTATATTCAAAATTGAGGAATGTTCACGGAAAAATGATTATTAATATATTCTTTTTCTTTACACGACTCGGCTTGATACATGACTTAGAAATTCTTGATAAAATCAATCAGCGCCCTCGTGAGGCGAGATTCCCTAATTGATTTTATTTAGAATTTCTACAGTCATTCCACGGCGCATTCGTCGTTTCATTCAAAAGAATATATTAATAATCATTTTGGCCTGAGTGAAAGAGGCTCAATTTTGTATATTAGATTTTCTTTTTGAATGTAATGAACAAGTTGATTTACACATAATTACATATATCCCTAAACATTGGAGTGTTACAATTGACATAAAAAATTATTTTTAAACTTTAAATACATTATTATCACATTCATTTATATTATCTAATAAATCTTTACATTCTTTCCAATTAATCACTTCCAATTCATCATATTCTTTAGATAATCTTTTAGCAATCTCTTTTGTTTTATCTGTAGATTTCAAATCCGCTACTATAATATTTTTTACATAATCTTCTCTACCATACAATATTTTAAACATACTTGATCGCAAAAATCCTTCTATTTTTTCTTCTTGATTTTTTACTGCTATAATTAAATAAATTCCGTCAGCTTTAAATTTTGTATATGTACTAACATATATAATATTTTTAATAATTTCAAAAAAACCATAAAGGGCTAGTGTCCAAAAAATGGTATTCATTATGAATTCTATCATTTTTCCTGCCTCCTATGGTTTATTATATGTTTATTTATAATTTTTGTTATTTTATATTTTAAAATAAAAAAGAGAACCTTATATAAAAACATGTTCCCTCTTTATTTATTAAACTAATTGTAATATAGCAACTTCTGCACCGTCTCCTCTTCTTGGTCCTGCTTTAACTATTCTTGTATATCCACCTACATTTTTATCTGCATATTGTGGAGCAATTTCATTGAATAATTTTGCCAATAAGTCTACATTATTTCCGTCGCTATCTTTTACTTTATTTATTTTTGTCATAATTTTTCTTCTTGCATTTAATCTTGATGGCATATCTTTTTGTCTACTTTCTGTTTTTTCTTCTTTAACTACTTTCAAATATTCTTTGCCATTTTTGCTTTTTACTAATTCAGTAACTTTATTACCTTTTGAATCTAATTTAGCTTTAACTACTTTTACATCTACCATTTCAAAATTATCTTTTTCCTTAATAGCAAGTGCTATAATGCTATCTGCTATAGATTTAACTTCTTTAGCTCTTGGTAATGTAGTTTCGATTTTACCATACATAATTAAATCTGTAGTTAAATTTTTTAACATTGCCATTCTAATGTCTGTTGTTCTACCTAATTTTCTATTCGTAGCCAATTTTTTCACCTTCCTTTTCTATTCGTCTTCTGATGCAAAATCTAATCCTAAAGAATGTAGTTTTGCTGTTACTTCGTCAAATGATTTTTTTCCTAGATTTCTAACCTTCATCATATCAGTTTCTGATTTATTTGTTAAGTCTTCTACTGTTGCAATTCCTGCTCTTTTTAAGCAGTTAAATGACCTAACAGATAATTCTAATTCTTCTATTGACATTTCTAATACTTTTTCTTTTTTAGATTCTTCTTTTTCTATCATAACTTGAGTATTTTTTGTAGTTTCTGATAAATCAATAAACAAATCTAAATGTCCTGTCATTACCTTTGCTGCTAAGCTTATTGCTTCATGTGCTTTTAAACTTCCATCCGTCCAAACTTCTATTACTAACTTATCATAATCTACCATTTGACCTACTCTAGTATTTTCCACTTGATAATTTACTTTTTTTACTGGTGTATAAATGGAATCTATTGGAAGTACTGATATATCTTGGTTTGGTTTCTTGTTCTTTTCAGATGAGTTATATCCTCTACCTTTGTCTGCTGTCATTTCCATTTTTAATTTTCCACCTTCTGACACAGTAGCTATATGTAAATCTGGATTTAATATTTCAACAGTACCATCTGTTATGATATCTGAAGCTAATACTTCTCCCTCACCTTTAAAGTCAATTCTCAAGATTTTTTCTTCATTTCCGTCAAATTTTAATCTGACATTTTTTAGATTAACAATTATCTCTGGTACATCTTCTACAATATTAGGAATCGTAGAAAATTCATGTAATACTCCATCTATTTTTACGCTTGTTATCGCACATCCTGGAAGTGATGAAAGTAATATTCTTCTCAAAGAATTACCAATTGTTACTCCATAGCCTCTTTCTAATGGTTCACATACAAATTTTGCATAATTTTTTACATCATCAACCTCTAGACATTCAATATTTGGCTTTTCAAATTCTATCATTTTTACCTCCTAAAATGAGAATATTTTCTCAACCTTTTTACAAATTTTATAGGTTCTTCTTAAGTAAAATTGTAAAGTTTTTATCAAACCATTATATTTACTTCCTACCATTATTATTTTGAGTAAAGCTCTACTATTAAATGTTCTTCTATTGGAAGATCAATGTCTTCTCTAGCAGCTAGTCTTAATACTTTACCACTTAAGTTTGTACTATCTTTTTCTAGCCATGCTGGAATTGGTCTATTGGCATTTTCTTCTACATTTACTTTTATTGTGCCATTATCTTTCTTGCTTTCTCTTACTTTTATTATATCTCCTGGTTTTACTAAGTAAGATGGTATATCAACTCTTTTTCCGTTTACTTCAAATTGTGCATGATTTACAAATTGTCTTGCTTGTGCTCTTGATGTTCCAAATCCTAATCTATATACAACATTGTCTAATCTGCTTTCTAATATTTGTAATAGATTTTCACCTGTTACACCTTTTTTATTAGAAGCCATTTCAAAGTATTTTCTAAATTGTTTTTCTCCAACTCCATAATATGATTTTGTTTTTTGTTTTTCTCTTAATTGAGTTCCGTATTCAGAAAGTTTTGCTCTTCTTTGTCCATGTTGTCCTGGTGCATAGTTTCTTCTAGCTATGCTACATTTATCTGTATAACATCTTGTACCTTTTAAGAACAATTTTTGACCTTCTCTACGGCATCTACGACATTGTTCGTCTTTATATCTTGCCATTATTTTTACTCCTTTCATAACTTTAAGCTGGGAACTTTTACTTTTCTCTCTTAATAGTCTTATATAGGATATATATGTCCCCATTTTCCTATATTCGACTTTTTATTTATACTATACTCTTCTTCTTTTTGGTGGTCTACATCCATTGTGTGGTATTGGTGTTACGTCCTTTATTGCACTAATTTCTAGTCCAGCTGTTTGAAGTGCTCTTATTGCTGCTTCTCTTCCTGAACCTGGTCCTTTTACAAATACTTCAACAGATTTTAATCCATGTTCCATTGCAGCTTTAGCAGCTGTTTCAGCAACTTGACCTGCTGCAAAAGGTGTACTTTTTCTAGATCCTTTAAATCCTAATCCTCCAGCACTTCCCCAAGAAATAGCATTTCCTTGTGTATCTGTAATTGTAACTATTGTATTATTAAAACTAGAATGAATATGTGCTTCTCCTTTTTCGATGTTTTTTCTATTTCTTCTAGCTACTTTTTTTGTTGTTACATTCTTAGCCATTTTGCTTTTTTCCTCCTCTATTCAAATTTTAACTCTGAATTTTTATAATCTCTTATTTATCGCTTTTGCTTTTGCTTACTAGTTTTCTAGGTCCTTTTCTAGTTCTACTGTTTGTTTTTGTTCTTTGACCTCTAACTGGTAGACCTTTTCTATGTCTTATTCCTCTATAACATCCTATTTCTGTAAGTCTTTTTATATTTAATGCTACTTCTCTTCTAAGGTCTCCTTCTACAGTATACATTTCATCAATAACTTTTCTTATATCATTTACTTGTTCGTCTGTTAAGTCTTTTACTCTTGTATCTGGATTTATTCCAGCTTTTGCAAGAATTTTATTAGAACTTGATACTCCTATACCATAGATATATGTAAGTCCTATTTCTACTCTCTTTTCCTTAGGTAAATCTACTCCTGCTATACGAGCCATATTTTTTTGCACCTCCACTAAATTATTAACAGATTTTTATCTGCTTATGTTTTATTTTAAGTTGTCCTAAATACGCTTAAAGGTGAAATGTACTAGCGTTTACTCTAGTCCCATTTAAGTTTCTTTAAAACATATATATAAACACAAATTAGATATGTAATCTTTCTAAATTGAAAGATTCACAGCCGCTACCTCATTTGTGTTATTAACAATTTTTTATATTATCCTTGTCTTTGTTTGTGTTTAGGATTTTCACAGATAACTCTAATTTTTCCTTTTCTTTTTATTACTTTGCATTTAGCACACATTGGTTTTACTGATGGTCTTACTTTCATTTTTTGCACCTCCTTGCATTTTTCAAAGTTTTTATTCTTTGAAAAAATTTATATGATGTGGGTTAATTTTTAACTATTTTGCTCTCCAAGTGATTCTTCCTCTTGTTAAATCATAAGGTGAAAGTTCTACTTTTACTTTATCACCTGGTAATATTTTTATATAATTCATTCTTAATTTTCCTGAAATATGAGCTAATATTTGATGTCCATTTTCAAGTTCTACTTTAAAATTTGTATTAGGTAGTGCTTCTACAACTACTCCCTCTATTTCTATTACATCTTCTTTTGCCAAAGTCTTTCCCTCCTAAATAAAGAGTTTCTGTTATATATTATACAAAATACCATTATCTCGCATAATAACTATTGTATTATACTATACAATTATAGAATTGTCAATATTTCTGGCTCTTTTTCTGTAATTAAAATCGTATTTTCATAATGTGCAGCTAAACTTCCATCTTCTGTTATTATTGTCCAACCGTCTTCTAGTTCTAAAATATTGTTCTTTCCTTGTATTACCATTGGCTCTATTGCTAGTGTCATTCCTGGCTCTAGCCTAATTCCTCTACCTGCTTTGCCATAATTTGGAATTCCAGGATCTTCATGCATTTGTTTTCCTATTCCATGACCTTGAAATTCTCTTACAACAGAATATCCTTGTGAATGTACATATTCTCCAATTGCATGACAAATATCTCCTAATCTATATCCTGGTTTTGCATACTTAATTCCTTCAAAAAAAGCTTGTTTTGTAGTTTCTACTAATCTTACCGCATCTTTAGATGCCTTTCCTATAATAAATGTTCTTGCTGCATCTCCATGAAATCCATTTTTTTGTGCTACTGTGTCTATACTTACAATATCTCCTTCTTTTATTATTTTATGTTTAGATGGAACTCCATGAATAACTTCATCATTAATAGATACACAAATTGATGCCGGAAATTCCGGCACTCCTTGTATCCCTGGATTATATCCTTTTTCTGCTGGTATTGCACCTAATTGTCTCATTGTATTTTCTGCTATTTGGTCTAATTCATAAGTTGTCATTCCAGGTTTTATTTCTTTCTCTAATTTTTCATATGTTAATGCTACTATTTTACATACTTCTTGCATTAAAGCAATTTCTTTTTTAGATTTTATTGTTACCATTTTTTTACTGTTCCTTCCTTAAAAACCAAATCGAAATTATTTTTGATTTTTTATATCTCTTTCAATGTCATTTGCAACATCTTTACCTAATCTATTAATTTTTTGACTGACTTCTTCTGTTCTTAATACTCCTTGATTTTTATAATATTCAACTAATGGGCTAGTTTGTTCCATATATGTTGCTATTCTTGATTTAATTGTTTCTTCATTATCATCTTTTCTTTGTACTAATTCGTTACCACATTTATCACATATTCCTTCTTTTTTTGGTGGATTCATAACTACATTATATACTGTTTTACATTGTGGATTTGGACATACTCTTCTACTAACTATTCTTTCTATAATTTCTTCTTCTGGAGTTGTTAAATTTAGCACCATGTCTATTTTCTTTCCCTTATTAGCTAATATATTATCCAATGCTTCTGCCTGTGCTACTGTTCTTGGAAAGCCATCTAAAATAATTCCATTTTGTACATCAGGTTGGTTTAATCTATCTTGTACAATTTTTATTGTTACATCATCAGGTACTAAATTTCCTTTTGATATATATGAATCTGCTAGTTTTCCTAGTTCTGTTCCTTCTTGTATATTTTTTCTAAAAATATCTCCTGTTGATACTTGCTTGTAGCCTAACTTTCCTTCTAGTAGTCCTGCTACTGTTCCTTTGCCTGTTCCTGGTGCTCCTAACATTATTATAATCATCTATATCTCTCCTTTTCCTTTTTATATTGCTTATTGTACTACAAGATTGCCAAAATATCAAGTTTTTTATTTGTAATTTTTATAAACATTAGTTTGTGCAAATGTATAATAAAATGGGTTCTTCTGTAATATTAATCACATAAATTACGCAAGAACCATTCCTATATTGACATTAACATCTTCCTTCATCTTTTGCATTAGTTCTTGATTATTCAAACTAAAAAAGCTCCTGTTTAATATATTTGCAACTTCTAGGTTACATAATTATATTATACAAGAGGTTCTATATTTTTTCAGAGTTTGTCAAGAATTATGGGAAGCTTCCCATAATTCTTGACAAACTCTTGCTACGTCTAAAAATATTAGCATAAATCAACTAACTTGACAAAGAACCACCATATTCTACACCTTCTATGCCTTTTCTTTTAACTCTTATAAGTACATACTGGCTGTTGATAGGCTTTACCAGTTAGGGACTTCCATCTCCTACTATATGATATTAGCTTAAATCACCAAAATGTTCCAATTTTACCTAACGTACAACGCTGGACGGAATCCAAGGTAGACTTCGATGCTTTTTGAAAAATAGCTGTCACGGTAAGAGACTGCATTGCCGTCAGCTTTGTCAAAGTAAATGCCTCCTCTACAAACATGGCAGTCAGTTTCTCTGCCGTTCACATTCCATTGTCCATTCCAATACGTTTCCTGCCATATCATATACATTTTTCATTTGATAATTTTCATTGCTTCCTGTTTTTGCTGGATCACTTCTGCTATAATCTCCTTTTCCCGTACTATCTTTTAAATATTGTTCATCGCTACTATTACTTATCCATCTCATTACTGCATCCCACTGCACTCCATAACATAACGTACTTTTTACACTTGTATATCCTTTTTTTTCTGCAAATTCTCTTGCTACCTTCACTGCTCCTCCTTCTTCATTTTTCATCTCATTACTATTTGACCATCCTATATTGTTATACACTGTTGCTCCTTTTTTACACACCATTTCTCCTCTTATTCCTGTTCCATTTGTATTTGTATCTGTTGTCCCTGCCTCATATCTTCCTATATAAAATCCTCCATTTTCTTTTACACTCTCATACATTCTTTTTACTTCGTTTAATGTTTCTGCTGTTGCATATTTTGTATCTGTTGTTTTTAGGCTTGGTTCATAATATTCATTTTCCTCTGTTGCCTTATCTGTTACAAAATTTTCATCTTTTATACCAGCATTACTATAATCATGTCTTACAAACTCTGTCTCAAAATTTTCTTTACTTACCGGTACCCAAACAAATTGATTTCCTTTATTCGCTGTATCATTTGCTTCGTCTGATATTACTAATCCATTTTCCACATCATCTAACCCTGGCACTATTGCAAATCCTACTGGGATTACTGCTGTTCCATTTTTTGTATATTTCTTATTTTTTTCTGTTACTATTTCTCCTACTTCTACTTCTCCTGATTTCTTCGGTCCACTTACTTTTCCATTTTCTATTGTATATTTATTTCCACTTGGAAATTCTACGTCTATTTTTTCTCCATTCGCTCCGTGCTGTTGCTCCTGTGTCCAAATTATCTAATTCTTCTTGCAACCCTTCTACATCATTTGTATCTACTGTATATTTTCCTTTTTCCATACTTTTTGACATTTGCGTATTATATGCTAATTCTACTTGCTCCTTCTCTGTTGTATTTCTTGTATTATCTCCTGCTTTTGTTGCTTGATTTAATATTCCATTTTCTCCTGTTAATGTTGCAATAGACACTGCTGCTAAGATTAACAACACGATTATCGTGATAACTAAGGCTATTAGTGTTATACCCTTATTTTCTTTTCTTCCTTCCATTTTTAATTTCATTTTTTTCTTTTCTTTCATTTCAAAATTCCCCTCTCTCTTTTGTTTTTCTTTTATTTCAATAATTTTGTTTTTTACTTTATTTTTTGCATATCTCACGATGTGTCATTTATATATTTATAAACACAAAAAAGACAACATTCAAACCTACTTTTTTGTGGTTTAATGCTATCTTTTTTATTATATACATTTATTATTCTTTCTTTTATTTTTCTAAAGTGTAGCTCTCTCTCTCTCTCTCTCTCTTACAGCCTCAGCCGTTTCATTCGTTTTCATCTATTATATTCCTCTCTTTTATTTTTCTTTATCTTTCTGCTTTCTAGTATAACACATATCTTTTATTTATTTCAATATTTTTTCTACTTGTAATCAAAATGTCATATTTAGATACTTATAATAATTATTATAAAAAAAGAAAGTTCTATATGATGAAATGAACTTTCCTTTTACTATTATATTTTATTCCAAAAATCCTTTATAATGTCTCATTACTAATTGAGATTCTAATTGTTGTACTGTTTCTAGAGCCACACCTACTACAATTAATATAGATGTACCACCAAAAGCAATATTTAAGTTAGTAAATCTTAGTAACATTGGAAGTATTGCTATTACTGCTAAGAACAATCCTCCGAACCATGTTAATTTAGATATTATTGAAGATAAATATTCTGTTGTTGGTTTTCCAGCTCTAATACCTGGTATAAATCCACCATTTCTTTTTATATTACTTGATACTTCTGCTGGATTAAATGTTGCATATGTGTAGAAAAATGTAAATCCTACAATTAATAATAAGTATACAATAGCATTTGCAATTGAATATCCTATTCCTACATTTGATGTAGATGTTGCTATTGAAAATTTATATAATCCTGCTAAAAATCCTGTTTGACTTGCTATATCTTTTACAAATATTTGTATAATCATAGCTGGAAAAGTCATAAAAGATGATGCAAAGATTACTGGCATAACTCCTGCCATCGCAAGTTTTAATGGTATATGTGTATTTTGTGCACCTACCATTTTTCTTCCTACTACTTTTTTAGAATACTGTACTGGAACTCTTCTTTCAGCTTGTTGTACAAATACAACTCCTGCTACTAAAATAATAGCTCCTGCTACAATTCCAATTGCTGTTAATAATCCAGTTGTACTAAATCCATTACTTGTTATTATTAAATTCCATAGTGTTGTTACTGCACTAGGTAATCTTGAAACAATACCTATAAAAATTAATAATGATATTCCATTTCCTATTCCTTTACTTGTAATTTGTTCTCCTAACCACATTAGTAATGATGTTCCTGCTACTAATCCTGTAACAACTAAAGCTCCGGTTAAGAAAGTATTATCAACAAATATTCCTGCTGATTTATAAGATAAATAAATACCTATGGCTTCAACTAATGCAAGTATAATAGTTACAATTTTTGTATATTTATTTATTTTCTTTCTTCCTTCTTCTCCTCCTTCTTTAGTTAATCTTTCTAAAGAAGGTATAATCATTGCTAATAATTGAATTACAATAGATGCAGTAATATATGGGCTTATTGACATTGCAAAAACAGAAAATCTTGAAAAAGCTCCTCCTGAAATTATATCAATTAATCCTGCTAATCCTTCTGTATTTCCCATTGCTTCATTTAATGCTATAGTATTTACTCCTGGCACTGTAATATAGCATCCTAATCTAAAAATTACTATTAATATTAAAGTATATATTAGTCTTTTTCTAACATCTGGCGTTTTTAATGCATTTTTTATTGTTTTAAACAACTAAATCACCTCAGCCTTTCCGCCTAAAGCTTCAATTTGCTCTTTAGCTTTTGCTGTAAATCTTGTAGCTTTAACATTTAATTTTTTTTCTAATTTTCCTGTTGCAAGTATTACAATTCCATCATTAGCTTTACTAATAATTCCTTCTTCTATTAATGTTTCAGCTGTAACATCTGTTGCCTTTGATTTATTTAGCATTGTAAGTGTTACTTCTGTATATGTATTAGCATGAATATTAGTAAATCCTCTTTTTGGTAATCTTCTATATAATGGTGTTTGGCCTCCTTCGAAACCTCTTCTTACGCCTCCACCTGATCTTGCTTTTTGTCCTTTATGTCCTTTTCCTGATGTTTTTCCATTTCCTGAACCTATTCCACGACCTAATCTATTTCTTTTTACTTTACTTACTGCTGGCTTTAATTCGTCTAATTTCATTTGGCTTGCACCTCCCTCTTTTTTGACAAATAATTTAAAAGTATATTTTATTTATTATAAAATTTCATCTACTTTCTTTCCTCTTTTTCTAGCAACTTGTTCTATTGTTTGCATAGATTGTAATCCTTTAATTGTAGCATAAACTACATTTCTTGGATTGTTTGTTCCTATAACTTTTGTTCTAATGTCTTTATAACCAGCAAGCTCTAATACTGGTCTAACACTACCACCTGCAATAAGTCCAGTACCAACTGCAGCTGGTTTTAACATTACTTTAGCACTTCCAAAAGTTCCTATATATTCATGTGGTACAGTTGTTCCTACTATTGGTATTTCTACTAAGTTCTTTTTAGCTTCTTGAATAGCTTTTTTAATAGCATCTGGAACTTCAGCTGCTTTACCATTTCCAACTCCTACATGTCCCTTTTCGTCTCCTACTACAACTACAGCACTAAATCTAAAAGTTCTACCACCTTTAACAACTTTAGCAACTCTGTTAATAGCAACTACTTTTTCTTTTAATTCTTTGTTATCCTCCATTGTTTTTAGTTTTCCCTCCTTTATTCGTTTTTATATTATCTTAGAATTTTAATCCTGCCTCTCTTGCAGCTTCTGCTAATTCTTTAACAACACCGTGATAAATATATCCACCACGATCAAAAACTACTGTTTCTATGTTTTTATTAGCTGCTTTTTTTGCAATTAAAGTTCCTACTTCCTTAGCAGCTTCTTTATTTGCATGCTTAGTTTTTACTTCTTTATCTAAAGTAGAAGCTTGAACTAATGTATTTCCAGCAACATCATCTATAATTTGTACATATAAGTTATTATTGCTTCTATATACACATAATCTTGGTCTTTCACTTGTTCCAGATATTTTTCTTCTTACACGTATATGTCTTCTTCTTCTTTCCATTTTTCTATCTGTTTTCTTAACCATTATTATTTACTCCTTTCCGTTTTATTTTCCTGTTTTACCTTCCTTACGTCTAATAACTTCATCAGCATATTTAATACCTTTTCCTCTATATACTTCTGGTGGTCTCTTTGTTCTAATAACTGCTGCTGTTTGACCAACTAGTTCTTTATCAATTCCTTTTACTATAATTGTATTAGGATTTGGAACATCAAAAGTTATCCCTTGTGGTGCTTCAAATATAACTGGATGAGAATATCCTAAAGTTAAATTTAAATTATTTCCTTGTTTTGCAACTCTATAACCTACACCATTTATTTGCAATTCCTTACTATATTCTGAAGTTACTCCAATTATCATATTATTAATTAAAGTTCTTGTCAAACCATGTAAACTTCTATTTGCTGGTTCATCATCTTTTCTAATAACTTTAATTTCATTTTCTTTCATTTCTATAGAAATATCTTTATGTATTTCTCTTTCTAATGTACCTTTTGGTCCTGTTACAGTAATTTTTTGTCCATCTATTTTTACTTGTACTCCTGATGGCACTGTAATAGGTTTATTTCCTATTCTTGACATTTTTAAGTTTTCCCTCCTTCTTTTTTAGTATTTAATCTCAATTACCATACATAAGCTAATACTTCTCCACCAACACCTAATTCTCTTGCTTCTTTATCTGTTTTTAAGCCTTTAGATGTTGATACTATGGCTATTCCTAAACCATTTAATACTCTTGGTAGTTCATCCTTAGCTGCATATACTCTTAGTCCTGGTTTACTAATTCTTTTTAATCCATCAATTACTCTATTTCCTTTTTCGTCATATTTTAAAGTAATTCTAATTATACCTTGTGCATCATCTTTTATTTCTTCAAAAGATTTTATATATCCTTCTCTAAATAAGATTTCTGCAATTCCTAACTTCATATTTGAAGCTGGTATATCAACAGTCTTATGTTTTGAACTGTTTGCATTTCTTATTCTTGTTAACATATCTGCTATTGGATCTGTAATATTCATTTATTACTTACCTCCTTCTCTTTACATATTAATTTATAACTCTATTTATTATTTATTCAAAACAAATCAAAATTCTGATTTTCATTTGTTTTTTACCAGCTAGCCTTCTTAACTCCTGGTATCTCTCCCTTATGTGCTAATTCTCTAAAACATACACGACATATACCATATTTTCTAATATATGCATGTGGTCTACCACATAATTTACATCTATTATATTCTCTAGTTTTGTATTTTTGTGGTCCAGCTTGTTTTACTTTCATTGATTTCTTAGCCATATCTAAATATCTCCTTCCTTCAATTCACTTATATTATTTAAGCTTTGAAAGGCATTCCCATTAATTTTAGTAACTCTCTAGCTTCTTCATCAGTTTTAGCTGTAGTTACAAATATAATATCCATACCTCTTAATTTATCTACTTTATCATATTCAATTTCAGGGAATATTAGTTGTTCTTTTACACCCATAGAGTAATTTCCTCTACCATCAAAAGAATTTGCTGACACTCCTCTAAAATCTCTTACTCTTGGAAGTGCTACATTAAATAATTTGTAAGCAAAATCATACATTTTATCTGATCTTAATGTTACTTTACATCCTATGTTAGCACCTTCTCTTAATTTAAATGCCGCAATTGATTTTTTTGCTTTTGTTACTACTGGTCTTTGACCTGTAATTTGCATTAAATCATTCATGGCATTTTCTAGTGATTTAGGATTTTCTTTTACATCTCCTAATCCTATATTAATTACTATTTTATCAAGTTTTGGAACTTGCATAATTGATTTATATTCAAATTTTTTCATTAATGCTGGGATTACTTCTTTTTCATATTGTTCTCTTAATTTTTCCATAAAATTTCTAATCCTCCTTTCTTATATCTATTTCATTTTTGCTCCGCATTTTTTACAAATACGTACTTTTTTATCTTTTTCCATACTATATCCTATTTTTGTAGTTTTACCACATTTAGGGCACACTACATTTGCCTTAGATGCTGGTATACTACATTCTACTGATAATATTCCACTTTCATCTCCTTGTTTTCTAGCTTTAACATGTTTTTTTCTCACATTAACGCCTTTAACAATAATTTTATCTTCTTTTGGTAATATTTCTAATACTTCTCCTGTTTTACCTTTATCATTTCCAGATAAAACTTGAACATTATCGCCTTTTTTTATTCTCATTAGAGATTGCCTCCTTTTCTTCTTATTTCTATTTTTAGCTCAGAAACTACGAATTATAGAACTTCTGGGGCTAATGAAAGAATTTTCATGTAATCTTTTTCTCTTAATTCTCTTGCAACTGGTCCAAAGATACGTGTTCCTCTTGGTGTTCCATCTTCTCTTATTATAACAGCTGCATTTTCATCAAATTTTATATATGAACCATCTGCTCTTCTTAATCCTCTTTTAGATCTTACAATAACAGCTTTTACAACATCACCTTTTTTTACAACTCCACCTGGTGTTGCTGATTTAACTGAAGCAACTATAACATCTCCTATATTAGATGTTTTTCTATATGATCCACCTAAACATCTAATACACATTAATTCTCTTGCTCCTGTATTATCTGCTACCTTTAATCTTGTTTGTTGTTGTATCATTTTATATGGTACCTCCTTCTTTATTTAATAGTAAGAATTATATATTTTATTTAATTCATAGTTGCTTTTTCTAGAATTTCTACTACTCTCCATCTTTTATCCTTAGAAAGTGGTCTAGTTTCCATAACTTTTACTTTATCACCTATTTCACAGTTATTATTTTCATCATGTGCTTTTAATTTATATGTTCTTTTAACTGTTTTTCCATAAACTCCATGGCTTACACTTGTTTCTACAGCAACTACAACAGTTTTATCCATTTTGTTTGATTTAACTGTTCCTATCATTACTTTGCGTAGATTTCTCTCTTCCATTTATAATTCTCCTTCCTTAATTAACTCTTTTTTGATTCAGCTATTCTTCTTTCTGTTAATACAGTATTTATTTTAGCTATATCTCTTTTTACTTCTTTTATTTTCATTGGATTATCTAATCCATGTGTAGCTAAACTAAATTTTAATTTAAATAATTCTGTTTTTAGTTCACCTAATTCTTTCTCTAAATCTGGTGAAGACATTTCTCTTATTTTATTTATCTTCATCATTTTCACCTACCTTTTCAGTTTCTCTTGCTATGATTTTTGTTTTATTAGGTAGTTTATTCATAGCTAAACGTAAAGCTTCTTTGGCAACATCTTCAGGAACACCTGCTATTTCAAACATAACTCTTCCTGGTTTTACTACTGCTACCCAGTATTCTGGTGCACCTTTACCTTTACCCATACGAGTACCAATAGGTTTAGCTGTTATTGGTTTGTCTGGAAATATTTTTATCCAAACCTTTCCACCTCTTTTTACATAACGAGTCATAGCAATACGGGCAGCTTCTATTTGGTTACCTGTAATTAATCCTGCTGTAACCGCTTGTATTCCATATTCACCATCAGAAACTTTATTTCCTCTTGTTGCTTTTCCTCTCATTCTACCTTTTTGCATTTTTCTAAATTTTGATCTTTTTGGCATTAATGGCATTATTGTTCCCCTCCTTCTGTTTTCTTAGTTGGAAGAACTTCACCTTTATAAATCCAAACTTTTACACCAATTTTTCCATAAGTTGTATCTGCCTCAGCAAATCCATAATCTATATCTGCTCTTAGAGTTTGTAAAGGAATATTTCCTTCTTTGTAGAATTCAGTTCTAGCCATATCTGCACCACCTAATCTTCCTGAAACAGCAGTTTTAATTCCTAAAGCTCCTGATTTTAAAGATTTTTGCATACATTGTTTCATAGCTCTTCTGAATGAAATTCTTCTTTCTAATTGTCCTGCAATATTTTCTGCAACTAATTGTGCATCTGTATCTGCATTTTTTACTTCCACAATATTTAAATTAACATCTTTTCCTATTAATTTTGCTACTTCAGCTTTTACACTTTCAGCTCCTGCTCCACCTTTTCCAATTACGATTCCTGGTTTTGCAGTATATAAATTTATTTTAACTAATTTAGCTGTTCTTTCGATTTCTATTTTTGAGATTCCAGCAGCAAATAGTTTTTTCTTTAAAAATTTACGGATTTTTTGATCTTCTACTAAATAATCTGCAAAATTTCTAGAATCTGCATACCATTTAGAATTCCAATCTTTTATGATTCCAACTCTCACTCCTGTTGGATGTACTTTTTGTCCCATTTTTTACTTATGCCTCCTTTTCTTTTAATACTATTGTTATATGACTTGTTCTTTTTCTAATTCTTACTGCTGAACCTTTAGCAGCTGGTCTAATTCTTTTTAATGTTGGACCTTGATTTGCATAAATTTCAGCAACATACAAATTTTCATGTTTCATTTGATGATTGTTCTCAGCATTTGCAATTGCTGATTTTAATAATTTTTCAATAATTTCTGATGATGCTTTTGGTGTAAATTTTACAATTGATAAAGCTTCATCAACTTCTTTTCCTCTTATTAAATCTGCTACAATTTTTACTTTTCTGCTTGAAATTCTAGCAAATTTTAAAGTTGCTTTTGCTTCGTTTCTAACTAATGTTTCTTGCTCTTGCACTTTTTTTCCCTCCTTGAACTAATGTCAGGTACTTTAATAAATTCTTTTATATTTGCTTTTCCCTGCTAAAATATATCTCTTAATTTTTTGCACTTGTCTTTTTATCTCCAGCATGACCTTTGAATGTTCTTGTAGGAGCAAATTCTCCTAATTTGTGTCCTATCATTTCTTCTGCTATATAAATAGGAACATGCTTTCTTCCATCATGTACAGCGATTGTATGACCAACCATTTGTGGATAAATTGTTGAAGCTCTTGACCATGTTTTTAAAACTTCTTTATTTCCTGATTCATTCATTGCTTCAATTCTTTTTAGTAATTTAGGCTCTACAAATGGTTTTTTCTTGCTTGATCTTGACATGTTTAAATGTCCTCCTTCCTTTTATAAGGTTTGCAATTTCTTTAATTGCTTAAATTATCTTCTCTTTACTATAAATTTATTTGACAATTTCTTTTTGTTTCTTGTCTTATATCCAAGAGCTGGTTTACCCCAAGGTGTCATTGGACCTGCGTGTCCTACTGGTGCTCTACCTTCACCACCACCATGAGGGTGATCTACTGGGTTCATTACAGAACCTCTAACTGTTGGTCTAATTCCCATATGAATTTTTCTACCAGCTTTACCTAATTTAACATTTTCATGATCACTATTTCCAATTACTCCAACTGTTGCTCTACATCTTGATAAAATTAATCTCATTTCTCCTGATGGAAGTCTTACATGTGCATATTTGCCTTCCTTAGCCATTAATTGTGCACTTTGTCCTGCTGCTTTTACTAATTTTCCACCTTGTTTTGGATTTAATTCTATATTATGAAT
>CANPZF010000018.1 GCA_947589015.1 uncultured Clostridia bacterium
GTTTCAAATTCAAGTTTTTCATTCCTATGTGTGTCTTGCGAGTGAAACGAGAAAGGCATGGATTTTATCCTGTAACACTATATCAATAAAATTGAGAAACAATCCATTTAACAATTTCAGATTTTATGTACATATATTCTTCCCTATCAAATTGCATATTTGCAATACAGTATCTTCTGTTTTGAATATGTGAGCAAAACATACATTCATACAAAGAATTAGCATCTTGTATAAAAAATGAATTACTAATTTTATTAGAACATATTACATTATAACTATTAGAGCAACTATTTGAATCATCCACTCTAATACAATAGCTTAAATTTGAACTTCTTTGGCAAGCAAGAACATATTCACAATCTGCACTACCATCTGTAAAAATTGTATTTTTACATTTTCTGCAGTCTTGGCTTCTATATACATTTTCTGAGTTATAAACTGTATCACATTTTGAGACATTGATACTTTCATAGTTGCGTTCAGTTGTTGTATAATTAATTTTATCCCAGAGTTTTAAAATTTCATCCAAAGATGCTATTTCCTTTTTAGGTCTCATCCATCCTTTATAATTATCATATTTCATCATATTTTCTTGACTTATATATTTATTAGAATTAATTGAAGATGCCCATGTTTCTTTTCCATCTACTGCATCTATAACTTTATTTGGTAATTTAATATCAAAAGCAAACTCAGATAAAACTTCATCTATGCTTAACAAACACTTCTGCTCAAAAATTCCCATAAAAATTTCATCTAATATTTGTTTACATTGTTTATCATTCATTTCTAATATTCCCTTTTAATAAAATTTAATTGTTTTCAAGACTCACCTTTTTCCTCGAAGTTGATTGTTTAGACATCATATTTTTTAGTGTATTTTTTGTATCAATGTCAAATTTCTTTTTGGATTTATTTTCTTCTATTTTTATTATATTGTTTTTCTTAAATTGATTTTTCTTTCTTGGTACAGGAGTAAAATCAAGTGTTTTACCTTTAAAAGCTGACAACATTCTCCCCATTTTTCCAATTCTTACAATACATTCCCTGTCATTCAATTCCGATAAAAGCTTCAGTCTTATAACTATTGAATTTCTAACAGCAAGTTCCATTTGCATATTTTTTTCTAAAATTATTGCATCCATTTTAGAAACTCTAAAAATAAAGTAATTTACCACATTTGTAAAAATTGCTTTTTGCAAATTATCGCTAATTTGATCAAAATATTGCCCAGCTAAAATCAAAGATAAATTATATTTTCTTGCTTCTGATAAAAATCTGCCTAATATAGGATTCTCTATTATAGATACTTCATCTACTACTAGTATTATATGCTCATCAAATGTGTGTGCTTGAACTAATTGTAGTATCTGTTGCATTGCAAATCCAGCAATTGTTTTTGTAATATTTAACCCTAATGACATTTGGTCTAATGATAATATTGTAATAAAATTTTTCTCTATTTCATCTCTTATATTTTTTATTGAATTTTCTTCATTCATTGCTGGTAATAATTGCATCTCATCTATAAAAGAAATTATAGGCGAAATGGCTTCTTGGTATGACTTTGTTTTTAATTCATTAAAATCTACTCTAAAGAATTCTATTATATTGGGTTGAATTTCATCTTCAACCTCTTTTATTATTCTATTTCTATATTCTATCTCAGTTAATAGCTTTCTTAAATTAACTAAATTGAAGTTTCCTTTTTGTAATAACAAATGTATACTATACCTAAGCACTCTTTCTAATTTTGAATTATATCTATCTGCAATAATATTTTTAAATATTGATATTATTGATTCTACTTGTGAAATTATATCGTCAGCTGAATTTACAAACAAATTCACACTACTTTCTTCTGTTTTAAAATCAATTACATCTGTATCTTCTAATCCTCCTATGTCATCTTCTATTGCACTATGTGGATCAATCACAATTACTTTATATTTCATTTTGTTAGATTTATTCTGAGATAATATTTTTATTATAGAACATATTAATTTTGACTTACCTGTTCCACTTGCTCCTATGACAATAGAATGTTTGTCAAAATCATAATTTTTATAGTTTAAATATCGTTTATCCTGTAAATATGGAAATACGTCTGCTTCTAGTATTGCATTTTCTTTATCACTTGTTAATACATTCATTACCTTTTTAGTATCTAGGTATTTAGACTCATTTTTCTGATAGAAAAATCGTACATGTTTACCAAAATCAATACTTACAAAATTATATATTCTACTATTCCAAAACAGTTTTCTATTTATAATTTTTCCTTCTCCATTTTCTAAATATAAATGAGTTGTTGATAAAAAATCATTATATTTGTAAGGAAAAATCATAATTTTAATATTCTTTATTTTTTCAAATTTTCTTGTCTCAAATTTGTCATATACGTCTAATAGTGTTTTATAATTGCCAGTAAGTATAAATGGTATTCCAAAATTCCATTTTTTTCTTAGATTTATATCTGATTTTCTTATTAAAAAGTCACCTAAATCCGCTAATATTGGTGGGAGCATTCGTTTTGTTTCTATAAAATATCTTACATAATTATTTTCTATATGTACCCATAAATTCCAATGTCTAAATATTCCATTTATTCTAGACACTTTAAGGATTAGTTTTAACCATTCTTCTCCTTCTATATAGGGAATTGTTGGGTATATTTCGAATATATTACTTCTCATTTTATATACCTCTTTTTGAAAATTATACCAATCTATATTAATAAAAAACTGACTTTTTCTTTTCAAAAAAAGTCAGTTTTCTATTGGTATCAAAAAATCTGTAATATCATCATGATAATATTCTAGTTCTGGTATATCTCTAAAATGATATTTTGAAATAGGCAAAAAATCTTGATAAAACATATCAGATGCTTCTTGTATTTCTTCTGTTTTCTGTGATTTTATTCTTATCATAATCCATTTACTTTTCGGGATTTTTTTTGTCTCTAAATCATTCATCTTTTTATCATACATTATCCAATATGCCTTTACAAAACGTCTACCTTTGTCTTTATATTCTATCATTCCATATAGTGGTTCACCATATTTTTCAGCCATTTCTTTATAGAATTTTGGAGCTAAATTTTTTATTTTCGCATTATTAGTATTTTTATATTTTCCATATAAAGTCATTTGCTCTCTTTCAATAATCATATATTCAACTTTCTTAGCCTGTTCATTTATTTCTCTAAAATATAATTTGGTATATATTTTTAGCTTCTCAGGGTTCTTTTTTACATTGCTTGGTTTTATTCCATGAAATTTTTCAAATGCTCTTGAAAATGAAGTAGCATTCTCATATTGATATCTTAGTGCTATATCTATTATTTTTTCATTATTCAAATATAATTCCTGACCTGCATTTGAAAGCCTTCTGTTTCTTATATATTCAGTAAGTGTTATATTACACATTATTGAAAATATCTTTTGAAAAGTATATTCATTTATTCCTATCATTTTAGCTAATTCTTTATAATCAATTTTTTCTTCTAAGTGATTTTCAATGTATTCTATTATTTTATTTAATTCTAAATAAATGTTCATATTTATATTCCTCTATTTAATAAGTCCTTTATTACTTCTCCTGCTACGATTAAGCCTGCTACTGATGGCACAAATGATATGCTTCCTGGTACCTGATTTCTATCTGTACATTTTCTTTTTGTTCCTGGAGGACATATACAACATGTTTTACAGCTGGACTCTATAGTCTCATTAGGCTTAATTGGTTCTTCTTTTGAATAAACTACTTTAAGTTCTTTAATTCCTCTAATTTTTAACTCTTTTCTCATAACTTTAGCTAAAGGACATACACTAGTTTTATAAATATCTGTTATTTCAAATTTAGTTGGGTCTAATTTATTTCCTGTTCCCATACATGATATAATAGGTATATTTAGTTTATTTGCTCTTATAACTAATTCTATTTTAGCAGTCACTGTATCTACTGCATCTACTATATAATCAACTGTATCATCTAATATTTCCTTACTGTCTGGCATAAAAAATTCTTCATATATTTTTACATTCGCATTTGGATTAATATCTAGTATTCTTTCTTTGGCAACTTCTACTTTGAGTTTTCCAACTGTTTTACGAGTAGCAATCAACTGTCTATTTAAATTAGTTAGACAAACTTTATCATCATCAACTAATACAAAATTTCCTATTCCTACTCTTACCAAACCTTCAACAACAAAAGAACCTACTCCTCCAATTCCAAATACTGCGACTTTTGCGTTTTCTAATTTCTTTATTCCTTCTTTTCCTATTAATAGTTCTGTTCTTGAAAATTGATTTAACATTGACTGTTTCCTTTCTTTCTTAACTTTTTATCGTAATTGCTATTTAATTGAGGTCATTATACTATAAAAGCAAGAAATAATCAAATTTCTTGCTTCTATAGTATAATTATCTTTGCATATTTTTTACATATTCACATATAACATCAGCTGTCTTTTCTGCTCCTATAGATGAATTGATACACAAATCATAATTATCAAGTTTTCCCCAATCTTTTCCTGCGACCATTTTATAATAACTCGCTCTTGCTTTGTCTGATTTTTCTAAGTTTTTAATAGCATCTTTTTTGGAATCTTTATACATTTCCATAATTTTACAAGCTCTATAATCTTTTGATGCATAAATAAATACTCTTAATAAATTTTTGTTTTCTCTTAATACATAATCTGATGCTCTACCAACAATAACACAAGATCCATTTTCAGCAATCATTTTTATTACTTTTTCTTGTGCTTGAATTGCATATTGGATTGGTGACGTACTCATATATAAGTTATATAATACATCTGAATTATAATTTATATCAGATACAAATTCTTTATCAAGACCACTTTCTTTTGCTGCTAAAGCTGTCATCTCTTTGTAATAATAAGGAATATTTAGTTTTTTAGAAACTAGTTCTCCAATATACTTTCCTTGACTACCATGTTCACGACTAATAGTAATAATAATTCCTTTCTTTGAAGGTTTAATAACAGTTTCAGTATCATTTTCTTTTACTTTTTCATTTTTTAGTTTTCTGAAAAACATTGTAATCAATGTAGCTGTTATTACCATTCCTATTGCATCTGCTATTGGGGCTGCCCACAAGGCGCCTTGTACTCCTAAAAAGTTAGGTAATATAATAACAAGTGGAACAAAACATATAATATCTCTTGTAAGTGATACTATAGCTGATTTTAATGGATTTCCTACTGCTTGGAAAAATATAGATGACATTTTTATAGTACAAGTAAATGTAATAAGCATTAAGAAAATTTTAAATGTCATTACTGCAAATTCCATATATAATTCTGATTCTGTACCAAATATTTTAATAACATTTTGTGGCCATACTTCAAATATTAATGTGCTAATAGCTCCTATAATAATTGTAGCTAACAGTACCATTCTAAATACTTTTCTAACTCTATCGTATTTTTTAGCACCATAGTTATATCCTAAAATTGGTTGAGCTCCTAAAATAATACCTACAACAATGTTTATAACTATTGTAAAAACTTTCATACAAATACCTATTACAGCAATAGGTATATCTACACCATATTTTGACATAGCCCCATATTTAGATAGCATGATATTACAAACTAAAGATATCACCACAATGGACATTTGAGTTATAAATGTTGATACTCCCAATTTTATAACATTGTTAAATAATTTAATATCCATTTTAAAACTATCTAGACATAATTTAAATGTTTTCGTTCTAAAGAAATATATTTCTGAAATAATAAATGTTAAAATTTGACCTATTATTGTGGCCCATGCTGCACCTTTTATTCCCCATTTAAGTCCAAATATGAAAACTGGATCTAATATAATATTGGTAACAGCCCCCATAAGTGTAGCAATCATTGAAAATGCTGGAGCTCCATCTGCTCTAATAATAGCACTCATAGTATTTCCCAACATATAAATCGGAATAGCCGATAAAATAATAACGAAGTAGTCTTTCGCAAGTCCTATTGTTTCATTAGATGCTCCAAATAAAAATAATAATTTTTCCATAAAAATAAAGCCTAGTATTACAAATATAATGCTAATAATAAAAGTAATAAAGATGCTATTACCTACTGCTTTATGTGCATTTTTTGTATCTTTTCTTCCTTGACACAAAGATAAAAATGCTGCTGCCCCATCTCCAAAGCACCACGCAAATGCAACAGAAATAATAGTAATTGGAAATACTATTGTTGTTGCTGCATTTCCTAAGTAACCTAATTCACTATTTCCTATGAATATTTGATCTACTATATTGTATAAAGATGTAATTAAAAGTGATAAAATACACGGAATAGAGAATTTTAGTAATAATTTTGAAATTTTTTCTTCACCTAGATATTTATTGTCTTCTTGATTTTCCATTTGTTTCCTCCTATTTTTTTATTTTTGTCTTTCGCTATATTTTTGCTTTAAAATATGGGGATTTTATTTATAAAGGCAAAAAAACAAACGTATAATTTCGCCAGAAATTATACGCTTTTAAGCTGTTTCGACTATGTAATTATATATTTTTTTGAAAATTTTTTCAAGAATAATTTTGAAAATTTTTTTATTTTTTATAATCTAATCTCCAAATGCCCTACCTGCAATTATCAAACCTGTTGTTACATCAACATAAACAGTAACTCCACAGCCCATATTATTTTGTCTTTGTATTGCATAACAATTTCTTTTTATTTTATTATAAGTTTCGTCTCTTTGAGAATAATATCTTGTAAAGTAATTATTTGCAAAAACTTCTTCTATTTGTACTGTTTCTGAATTAATGTCTTCAGTTCCTTCTGAAGCAATTCTCATTTTTGATTCTTCAAATCCTTTTTGAGCAATGTCTCTAGCTTTTTTCTCTGTAATTTTTATATCATTATTATCTGGTGTATAATTTTCAAAATCTGTTAAAAATATTGTATTGTCTAAATTATTAATTGCATCATAATATGGATCATTTTCAAGATTTTTCTGTTCTTTTGCTTCGTTAACAAATTCTGCTATTTCATTAATCTTTGATTCAATACTAGAAATATTTCCTCCTTGTTCTGATACATTATCCTGTAATTCTTTATAACTATATTTTAAATAGGATATTTCTTTCTTTAAATTATAATTACTATATAACAAACTTCCAAAAATTATTAAATCTACTATTATTGCTATTATAATAATTATTTTTAACATTTTTTCTTTATTCATTTTCACACTTACCTCTTTCTAAAATACAAATTATTCTATTTTTACTTGTAAATCTCCTTTAAAATTATCTAATTCTACTACTAAATAATAGCTTATCCCTTCAATATAAATAATATCGTTATATTCTCCTGTTTCTTCTAAAATTGTAATATCATTTTCTCCCATTCTATTAATTATTTTTATGTTTCCATTTTCCTTTTTTAATTTAATTTGTACATTTATATGTTCTCCATTTTCTCTGCTTAATGCGGTACCTCCAAATAATATTTCATCTCCAGTATAATTATCATAATTAGCACTATATGTACCAACGTAGTGATCTATACCATATTCCCTTTTGCCTTTCAATTTTTTATCATTTGTTAATATATCATCTCCAAGAAATCTAATAATTGTACCATAAATATTAAGCATAGTATTTATAGGATTTTCTGCTACTTTAAATATAGTAGTTCCAATTATTATAATTATGCTAACTATTACAATCAATATCCATTTAGAAAATCCTAACATTTTATTATTCCTCCTCTTTAATAATGTTTTTTCCTCCAAAATATGTTGCTAGAAAATATGAACCATATATAATACCTATTATAATTATAGTTACTATAATTGATGGTAACAGTTCATTTGCTTTTGCAATTCCAGATAATAAATTTAGAGCAAATTGTATTCCAAAAACAGAGTGAATTATTGCTAAAGCAAGAGGCATACCAAAAAATACTCCAATTTGTCTAAATAGTGCTTTATTTATCATCTTTTCATCACAACCAATTTTTCTTAAAATAGTATATCTTTGTTTATTATCACTACTATCTGTTAATTGTTTCAAAGCTAAAATAACACTACTTGCAATCAAGAAAATTATTCCTAAATAAATTGCAATAAATATAATAATCGTTGTTAAGCCCAAACTTGATTCAATTAAACTGATTTTAGTCATTCCATCTATATTTATACCTTTTTTTACTAAATTTTGAACTAATATAGAACTATTATAAATAAATATTTTTTCTATTTCTTCTTTTTCTTCATCAGTTGTTGCATTATAATTTGCAGCTAAAAAATATTTTTCTTTCATTTCTTCTGTTAGATTACAATTATCTGGAACTACTAAAATTCCTGCATTAGTGTGGCTTGTAGACATATCAATAAAGCCTTCTTTACATTCATTGTATTTTGATTTATATTTTTTTCCTGCTATTTCTAAAATATTATTTCCATCTATTAATGCTTTATTTCTTATTTGTACTTGGTTATCAAAATCACAAATCATAATATACTCATCATCATTTAACGAATATTTTTGTATTCCATAAAGTTCAGCTATTTTATTATAATCAGATATTTTTATAATTTTTTCTGCACTACTGTAAATAAGAAAAGGATATTCTTGGTTTATTTCTTCAAATTGATCTCCTAGAAATTTCTCCATAGTTAATTCATCTATAGCATATATAGGTATTTCTACAACATCTTTTAATACATTCACATCGAATCCGTTATTTTTTAAAGTTTCTGATATTAAAATTGTTGAATCTTTCCTTTGTTCCTCTGTCGTTGATACGTCTTTTCCATAAGCATTTTTATATACTTCTGGAAGATTTGCTATTTTTTCTAAGTTTAAGTCAACTGGTGTCATTTCTATTAAATCTTTTTGCATTGAATTTCTTAAAGATAAACTTGAGGATAAAATTGTAATTGTCATAAATAACATTATACATATTACACTCATACTTACTACTGTTGTATTTATTTTATTATTAATTTGTCTTAAAACAAACATATTTGTATCTTTTAAATATATTTTTTTCATCTTTTTTATAGTTGTTAATATAAATCCAGATAATGACCAAAAAATAGCTACTGTACCAACTATTCCCATTAAAATTGGTTTTATCAAATCTTTTTCAACTCTTAATGTATTTGTTTTTACTGTTACAATATAATAAGCATATCCTAAAATACTTGAACCTACAATAAATACTAAAACTGCCAGAAAAGGGTTTCTTATTTTTACTGTTTCATTTTTCTTTGTGGCATTTAACAAATTTATTAGTTTATATCTCGAAACTGTCATCGTATTAAAAATCATTACCGCAATATACATTACTGCAAAATATATACATGTCTTGACACAGGATTCTTTTGAAAATACAAATTGAAAATCACTCATATCAGCTTCAAATAGTTTTGCAACTAATATAGACATAAATTGTGATGCAAATATTCCTATAATCAATCCAACAATTAGAGATATAATTCCTACAAATATTGTTTCTATTAATATTATTTTTGAAATTTGTCTTCTTCCCATTCCAAGTGTCATATATATACCAAATTCCTTTTTTCTCCTATTAATTAAAAAATTATTAGCATATACTATTAATAATCCTAATACAACTGCTACAAATATCGATACAACTCCAAGCATACTTATCATAAGAGTAATTATTTCATGTGTTGATTGTGATACCTTTAACATTGCTTCTTGACTATCTAAGGAATTAAACATGTAAAAAATTGCTACACCTAAAACTAAAGTTAAAAAATATATTGCATAATCCTTTATACTTTTTGTAATATTTTTTATTGATAACTTAAATAACATTGTTCAAATCACCTCCAAGAAGTGTTTGCACCTCAATTATTTTTTCAAAAAATTGTTTTCTTGTGTTATTTCCTTTTACTAATTCATTAAAAATCTTTCCGTCTTTTATAAATAATATTCGATCAGCATAAGAGGCTGTAAAAGCATCATGTGTAACCATCAATATTGTTGCCTCCAATTTTTGATTTAGATATTCAAAATTTTCTAATAATTGTCTTGCAGATTTTGAGTCCAATGCTCCAGTTGGTTCATCTGCAAGTACAAGTTTTGGGTTTGTAATAATTGCTCTTGCTGACGCCACTCTCTGTTTTTGCCCTCCAGATATTTGATATGGATATTTTTTTAAAATCTCCTTAATTTCTAATTTTTCTGCAATTTGATATACTCTTTTATCAATTTCTTTTGCATTTACTCTTTGAATTGTTAGAGCTAATGCTATATTTTCATAGCATGTTAAAGTATCTAGTAAATTAAAATCTTGAAAAATAAAACCAAGTTCTTCTCTTCTAAACTTATTTAATTTGTTTCCTTTTAACTTTGTAATGTCGTAATTATTAACAACTATATGTCCAGCAGTCACTCTGTCTATGGTAGATATACAGTTTAAAAGTGTAGTCTTTCCTGAGCCACTTGCTCCCATAATACCTACAAATTCTCCTTTGACAACATCAAAGCTAATGTTATCTATTGCTTTTGTTAAGTTTGTTTTGTTTCCATAATATTTTTCTATGTTTTGTACTTCTAAAATCTTTTCCATATTAAAAACTCCTTTCAACTTAACACAATTATAATAACTTTTTTTAATAGTTGCCATCGATTTGTATTACATAAATATTACATTTTTGTAAGATTTCTATTTTATATCTATATAACTGCTATTTGGAAATACTAATCTAACTTCTGTTCCTTCATTTTCAACAGATGTTAGTTCTATTGCTATTCCTAATTTATCACATAATTTTTTACATAGATACAGTCCTATCCCCGTAGATTTTTTATTTATCATTCTTCCATTGGTTCCTGTAAATCCTTTTTCAAATACCCTAGTAACTTCTCCTTCCTTAATTCCCATTCCATTATCTTTAATGTGTAAAATAACATTTTCCTTCCCTTTTGTTGCATAAATCTCTATTTCAGGTTTTTCTTTTATGCTTCTATATTTTAAACTATTTTGTATAATCTGATTTAAAATAAATCCTATCCATTTACTATCTGTATTAACATTTACATCTAAGTCATGTATCTTGATTGCTGTTTTTTCTCCTATTAAGATAGTTTTGTTTTTGCGAACAACTTCATTTACAACATCTTTTATCTTACATTTCTTTATATAATAATCTTTTTCTACGGTATTACTCCTAGCATAATATAATGCTTGTTCAATGTAATTTTCTACCTTACATAATTCTTCATCTATTTTCTTAGTTGTTTCATTTTTGTTATTTTCAATTATCATTTTACTTGTTGCTATTGGTATTTTTATTTCATGAATCCACATTTCTATATATTCTTTATAGTCTTCTTGTAAATATTTATATTTATTTACATTTTCTATCATTGACTTATTGGTTTGTTCCAATATTTCTTTTAGCACTTTGCCGTCAGAAAAATTAGGTTCTTTAATTATTTCAGTAATTAAATATTTATCTTGTAATTCATTTAACATGTTATTTATGTTTTTATAAAAACGATTTTTTATAAAATATTCCACTAAAATTGCAATAAAATACAATCCTAATATACTAATTGGAATGTATATTTTTATAAAATTGCCAAATGGATACGCTAGCAAAAATATTTCTATAGTAATTATTCCAAATATTATTAAACCTAATTGTAATATTTTATCTTTTATAAAACTTCCGAAATTGCAATTACTTTTCGACCTTCTTTCCTTTCACTTTAAAATATATCCTAATCCTCGTTTCGTTTCAAGCAATTTTTTTAATTGTAGTTCATCTAATTTATTTCTTAATCTTGTTATATTTACTGTTAATGTATTATCATCAATAAAGCTTTCATTTTCCCATAAACAGTCTATAATTTCTTCTCTAGATACTATATTGTTTCGGTGTTCAACTAAATATTTTAGTATTTTAAATTCATTTCTTGTTAATTCTATCTCTTTATTATTACTTATTATTGTACTTTTTGATATATTTAAAGCAAATTCTTTACAATCAATTATTTCTTGATTAGTTCTCATATTTGTTCTTTTTAGCAAAGCTCCTATTTTAGCAAGTAATATTTGAATATTAAAAGGTTTTTCAACATATTGATCTGCTCCATAATTTATACTTAATAATTCGTCTATTTCATTATCTACACTTGTTACCATTATTATTGGTAAAGTAGATTTTTCTCTAATTTCTTTGCAAATATATTTTCCATCTATTCCTGGTAAATTTATATCTAATAACACTAAATCTGGTTTTGTATTTAAAATATCTTGTATTGCATTATTAAAATTTTTTAGTTTTTCTGCCTTATAGCCATTATTATTTAAAAAAATTTCTAATTCATCTCTTAATTTTTCGTCATCTTCTACTATTAAGATTTTTTGCATTATTAATTTCATTCCTTTCTAAGGAACAAATCCTGGTTGGAAAAGATTTTTCAACCTTTGTGCCTCCTTAAACAGTATTATATCATATTATAAAAAAAATAACCTTACATTTTTGTAAGGTTAAAATTAATCAATTTCTTTTTTACTATATATTTTTAATGAAATTTTATATGAAATTATATAAAAAATTGTAGTTATAGCAATAATAATTAAAAATCCATATGTTTTTAACATATATATAAAGTCATCTAGTGAAAATGGAGATATTTTTATAATAACTGCTGTAATACTAGAAATCCCCACCATTAATAATGCAATTACAATCATTTGTATTATTCTTCCCTTTTCTGCTCCATATTTATAAATTATTGGTATTTCAAATGCTTGTATCAGTGTCATTCCACATAATGCTCCAATTGGAATTAATATCATATCTATTATATTTGCTAACATCTTTTCTTTAATAGATTGAAAAATAATACATAATATAAATCCTAAAATTGTGCCAACAATTGTAAGACATAAAATATGTAAATATCTTGACTTTACTACATCTTTTTTGGTTATTGGAAATGTTAGTATATATTTATCAGATTTTGCAATATTGTCATAATTAAAACTACTTATTCCTATCATCCCAAAGCATAATGGAAGAATAATAGATACAAAAGTTACTAGATTATTATTAATAAATCCCATTATTATATAAAATACCATTATAACAATTATTGTTTTTACATAAGATTTTAGGTTAAAAAAATCCTTTATTATTAATCCTTTTATAGAATTCATTTTATTTTTCCCCCTTAATATAAATTAACATAATTTCTTCTATACTAGTTTTATCTATAATTTCAATGTTGTATTTTCTTTTAAATTCAGATTTATTTTCTATTAAAACATCATATTCATATCTATTTTTCTTGTATTTAATAAAATCATTTTTATCTATATTTTTAAATTCTTCTTCTGAGCATTTTGCTATCCCATAATTTTCTAATAGTTCATCTTTTGGTTTTGTAAATATTAATTTTCCATCATCTATAAAAGCTATATAATCTGCTATATGTTCTAAATCTGACGTTATATGACTTGAAACTAATATTGAATGTTCTTCATCTTGTATAAAGTCTTGAAAAATATCTAATATATCATTTCTTGCTACCGGATCTAGTCCAGACGTTGGCTCATCTAAAATTAACAGTTTAGGATGATGTGATAAGGCTACTGCAATTTTTAGTTTCATTTTCATACCACTTGAATATTCTCTGAATATTTTATCTTTTGGTAGCTTAAATTGTTCTATATATTTGAAATACAATGTCTCGTCCCAGTTTTTATAAATATTTTTCATTATTTTATTTATATCTGTTATATTTAAATATTCTGATAAAAAACTATCATCTAATACTGTTCCTATATCTTCCTTTATTTTCTTCTCATTTTTTGCCATTTCTAATCCAAGTATTTTTATATTTCCATTGTCTATATTTATTATATTCAAAATAGATTTTATTGTAGTGGTTTTTCCTGCTCCATTTTCTCCTATCAGTCCCATAATCATACCTTTTGGTAATTCCATATTGATATTTTTTAATTCAAATCCACTATATTTTTTGCACAAATTTTGAACTTCTAATATGTTTTCCATTTCTAATCCTCCTTATATAAAAATTTAAATAAATCTATAATTTCTTCTAAACTAATATCTGTTATTTTTGCAATTTTAATAATTTTATCTATGTGTTCCTCAATAATTTTTATTTGTTCTTCTTTTATTAGTTCTTTGTTTCTAGGTATAACAAAACTTCCCTTTCCCTGCACTGTTTTTATATATCCTTCTTGTTCTAATTCATCATAGGCTCTTTTTACTGTTAATACACTAATTCTTAAATCTTTTGCAAGATTTCTGACAGAAGGTAATGCTTCTGTTTCTTTTAATTCTCCTGTATTGATTGCATTTTTTATTTTTCTTTTTATTTGTTCATATATTGGTACTTCAATATTATTACTTATTATAAGATTCATTTAATCACCTCTTTATGCATAACAGTATATAACACTTGATAACAGTTGTCAATGTTTTTTATATTTAAATTTTACTTTATAGTACGTTCAAATATATAAAAAATAGAAATTCTATATAAAACCAATTTGATTTTATATAAAATTTCTATAGTGATTTCACAATATTTTAATCTTTCTTCCATTTTTCCTTATAATTTCTGTTTATACACTCTTTATGTTTATTCATATAGCAGTCCGCATATTCTTTTGATGTCACTTTTAGCCTATTTAATACTTCAATATAATATCTTCCAACATCTGTCATTTCAGTTATAAAGTCTTCTCTTACCTTTGCATCATTCATTATTGCATCTATTCCTTTTTTCTTTATTATAGATATACTCTCTCCTAATTCTTCTATCATATATAACATATGATTTCTAGCAGATTCTGGGTTCATGTCATTTCCCCATTCTTCCTTATGTAATTCATATAATTCCATTTGCATTTCTTTCATTTTTCCTATACTTATATCTTCCATATATATTACCTACTTTCATTGTTCTATATAATAATTATTATAATATTACTATCTAGTAAAAGCCAACACTAAATACAATAATGCTATTATAATTGCTATAACTATTAGAGCCACAATAATTTTTTTAGCTATACTATTACTTTTCTTATCTTTTTTATTCATTTTTAATTTCATTCCTTTCTATTTCTAAGGCTCAAATCCTGGTTGGAAAAAAATTGTAATTATTTTTCAACCTCTCCTCCTATATATTCATAAGTTACTTTATATTCTTTATATTTACTATCCATTTTTATAAATCCTTCTATTAATCTTTTAGCATTTGTATCTGCTGCTTCCAAGATTCCATTTGCTCTTGCATCTTGAATTGCTTGTTCTTGCATTGTTTTTATGGCTTCATTATGCTCAGTTAAGTCAATTCTTGAAAATAAACTTTCAGAATCTAAATATACTTTCAATGAATCAGGGTTTAATGTAGCTTTGTATATTTTTGCATGTGGTAATTTTACTTTAATTTCTTTATTTTTATCATCAGCTATTTGAGATATTTGGGAAAAATCTACTGATGCATCTATTTCTATATCATAACTAAATATTTGTCTGCTTTCTGTAAAAGGTATCTCAAATAGATTGAAAAAGTCTCTAGATTCTTTGCTATCTTGAATTACTGTCAAATAACCTGTTTGAGTAACTAATTCTCCAACATTTTCTAGTCCAAGCTTTGTAGTTTTTGTTTGAGATTTTATTACTGATTTACTCATTATAACTGCTAAAAAAATTATTGCAATTAAAATTACAATCACAATTACTTTCTTTACACCTTTGGGAATTTTATTTGCCCAACTTTTCTTTAAGTTTTCATCATTTTTCATTATTTTTTCCTCCTTTTTTATTTACAAAAATAAAAATACTGAAATTATTATACTATAATAGTAACAAATTATCAATTAAAAAATATGAGACTTAAATCATAAAAGTATTAACTTTTTCATATGTTTATGTTATAATTTCTTCATTATTTATTAATAAAAGGTGGGTTATTATGGAAGAAAAATATACATTAACAAAAAAAGCCGGTATATACGGCATGATTGGAAATATATTTTTATTAATTTTTAAAGCAACCATCGGATTTATAAGCAAAAGTCAAGCAATGATAGCAGATAGCTTTAACAGTGCAGGTGATATATTTGCTTCTCTTATGACATTTATTGGAAATAAAATTTCCAGTACACCAGTAGATTCTGACCACAATTTAGGTCATGGAAAAGCTGAGTACATATTTTCTATGTTTATAAGTATTTCAATGATTTTAGTTGCATGTAAATTACTATATGATTCTGTTTTAACTCTAATTTTCGGAAGTCAATTAACATTTTCCTGGTTCTTAATAATTATATGTATTATAACGATATTGACAAAATTATACTTATATTTCTATACAAAAAAAGCATATAAAAAACATAAAAATATATTATTAGAAGCTAATATGAAAGACCATAGAAATGACTGTATTGTAACCACATTCACTCTTGCTTCTATCTTATTTGCTCTACTAGGAATTTATTGGATTGATAGTGTCGTTGGTATTGGCATTTCTATTTGGATTTGTTATACAGGTGTTACTATATTTATAGAAAGTTATAACGTTCTTATGGATATTAGTATAGATGAAAAAACTAGAGATTTAATCTTAGACATTTGTCATAGTTACAAGGAAATTCAAAAAGTTGAAGATATGATATCAACCCCTGTAGGAGATAGATATTTAATTTTTATTACTATATGTGTAGATGGAAACTTATCAACTTTTGAAAGTCATAACTTAGCAGATAGTCTTGAAATAAATGTTAATGAATTAGAAAAAGTATATAAAACTGTAGTTCATGTAAATCCAATTTAAATACTATATTTTTTCTGTATTCTCATAACACATAAAAAGCCCCGAAATCAGGGCTTTTACTTTATTATTTTTTTACTACAACTTTTCCATCTTCTACATCAATTTTAGAATATTTATTTTTTTGCAAATTTCCATCCAATATTTCTTCTGCTAGTCTATCCTCTAGCATATTTTGAATAGTTCTTCTTAAAGGTCTAGCTCCAAAAGCCTTATCAATTCCTTTACTTGCTATCAATTCTTTTACTTCTGGTGCTATTTCTATTTCTATTTTTTGATCTTTTAATCTTTTAACAACTTCATCTAACATAATATCAATAATTTTGCTTATTTCATCATCATTTAGTTTATGGAATACAATGATTTCATCTATACGATTTATAAATTCTGGTCTCAATTCTTTTTTTAATGCCTCCATAACTTCTTTTTTAGTTTGCTCATATTCTTGTTTATCTGCTTTTTCTTTGCCTTCTGCATTTGAACTTGAGAAACCTAAAAACTTTTTATCTGTAATTAATCTAGCACCTATATTTGAAGTCATAATTACAACTGTATTTTTGAAGTTGACTGTTCTTCCTTGACTATCTGTTAGTCTTCCATCCTCTAATATTTGTAGTAACATATTCATAACATCTGGATGTGCTTTTTCTATTTCATCAAATAATATAACACTATATGGTTTTCTTCTTATTTTTTCGGTCAACTGACCACCTTCATCAAATCCAACATATCCAGGAGGTGAACCTATTAATTTAGATACAGAATGTGGTTCCATATATTCAGACATATCAACTCTTATCATTGAATTTTCATCTCCAAATAGACATTCTGCTAAAGCTTTTGATAATTCTGTTTTTCCTACTCCAGTTGGCCCCAAAAATAGAAATGAGCCTATTGGTCTTTTTGGATCCTTTAATCCAACTCTTCCTCTTCTTATAGCTTTTGCTACTGCTTCTACAGCTTCATTTTGTCCCACTACTCTTTCATGTAAACTATTTTCTAAATTCTTTAGTCTTTCATTTTCATCTTCAGTAATTTTCTTTGCTGGTATTCCTGTCCAATTACTAATTACTTCAGCAATATTTTCTTCTGTTATGTTTGTCACTGATTTTGTGTTTTTATTTTGCCACTTTTTTTGCTCCTTTTCGAATTTTTCTTTAAACTCTTTTTCTTTATCTCTTAAAGTTGCAGCTTTTTCAAATTTTTGAGCTTTTACTGCCTCTTCTTTATCCTTTTTTATATTCTCTATTTCCTCTTCCATTTTTTTCAAAGAATCTGGTTCTGTGTAAGTCTTTAATCTTGCACGAGATGCTGCTTCATCTATTAAATCAATTGCTTTATCCGGTAAAAATCTATCATTTATATATCTGCTTGATAATTTAACTGCTGAATCTATTGCTTCATCTGTAATTTTTACATTATGATGTGCTTCATATTTGTCTCTTATTCCTTTTAAAATTGCAATTGTATCTTTTTCTGTTGGTTCATTTACTGTTACTGGACTAAATCTTCTTTCTAAAGCTGAATCCTTTTCTATATATTTTCTATATTCATTTAGTGTTGTTGCACCTACTAATTGAATTTCTCCTCTTGCAAGTAATGGTTTTAAAATATTGGCTGCATCTATTGCACCTTCTGCTGCTCCTGCACCTACTATTGTGTGTATTTCATCTATAAAAAGTATTACATCTCCTGCCTTTTTTACTTCTGATAATGCTTTTTTTATTCTTTCTTCAAAGTCCCCTCTATATTTTGCTCCTGCTACCATTCCAGAAATATCTATTGTTACAACTCTTTTATCTTTCAATATTTCTGGAACATCACCTGCAACTATTTTTTGAGCTAATCCTTCAACTACTGCTGTTTTTCCAACTCCTGGTTCACCAATTAAACATGGGTTATTTTTTGTTCTTCTTGATAATATTTGCACAACTCTTTGAATTTCTTCTTCTCTACCTATAATAGGATCTAATTTTCCTTCGTTGCATTTTTGTGTTAAATCCTCTCCAAATTGATTTAAAGTTGGAGTTTGATTATAACTTCCTCCTCTATTATTTGCTTTGGTTTTATTTCCTTTTTCATCACTTATAATATCTTCGCCTTCATTTATAACTTTTATAATTTCGTTATATAGTTTTGGAATATTTACATTTAGCTCTAATAAGATTCTTGTTGCTATACTATCCCCTTCTCTTAATATTCCTATTAAAAGATGTTCTGTTCCTATATAATTATATCCTAATTTTCGTGCCTCTATAAAAGCACTTTCAACTACCCTTTTGGTTCGTGGTGTAAATCCTAATGTTTCTCCAGTTTCTTCTTCTCTTCCTATTAGTTCCTCTATCTTGTCTATAATTTTTTCTGGTGTAACCTCTTGATTTGATAATACTTTAGATGCAACGCCACTACCTTCTTTCAATAAACCATATAAAATATGCTCAGTTCCTACATAGTTATGTCCTAATTCCATTGCTATTTGGTTTGCAATTTCTATTGATTTTTTAGCTCTTCCTGTAAATTTATATGTCATATAAATCTCTCCTTTCTAATTTATTTTTCACTAATGATTTGTTTTATAATCTCAGCCCTTTTAATATCTCTTTCTATAGCTTCATATTGTTCTCCTGTGTATTTTTGTAAATTAGCTGGTTTAGAATATAAATACAATTTTCTTATTTTTAAATCTGTTACTTCTTTTAATATTCCTAAATCTGTTCCTAATTTTACCCATGATAATAATGTACTAATCTCTTCAGAAGATATTTTTTTACAATTAGATAATATTCCATAGCTTCTATAAATTTTATCTTCTAACGCAATTTCATCTTTTGCTAAAAATTTTCTTGCTTCTTTTTCTTGTCTTATTACTTGCTCTACTATTGCCTTTAAGTTTTCTGCTATTTCTTTTTCTGTAATTCCTAATGTCTGCTTATTCGAAATTTGATACATATCTCCTGATGCTTGACTATTTTCTCCATAAGCTCCTCTTATAACTGTCCTTAAATTGCTTACTGCTTCTAGTATCTTATTTATGTTACCTGTTGCATGTAGTGCAGGTAAATGTAACATAACAGAAGCTCTTAATCCCGTTCCTACATTTGTTGGGCAACTTGTTAAATATCCATATTTTTTATTAATTGCATATCCTAAAGTATCACCTATTTTTTCATCTAACTCTATTGCCAAATTTAATGTATTTTCTAAATCTAATCCACTACTAAATACTTGTATTCTTAGATGATCTTCTTCTCCTATCATAATACAAATATTTTCTTCATCATTAATTAAAATACTTCCTGTATCATTTCTTTTTAAAACAAATTCTGGACTTATTAGATTTTTTTCAACTAAGCTCATTTTTGTTATATCATCCATATCTTTTAATTTTAAAAACTTTAGTCCATATCCTATGCTATATAAATTGTCCTTTATTTTATTTTCTAACTCTTCTATTTCTTTTTGACTATTTAATTGAAATTTAAAACTACTTAAATTTCTTGCTAATCTTATTCTTGTACTAATAGCTACATCTGAATTATTTCCACTTTGTAAATACCAATTCATTTTATAACCTCTTTTCTTATTTTTCTAATTTTTTAATTTCATCTCTAATTTTAGCTGCATCTTCATATCTTTCTTCTTTTACAGCTAGTTTTAAATTTTCTTTCAATTCTTCTATTTTACTTTTATTTGAATTGCTTTTTTCATTTTCAGTAGTACTAGTTTTTTCTATTTTATTTTCTGTAATTTTACCTATTCTTCCTACATGTCTATTACTTCCTTGAATTTTTTTAATTATATTATCTAATTTTTCTTCAAATACATCATAACAATTTCCACATCCTAATTTTCCTGTACTTATAATATCATCAAATGTGTATCCACATTGATTACATTTTAAAGTTTTTACATCATTTATTAATGGCATATACTCTGGATTTGAAAGATCTTCTAAAAATTCTCCAAAAAAATTTGAAAAATCAATAGGCATATTAAAACTCATATTTCCTATTCCTAATTTTTCACTACATTCTTCACATAAATTTAATTCTTTTCTTACTCCATTAATATTTTCAGAATATCTAACATTTGCCTCTCTTTTACCACAATTTTCACATAACATTTTTATTTACCTCCTTAAATATTTATTAATCTCCTAAATTTAACAACATATTTTTAAATATTCTTGCTCTTAAAACATCTCTTATTTCCTGAGATATATTAAGTACATTATCACTTGTTGCTACCTTTAATAATTTTGCTTCTTTTGGTGTTATAAAATTATATGTTAAAAAATCACTAAGTAATATATCTACTTCATTTGAACTTAATTTTTCTCCTATGTTTTTTATAATATGCATTATATACTCAGATTTGGTACTATTTACTTTTTTAATGGTAATGTGCCCTCCGTCCTCCTCTTCTGCTTTCTACATAATAGCCTTGAGAAGGTTTAAATCTTGTTGCTATAACATAGTTTATTTGTGAAGGCACACAGTTAAACTGCTCTGCTAATTCATTCCTTTGTATTTCTATTGCTTCTTGGTCTTCTTCAAATAAATCTTTTATAAATTCTTCTATCATATCCGATATTCTCAAATTTATCATCTCCTTTTGATTTTGACTTTCTTTGACCTACAATATAATTATAATATATTTTTTTATTTTATCAATTTCATTTTTTGACCTTCTTTGACTTTTAATATCTTTTATCTTTTGTTTCTCTCAATTTTTCTTTAATTTTCTTTATTTTTCGTCATATTTTCAAGTTCATTCACTTTTTCTTTTTGTTGCGGTAATGATACCCATGCAAAATACGAAGAAATAAATTCTCCATATTTTGTACCGTCTTCACCTACTTCTATTAATTCATTATGCTTCTTTTCATTCATAAAAAACACATACCTTTCTTTTATAGGTATGTGCATTTTTTCAAATTTTTATTCAATTTTAATTAAATTTTTACAACTCCACCCAATACTTTGTTTTCTGTTGCATCTGGTAAAATTTTTGGTCCTCCTGCTAAAACTACTTTGTCTCCTTTTTCTAATAATTCTCTTTGTTTTAAGATTTCAATTCCAGCTTCAATTGTCTTTTCTATTGATTCTTCTCCTTCTACTAAAACTGGATATACATCCCACGCAATTGATAATTGATTATATGTTTTCTTGTTATCTGTTACTGCAAATATTGGACATCCAGGTCCCATTCCTGCAATTCTTCTTACTGAATCTCCTTTATGTGTATATGCAACAATTGCTTTTGCTTGTAAATTTTCAGCTGTTTTACATGTCATATAAGCAATATTTCCCTCTATATCATCTGGAGAAAGTTTAAAGTCTTTTTTGTTAAATCTTTTCCAATATTTAATAGAACCTTCTATTGAATTTGCTATTCTAACCATTGTTTCTACACATTTAACTGGATATTTACCCATTGCACTTTCACCTGATAGCATTATACAACCTGTTGCATCATATACTGCATTAGCTACATCACTAACTTCTGCTCTTGTTGGTAATGGATTTTCTTGCATTGTTTCCAACATTTGTGTAGCTGTTATAACTACTTTTCCAACTTCATTACATCTTTTTATAAAATGTTTTTGAACTATTGGAACTTTTTCAAATGGAACTTCAACTGCCATATCTCCACGAGCTATCATTATACCTTGAGCTTCTGCTAATATTTCTTCAAAATTATCTATACCTTCTTGGTTTTCAATTTTACAAATAATTCCTATATCTTTTCCACCATTCTCATCTAATACTTTACGTATTGCTCTAACATCTTCTACATTTCTTACAAAAGATCCTGCTACATAATCAAATCCTACTCTAGCTCCATCTTTTAAGTCTTGAATATCCTTTTCTTTTAATGGTGGTAATTTAACTGATACACCTGGTAAATTCATAGTTTTTCTACTTCCTAATTTATTACCATGAACTACTTTACAATGTATATCTTTATCTACTATTTTTACAACTTCTAATTCTATTGAACCATCATCTATTAATATTTTGTTTCCTGGTACAACATCTTTATATAATTCTTTGTAGCTAACTGATACTTTGTCTTTATCTCCTATAATATCTTCATTTACTAATACAAAGTCTTGACCGTCATCTAACATTATTTTTTCATTTTTTCCTGTTACTAACATTCCTGTTCTAATTTCAGGTCCTTGCATATCAAGTAATAATGCTACTGGTTTTTTCATCTTATCTCTTATTTGTAAAAAGTCTTGAATTTTTTCTTCTTGTTCTGGGTAACTTCCATGAGAAAAATTAATTCTCGCCATATTCATTCCAGCATTAATCATTTCCTCTAATCTTTTTTCACTTGCTGGTCCTATTGTACATACTATGTTAGTTTTCCTTAAATTCTCTTTCATTTTTATATTCCTCCCTTTTTTACCATTGGTTATTATACCACATATATTCTACAAAATTCAACATTTTTTTTATTTTTTTATTACCAACCACATTTAAATATTTATTTATGAGCAGTAATCTTTTTTCATATTTGTATTACAATAATTGCATTAATAATTTTACTATTTTTATTTTCTATAACAACTATATGCTCATTTTCATTTTTTGTGTACTTACATTCTACTACATCTCCAAGCATTATCTCTTTTTTATAGCATATTCTAAAATCTGAAAATGGTCTTTTAGCATAAACTTCTTCTGGTAGCGCTTCATATGCTAAATCTAAATAATATAAATTGTGCATATGACCAATTATATCTATATCTCTTCTTGCTACTTTGTATGTAATGCTTGAAATGAAATTTTCTGGTATCTTTAGTTTATCCAATTCTTCCTCTAAAAATACATGTTTTTCTTCTGGTTCATAACTATTTACAATTTCTTCAGTTATTTTGCCAATTTTTCTCTTTTCAATATCTATTAATGTCCACTTTGAAGTAGCAATTACACATAATTCTCCATTTTGATTATAAACTTCATAATCTCTATATGTATAAAATTTAAGCATATTTCTTCCCCAAGTATGTACATCTAAAATGTCTCCATATTTTGGTCTTTTTATTACTTTGACTTTCCAATCAAGCAATACCCAAGTAACTCCTGTATTTTTTATGTCATTTACTCCATATCCTACTAGGTCTGAATGATATGAACCTATATTTTCAAACATTTCTAAAATTGCTCTATTTTTTATTTTATCATCTTTTCCGATGTCTTTTAATGGTATTTTAAATTTTTCTTTATATATCATGTTTTACCTCTTGTCATTTTTCTATTTTTTTTCCTAATAGTTTAAACATATTTTTCTTATATTCCTCAACACCTGGTTGATTAAATGGATTAACTCCTAAAATGCTTCCTGATACTGCACATGCCTTTTCAAAAAAGTATATTAATTGACCTATATTTTTTGCATCTAATTTTTCCATTTCAACGACTATATTAGGTACATCTCCTGTTACATGTGCTTTTATTGTTCCTTCCATAGCTTTTTTGTTTATATAATCCAATCCTTTTCCAGCTAAATAGTTTAAACCATCTAAATTGTCTTCGTCAGAATTTACGATAATGTCTGATTTTGAATTTTGTACTGAAACTACTGTTTCAAATAAATTTCTTCTTCCTTCTTGTATATATTGACCTAATGAGTGTAAATCTGTTGTAAAATCTACTCCTGATGGATATATTCCTTTTTGGTCTTTTCCTTCACTCTCTCCAAATAATTGCTTCCACCACTCAGTAAAATAATGCATTTTTGGTTCATAATTTACTAATATTTCAATATTTTTATATAACTTATATAATATATTTCTTACTACTGCATATTTATAACAATCATTTTCTTTTAGATTTGGATTATTATATTTTTCTTGTGCTATCCTTGCTCCTTCCATTAAACTGTCTATATCTATTCCTGCTGTTGCAATTGGTAATAGTCCTACTGCTGTTAGTACAGAATATCTTCCTCCTACATTATCTGGAACTACAAATTGTTCATATCCTTCATTTTCTGCTAATGTTTTTAATGCTCCTTTTTGTTTATCTGTTGTTGCATATATTCTACTTCTTGCTTCATGAATTCCATATTTATTTTCTAATATTTCTCTAAATATCCTAAACGCTATTGCTGGTTCTGTTGTGGTTCCTGATTTTGATATTACATTTACTGAAAAGTCTCTATCTCCTATATATTCTATGAGTTCATTTATATAATTGGGACTTAAATTATTTCCTGCATATAATATTTCTGGATATTTTCTCTGTTTAGCAGATAACATATTATTAAATGAACTTGTTAATGATTCTATTACTGCTCTTGCTCCTAAATATGATCCTCCTATTCCTATTACAACTAATATATCTGATTCCTTTTTTATTTTTTTTGCTGCTTTTTTTATTCTATCAAATTCTTTTTTATCATAATTTGTTGGTAAATTTAGCCAACCTACAAAATCATTTTCTAAATCTGCTCTTCTATGTAAATCTTTATGTATTATTTCTACTTGTTCCTTGTACTCTAATATACTTTTTTGGACTATTCCACTATTTTTTAAATTTAATTTTATATCTGACATACGTTTTCCTCTTTTCTTTTTTATTTTGTGTTTATTATATATATACTGGAAAAAAAATTCAAGATTTCTCTTGAATTTTAATATTTTTTGCGTTACTATTCAGACTTAAATATCTAAATATATAAAAATGAAGTGATGCGCAGTTTGGCAAAACAATTAATTTCACAGATAACTAGATTAACTTTTCTATACTATGAACATTCTTATCATTTTCTTATATGATTATTTTTGCCAGTAAAGAACGTAATTTTTATATTTAGATATTTAAGACTGAACAGTAACCATTTTTAATATCTTTTAATAATAATATCTTCTGTTTACATCGCCACCATAAATTCCTGTTGTAGAAATAGTAATAAATTTAATTGAATAAATATCACAATACACTAAGCTATCATTTTCAAACGATCTAAGTAAAATATAGCTAGCTCCAACATCTTGCAATATTCCTATTCTATCCACTAGCATGCTAGTTCCAATTAAAAATTCAACTCTCATAAGTTTTCCAATCTGTTGTCTTAAAAAAGCAGGTGTATAAATAGAATTTGTTAATATCTCTGGTGAATTTTGATTTATCTCAACGTCTCTATTCTCTCTTTTGTTTTCGTTTTCTTCATTGTTGTTCATATAAAATTCATTCCTCCTAGTTTTGATTAAAAAATATAATTTATATTCTTCATCAATTTAAGTTTGAGAATATTTGGCTGTTGGTCTATAAAAGCAGTGCTCTCCTAATCTAGTGTGAAATGTTCCTGTACCATTACTAGGAAATATAGAATTACAAGATGGTTTAAATGGATTTAAATACCATAAACAATTACCTATTTCATTCAATTTGTTGCCTGATAATGCCCAATCAGCAATCTGATAATGTTCTTGCGTTGGATTCATATTATAAATGTTTTGTGCATTATATTGATTTCTTATTGTTTCTCTAGCACAATCATATTGACCTTCTTGAAATATTATGTTTCTAACACTTCCTCCCTGTGATACCCTTGCATACTCGCCTGTTGATGAATTAACTCTATTCATTATAGCAGTTGCAACTGCTTTCATTCCATTGTCTCCTTCTCCACCTGCTTCACATTGTACTATTCTTGCTAATAATTCTCTTTCTGAATATGCCATATATCTCACCTTTTATATTATATTTATATTTTTCTTATATGTTACCTCTTCCATATAAACGCCTATATTATGTTCATGCCACCTTTGCACCGTTCACCACCTAGACAGTAATCAGGTTTCTTCTAGATTTTGTCTCAAAGCAAACTGCCATACTTTGATTTTGATGAAGTCCTGTACTTTTCGATGCTTTCGTAAGTGGTTCATTTGGTCATTCATCTCCATAATACTAGGATGGTAAAATTCCTAGTATTTTTATTTATATGCTATTTTAATTTTTTATATAATTTTGTGAAATTTTATTAATTAATTGTAATTCTCTATGTATTTTTCAACTAATTCTATCATTTCTTTTGCTACATTTATTTGTTCTAAAGTCTTTTGTTTATCTGCAACAAATTCATCATCATAGTCACTGTCATCTCTTATTTTACTTGCTTCACTAATACGGTGTCCTAATCTTTTTGGGAATTTTTCTGTTTTTACATAATTTTTGTTAAAGTATGCTAAAACATCTTTATGCCTTTTAAAATCTATTGGTTCTAAAGACAAAATAGCTTTTATACTGTGAAAAATTGCATAATAAGCTCTATTATTTGCACCTTTATATAATTTAGAATTGTATAATATTTGGCTTTCTTCTAAATCAGTTTTTGCTTGTTCTAACCTATGTTTTGCTAATTCTTTTGATATCTTATTGCTCATTTAAAACAACTCCTTCTTTTTGTACGTTCATATAAAAAGGTAATGCATCTAGCCAATAATTAAATTTATCTACATTTTTTACTAACGGAGAAATTGTTATTTCAAAATCATTATCATATTCAATATCATAAGCAATATAGGCAATTTTACTTCTATATTCAACTATTTCTTTATCTGTAAAATCAGTTAATATCATTATATCAATATCAGAATTTTTGTTAAAATCTCCCCTAGCATAAGAACCATACAAAATTATTTTTTTTAAATGATTTCCTATTAATTGGGTCGTTTTTTCAGTAAATTCTTCTATTACTTTTTTTATATTATTAGGTATATTGGACATAATTTTTGTTCCCTTTCTTTAAATATTTTCATACATATTATACTATATAATCATAGTTTTATCAACTTATTTTTATAAAAGATCAGGGAATTTTCATGAAATATTACCTCCATGATTTTTATTTTTTGTTCAAAAAAAGATGAATTTTTTAATTCATCTTCTAAATATTTGAGCTTCATATTCTTTCTCTATCTTTCGTTCCATTGCTGCTTTGCAGCAACTTAGTGCATTATTATAACATTTACAGCAAAGTCACCTTAAAGTGCTAAACACCAACCAACACCGCACGGAACCCATCCCCGTAATAGCAACCGCCGCCACCGCGGCCGAAATAGAACAGACCTGCATTGACCTTGTGGCTCCAACCGCCACCGCGAGAACAGAACCCGCCCAATCCAACAAAGAGAGAGTAGTCGCTGTACCAAGAAGTCGAACCAATGCCTTTCTTTGATGTTTCTCCTATTGCATTTCCAAATACTTTTTTAGCATTTTTGTCATAATTTTTTTGGCTTGCATCATCTATTGCTCCTCCATTTTCCCCTTTTTCATATACCATAGTATATTTTGTTGTACCTGTTAAACTTGCTCCATATGTGTTTAAATTACCATTTTCATTTGCCACATATGCTGCTGTCCTTTCACATAATCCTCCACTTAAGTCATATATTCCATATATTGTTCCTGTTGAGCTTGCTTTTGTTCCTGTTTGTTGCTCCCATGTATATATACTTTTTGTTGTTGTAGCTGTATTTCCTTTTACCCTATTTATTTCTTCTGTTATTTTATTTGCTTCTTCTGTACTTAATGTAACTGCCTCAGCATCTGAAGAACCTGTTGTTAATCCTGTCATTGCATATACACTTTCTACTCCTGTTTTTCCTTCACTTGATGTTCTTTTTTGCCCTCCTGCATTTAAACTTATATTATTTATATAAATATCTTCTTTTTCTAATCCATATTTACTTTGACTTAAATATGCTACTGCTCCCCATTCACTATCTTTCATCATATGACTATCTGCTGCTGTTGATAATCCATATGGGTTTCCTGCTGCTGATATTTCTCTTGCTAATAAAAATGCATCATTATGATTTATATAATTCATTGAATATGTTGTTCCCATAAATACTGGATATTTTATTTGCATTGTTTTTTCTGTTTTATATTCTCCATCTAGCCAGTTTCTTGCTGTTACATCACCATCTGAAGTTCCTCCTTCAGTTTCCTTTGCACCTCCCCCCACTGTGCTTTGACTATATGTTAGTTTTGTTGCATGTACTGTTGCATCATTATTTCCTTGTGCATATCCTGCTTCAAATTTTGCTACCCATATTCCTCTTAATTCTCTATCCCATCCTCCATTTTTGTAATTTACTCCTTTTTCATTCGTAAATGCTGGATGAACATAAAAATCTTTACTCGTATCTGCTCCTTCTTCTGTTACTCTTCTTGCTGATTGTTCTTCTCCATTTTCATCAAAATATTTATCTGTGGTTCCTATTAAAAATTTTACTTCTATTGTTCCTCCTTCTGTTGTTGTATCTCCATTATAAGTTGGCTGTGATGTTATCTTATATGCAAATCTTGGTATCCACACCCACATACTTCCATCTTGAGTTTCTACATTGGCCCATTTCTTTTCAGCATAATTATACCAACTATCTTCTTTAAAGTCTCTGTCTCCACTTCTTAATGTTGCTCCTTTTTCAGCATCTGTTGGATCTTTAAACATTATCTTTTTCATTCCTGATAATAGTCTTGGTGAATTTACATATTTTGCTTTTTGTTCTAGAGTTAATCCTTCTAGACTTCCTCCTTCATAGTCATCTAGCGTGCTTAAAATTTCTTCTATATCATCTTGCTCTTTTCTTGATGCTGCTTCTGTTTCCTCCTTTGCTTCTGATGCTTTAGTTAATATACCATTGTCCCCTGTTAATGTTGCTATACTTACTCCTGCAAGGATCAACAATACTATTATCGTTATAACTAATGCTATCAACGTTATTCCTTTTTCTTTTTTTAGTTTTAATCCTTTTCTCTTCATTTTTTTCTCCTTTCTTCCCTCTTTATTTATTTTTTAATGTTAATAACTTTTTTACGTTTCTAAAATGCAAAAAGATAGTAATACAAATCATGCTTTTATACATGATTTATATCACTATCTTTTTTATTTTATTTATCTTATTTTTTGTAACTTTAATTAAACCACACTTTATTTTACTAAAGTATAGCTCTCTCTCTCTCTCTCTCTCTCTCTTACTGCCACAGTGGTTTCACATGTTTTCACTTTTTATTCCTCTTTTCTTCTATTTTCACTATTTTTTCTCAGTTATAGTTATATAAAAATATATATCATTTCAAACTTTACATGTACACATGTTTTTCTCCACTATTTTTTCCGCTTTTTTGTGTTTTTTTCTTAATATTATTTATTTTTTCTATATTTTTCTAATTATTACAAATTCATTACATTTGTATTACTTTTTATTTACATTTTTATTTAAAAAATATATTATTACTTCATAACTTCACTCATCACCTTTGCTAAATACTTCATACTAGTCAAACATTGCTCTAATGTATTACCAGTAGCTCCAACTTCTATAATACTAGCATATTTACCCGTGTGTTGATTATATCTTGAATCTGTAAGCATTATAGGTTTAAATAGTCCTGGATATAATTCTTCTGCTTTTTCCTGTATTTTTATTGCAAACTTCAAATTTTGATTCCAATTAGGGTGCCATAACCCACCATCATTTGTTCCAATAACAAACATAATTTGTGCAGCTACATCTGTATCACCTATTTTTACAGCTGGTGCATAATCACTTCTACTTCCTATCGCATCTCTATGTACATCCATTATTATATCAGTTGGATATGTTTTTAATAAATTCTCTACTGTTGCCAAAGACCTTGTATATGAACCATTATATGCTGGATAGTCATGATAACTCGTGTCATGTACTACTTCATAATTATATTCTTTTAATCTATTGGCTAATTCTTCTCCAACTCGTGTAACCGTATAATTTAAATCTGTAGTTCTAAATGTTCCTGTTGGAGTATATGGATATGCATCACTTGAAGTATAGCTCTCACAACTATGTGTGTGAAATAGCATAACTCTTTTATTTTCTATTGTAACATCTGGTGTTAACATTTCTTGAGTTAAATTATAACTTGTTTGATTTTTTATTTTAACACTTCCATATTGCACATTAAAACTCTCTGCTATTGGATTATTTGTAACAATTTCTGTTTTTAATCCTGTTTGTGCCATTTGATTTTGATTATTATCTTCTGTTGATTTTTCTTCTTGCCCATTACTCTCAGCTATTTCTTGTTCAATAATCTCTGTTTGTTCATTTTCTGACATTTCAACACCTTTTATTGAACTTATTTGATTTTTTAAAATTTCTTGTAATATATTCTTCTTCTCTTGATTTATGTCATCTTCTTTAGCTATAGTATTGTACTCTTCATTTACACTAGCAATTACTGGCATAGTCCTGTCTAAACATTCTTTAAAACTTTGGCTAGCTATATTGTCTACTTTGTGTTCTACTTCTTGTTTCAATTTTTCATTATTTTTTTTAATTTGTGAAAATACTTTTGTTAAGCAGATTATTAGTAGTATAAATATAATTGTACTTATAAAATATTTTTTTATATCTTTTAATTTTAGTACGGTTACATTAAACATACTTTTTTCTCCTTGTCCTAAGTCTCCTATATATATGTATATGCATAATGTAATTATAATATGATAAATAAAATAGCATATAATTAAATCGAAAATTACTTTCAATCAAAATTAGTTATCGATTTAATTATATGCTATTTTATTATTAATATTATTTTAAAATTCTAATAGTATTAAATATCGTAATTAAAGTAGTTCCCACATCAGCAAATACAGCTTCCCACATATCAGCAACTCCAAACAAACTCAATAATAAAACCAATATTTTAATACCAATAGAAAAAATTAAATTTTGTTTTATTATTCTATTTGTTTTTTTAGATATCTGCATAGCCTCAGTTATTTTACCTAATTCATCTGTCATTATTACTACATCAGATGCCTCTATTGCAGAGCTAGAACCAATACCTCCCATTGATATTCCTATATCTGCTCTAGCTAAAACTGGGCTATCATTTATTCCATCACCAACATATGCAACTATTTTACCTGTCTTATTATTCTCTAAAATATTTTCCAGTTCACTATACTTGTCTTGTGGCAATAATTCAGACTTAACTTCTTGTATTCCTATTTGGCTAGCAATTTTATTAGCTACTTGTTTTTTATCTCCTGTAAGCATTTTGGTTTTTATTCCATTATTTATTAATTGCTTAATTGTTTGTTTAGCATCACTTTTTATTTCATCAACTAATACTATATTTCCTACTATTTCTTCTCCTATTTTTAAATATAAAATTGTTTCTTCTTCATTTGTATTATCTGCTAATTCTACTAAACTAGCATTTCCTATTTTTATAGTTTCACCTTTATATTGATATTGTAAACCTTTTCCAGCAAATTCTTCAAAACTATAAATATCTTTTGTATCTATTTCACCATTATATTTATTTAATATTGATTTAGCTATTGGATGATTTGAAAGGCTTTCTCCCATGGCAAAATACTTTAATATTTGTTCTTCACTATAATTTGAGTTTAATGAATTTATTTGACTAACTATAAAATTTCCTGTAGTAATAGTTCCTGTTTTATCAAAAATTATTTGTCCTATATTTTTTATATTATCTAAATAATTGCTCCCTTTTATCAATATTCCCTTTTTAGAAGCTTTGCCAATACCACTAAAATATGCAAGAGGAACTGATATTGCAATAGAACATGGGCAAGATATTACTAAAAATACTAAGGCTTTATATATGCTTTCATTATATGTTATACCTTTGATAATAATAGGCATAAATATTGCAACAATTAATGCTAATATAATCACTATAGGCGTATAAATTTTTGCCATTTTTGCGACAAAAGTTTCTGTATTAGCTTTTTTATCTGTAGCATTTTCTACTAAATTTAATATCTGACTTACTGTACTATTTTCATATTCTTGCTCTACTTGTATTTCTATTAATCCTTGAATATTAATCGCTCCTGATAAAACTTTTGATTTTTCCTTTACTTGAACTAACTTGCTTTCACCTGTTAACGCAGAGTTGTCTATTTGTGCCTCTCCATTTATTACAACACCATCTAATGGAATTTTCTCCCCTGTTTTTACTAATATAATATCTCCTATTTTTACTTCTGTAGGATTTACTTTTTTGATTTCTTCTCCCATTTTTATATTTGCATATTCAGGCTTTATATCCATTAAATTTGATATTGACTTACGAGTTTTATTTACTGCTCTTGATTCTAAAATTTTACCAATTTCATATAATGTTATAACCATTACAGCTTCTGTCGATTTGCTTACAAAACATGCTCCGATAACTGATATAGTTATTAAAATATTTTCATCTACCACTTTATTTTTTACTACTTGTGTAAATGCTTTTTTAGCTGTTTTTGATAATAAAATAGCTAAAGAAATTATTAATCCTATTATTTGAAATTCTTTACTTAAATTAAAGTAATTAATTAAGATATATATTGTTATTCCTATTAATATTCTTACAATATCATTACTATTTCTTTCTTGTTTGTCTTTTTCTTTATTTTCTTCTATTACTTCTACTTCTGGTTCTAATGCTTTTACAATTTGTACTATTTGCTTTTTTACTTTACTTTCATCATTTTCCGCTTTAAAAGATAGTTTTAATGTTGAAAAATTTACATTTACATCTACAAACCCATCTGTTTTAGATATTTTGTCTTCTATTTTTTTAGCACAATTAGCACAATCTAGTCCTTCTAATATATATCTATAACTCTTCAATATGCTCACGCCCCTTCTTTACTATTTGACTTATATGTTCATCATCTAAGCTATAATATACAACTTTCCCTTCTTTTCTATATTTTACTAATTTAGATTGTTTTAAAATTCTTAGTTGATGTGATATTGCTGATTGAGTTGTTTTTACTATATTGGCTATATCACATACACATAATTCTTCTTCTAATAATGCATAAATTATTTTCATCCTTGTAGAATCTGCAAATACTTTAAATAATTCTGCTAAATCATATATTAAGCCATCTTCTGGCATAGTTTCTTTTACTTTTTTTACAGTTTCCTCATGCATAACTGTACATTCATATAAATTATTTTCTTCCATAATATTTTTCTCCCTATTTATATATTCAAACATATGACTATATGTTCATATATTTAAATATATAATACTTCTTTTTTATATTTTTGTCAATACCAAATTAAATAAAAAATCTAGCAGTAGTTACAATATAATGGTTACAAACTTAGAATATGCGAAAATGCTTATATATTAATATTTGCAGTCAAGACCCGGATTGTTACACCCCAGATATGTTTTGACAAAATATATTAATATATAAGCATTTTCATAGCTAATTTTTAAACCATTAACTAGCAGTACAATGTACTACTAGTTTTAGCTCTTAAATTATTTTTAATAAATTTCCGCGTATTTAAGCTCTTTATTTGACTATTTGAAATAGCATAAAAATCATCATTGGCATATACAATTCTTCTTATTGAAGAATCACCTGTATTAGAATATTCATGAAGAATTTCATCTTGTAAAACAAATCCCTGTGTCAAATCTATTTTATATATCAAAGCCTTATACTCTGGTTTCTTATAATACATATTTACTGGTAAAGCAATTAAATCTTTATCTTTTAAATATAGCAAAGCCTTGTGATTATATAAAACTTCCGAACTAGTATATTTATCTCCTATATTAACTTTAAACAATTCCTTAGGATTACTATAATCTGAAATATCAAACATAGCCATTTTTATACCAGTAATGCTTGCACTTTCCGTTGTATCATAACCTATACCTATCAAATGTGTTTCATCATAAGGATGTAAATAAGTACTATAGCCAGGTATTTTTAATTCTCCTAATACCTGTGGTTGTGTTGGATTACTTAGATCTATAACAAATAATGGATCAACTTGCTTAAAAGTTACTATATATGCCTTATCTTCCATATATCTTACTGAATATATTCTTTCTCCTTTTGCCAGATCTCCTAAATGTGCTACCTCATGCAATTTCTCATCCAAAATATACAATGTATTTGTAGTTTCATCTGTTAAATTCCATTGTTTTCCACTGGTAGTAGCTATTCTAAAATATTCATCTGATTCACTCATAGAAAATTGATTATTGACATATCCAGAAATCTCTGTTTCCGCCTTGAAATTTATTTTTCCATTTTTCAAATTAAACTTTAATATTTTTGTATAACTATCTCCAACTTCTTTTGTTTCTGGATTTATTGTTTCTCCCGTTTTTACTATATACATATTTTTATCAGAACAATACACATTGTCTCCAGCACCTAAAAAAGTTTTTATATCAGCTTCTTTTACATCATTTAAATTAATGCCTGCTAAAATTAAATAACTAGGATTTTCAATATAATTAAAGTAATATATATCTTTAAAATCTATTTTTTCCTCTTCTTCCATTATAGAATCTTCATATTTAGGCTTATAATCGTCTTCATTAATTTCTTCATATGTATATTTTAACATTTTACTTGTATATAAAGTTCTATTAGTAACAAAATATACATTATCGCCTATCATTCTGGATGATGTATAATACCCTTCTACTTGTATTTTTCTTATTTCTTGTGGACTTGTTCTATCTGTAATATCATATATTATCATTGTAGATTTCATTTGATCATCCATAACAGCCACATCATATATCGACATAGTTTTAGTCATAATACTTGCATTTGAATCCCCAAATACAATTAATTTATCTCCATTTATATATAATTCCCTTGGAATAAAGTCATTGTTTTGAAATTCTACTTTTGAACTAAGTACCATATTATTATTTCTTATGTCTACTATTACAATTTTAGCCTGAGATACCATGTAAATATACTTTCCATCTGTTTTTACTATATCTGCTTCATCTACATTTTCTTCTTGAATATTCGTTGTAGAATAATTTGCTTCTTCTTTTGTTTCTGCAGATTTTGATACATTTGTGATATCTTCTAACATAGCCTCTGAATTTAATCCGCTCTTACTTGTTTCATTGATATTTGACTCTTTTACTAAATTATATAAGTTTTCAAAATTATCTACTGTAGCTAAACTTATTTTTTCTGTTTCTATAGGCTCGTTTTCTAACTCTTCAGTGTCAAGGACATCTTTATAAAAAATCCCCTGACCACTTACAAATAAAAATACAATTAATACAGTTGCTGCAACTGCAGTAAATCTTGCAATTATTAATTTACCTTTATTTTTCTCTACTTGATTTGCATTATCTTTCTTATAAAATTCATATTTTTTATATACTTCTTCTATGAATTCCTTATCACTCTTCATATTTCAATTCCTCCTTTCTTACTATCTTTTCTAAAGCTCGTCTCGCCCTGTAAACCAAAATTTTAACTTGTGAATTGTTTTTTTGTAATATTTCTCCTATTTCTTTATAGCTTAGCTTTTCAAAATCTGCTAAATATATTGCATTTTGATAATCTATTTTTAGTTTTTTAATAGATTTTCTTAAATTTAGTTCTCTTTCTCTTTTGAAAACTTTATCTTCTAATTCTTCTATATCTGTAAATTGTATTTCATCTATATGTACTATTCTCTTTTCTCTTTTTATATAATTTAAAGCTTTTGATTTTGCTATTGTATATAAATATGTCTTTAAACTGTATTGAAAATCATAATTAACTCTATGTATTAATATATATACAAATACATCTTGTGCTATATCTTCTGCTATATCAACACTTCTAACATATTTTTGGATAAAATATATCAAGTTATTTTTATGTCTTAATATTATTTTTTCAAAACTTTGTTGGTTTCCTTTTAAAAATTCTTGGTATAATTCTTTATCTGATTTTTCCTCCAATTATAAATCCCCCTTCATGCTTTGATAATATTAATACAATTATAACATATAAAAAGTTACACTCATAAAAAAGATGATATATTAATATTTCAAAATAAAAATATTAATATATCAATCTTTTAAACTGTTATTTCTTTATTTTCTAATGTTTTTTCCTTAAATGATACTATTTGGCAAATCAAATCTGCTGCTTTTTCTACTCCTAAAATATCACTATTAATACATATATCATAATTAGAATAGTCTTTCCATTCTTTTTCTGTGTAATATTTATAATGGTTTGCTCTTAATTTATCTATTCTTATAATTTCTTTTTGCGCTTTGTCTTTGTCAAATCCATATATTTCAGTAGCTCTTTTTATTTTATCTTCCATTTCACTATATATAAACACTTTTACAACATTTGGTTTATCCTTTAAAATGAAATCTGCACATCTTCCAATTATTACACAAGATTCTTTATCTGCAACTTCTTTAATTAATTCTGATTCTTTAATAAATAACTCATCAGCATTATTCAACCCGACATAATATCCATTATTTAAATTAGATGTTTTTTCTCTTTTTTGTTCATTGCTTTCTATATATTCCTCTGATAAACCAGTTTCTTGTGCTACTTTTTCAATAAATTCTTTATCATATAATTTGATTCCTAATTTATCTGCAACCAATCTTCCAACATATCTTCCTCCAGAACCATACTCTCTAGATACTGTTACTATAATTTGTTCTTTTAATTTATTATCTGTACTTGTGTCATCAATTAGTGCTTGATTTGTAGGAGTTCCATTTTTCAAACTCTTTGTTTCTATTGTTAATAAAATAACTGCTATAACAAATGCCATGCCATCTGCAACAGGTCCTGAGTATAAAATTCCCATTATTCCAAACATATTTCCTAGAATCATCATCGCTGGTACTAAAAATAATATTTGTCTAGATAATGATAATATTGCACTTTTACTACTTTTTCCAATTGCTTGGAAGAAAATACCAGATGGTATTTGAATCCCATTACATATACATAATAGTAAATATGTTCTAAATGCTAAACATGCAAAATCCATGTAATTTTCATCACCACTACCAAATATTGCAATTAATTTGTCTGGTATTGTTTGGAATAAAATAAATGCAATTACACTAATAACAGCACTTAAAGATAATACTAATTTTAATGTAGTTTTTACTCTATCATATTTTTTGGCTCCATAATTGTATCCAACAATTGGTTGTGCTCCTGCTGCTATTCCTATTATTATACTATTTAAAATTTGGCTTATTTTCATTACAATACCTAATACTGTAATTGGTATTTCTGAACCATATTTAGATTGTGCACCATATTTTCCAAGTAAATTATTTTCAAATGCAATAACTACTACAAAGCTCATTTGAGTAATAAAACTGCTTATTCCTAATGCCATTACTCTTCTAATTATATTAAATTGCATTTTAAATTTGTCTTTACTTAAAGTAATTGATTTGAATTTTTTAATATATACTATATTTATTGCAAATGTTATAAACTGACTAAATATTGTTGCTATTGCTGCTCCTTCAACTCCCATATTAAATATAAATATGAATACTGGATCTAATATTATATTTAAAATTGCTCCTGCTACCATAGATGTCATTGCATATTTGGGACTTCCATCTGCTCTAATAATTGAATTTAATGTGGTTCCTATCATCATAAAAGGTATTCCTATAGCAATTATTCTACCATATCCTATAGCATAATCTCTTAATGCTTCTGTACATCCAAATATGTTTAAGAATTGTGGTAAAAATATGAGTGTTACAGCACAAAATAATATTGCTATAATAATTGATATTGTTATTACACTTCCTACACCTTTAGCTGCATCTTCCTTTTTCTTTTCTCCTAATTTTAAACTTAAATAACTAGATGCTCCATCTCCAAACATTAATGAAAATGCTAAGCATATCATTGTAATTGGAAATACTACATTGGTTGCTCCATTTCCTAAATATCCTACTCCCCAACCTATAAATATTTGATCTACTATGTTATATAGGGAGTTAACTAATAATGAAATTATACATGGTATTGAAAATTTTCTTATTAAATTTCCTATTTTTTCACTTCCTAGTATGTTTTCTTCTTTATCCATTTTTCTCGTCCTTTCTTTTGAATTTATATTTTGATTAATAATCCGAATTATTATATTAACAAATTTGAAATGATTTGTCAATTGCTAAATTGATTTTTTTCAAAAATTTTATTAGTTACAGTTCTCAAATATGTCAGTTTTTTTATTATTGCTGTTTCGATAGTGGTAGTATATGTACTTATTTATAAATCAACTTGTTCATTGCACTCGAAAAGAAATTCTAATATACA
>CANPZF010000019.1 GCA_947589015.1 uncultured Clostridia bacterium
ATAAAGCAAAAAGAGGAGAGGAGCAAAAGTAAAAACTTCTCTCCAGAATAAAAATACAACATTGCACAAAATCAAAGTTTTGTGCAAATAGAAATAGGAATAAAACCATATATCCTTAAATTACTGATATCTCTTGCTATTAGCCACTTTCAGCTAATTCTACTATATATTTAAACAATATGATTATATTTTTTATATCTTAAATTTTAATTTTCTATATTAGTATTTTAAAAAATTTATTAGAAATCTGTAAATGCCTATATTTCAGTATTTTGCTTAAATTAATAGACAATAAACTATATGTGTTTTTTATAAAAACGCCTTAAAATCGATTCTCGTGCGTCACTTTTTTAGCCATTTTTCAGCATTTTTCAAAAATCGTTGATTTTACAATATTTAAACCATTTTACATTATATAGATAATAATTTTTAAATATTCAAATTAAATTTCAAATTATATAACTTTATCAGTTAGATATAAAAATGTCTTAAAATTAATTTTGAAGCTTATAAAGTGAAATTATTTTATAATGTTATAATTAGAAATTTATTTTAAAATTTTATTAAATATTTATAAAAATTACATTTAAATTTGGAAAACTTTTAATTATAACAAATGTTCGGTTTTTATAAAATTATACAGACAAATTTGAAATCAAAAATTTTAAATTTTTATAAATTCCGATTTTTAATTGTATAATTATATTTTTTTATTTTATTTTTTAGTTAAAAAAATTCTAATATTAAAATTTTGGAAATTTTTTAATTTACTATATTTTTTATATTTTCGAAATCTTTGAAAATAAGTCCCTCTCTCCTACTTCGTATGATTTTCTTTTTTAAAATTTTTTATCACGCAAATAAGTTTAATTAAATTTCATATCGTTTATATCTGTAAAATTTTATAGGTCGTTTTTTTAGTTTTTTCGAACTATAAAATCTATTTTAAATAAATTAATATATTTTTCAAAAGAAAAAATTATAATTTTTTCTTAATCATTTAAAAAATTCATCACTAAATCTATAATGATTTCTTTTTCTTTTGGATTTGATTCTGCTATTAGTAAAGTTAATGCAGTTAAAGTATTGTTGTCTATTGTTTGTTTTCCATTTTTGTATAGAATACCATAAAAGTTCAAAAAATATATAATTCCAACAGCAAATACATGATTTTTTACAATTAAATATAAAAAATTAGCTCATTTTTCTTCTATACTTTTATAAATGTCTTGTCCAGCAAAACTTTGATAAATATTTCCTATAATTGATTCTAATCCTTTATCTCTTTCTACTGCAAACAATGAACTTTTTTCATTAAATCTTAGTTTATTTATTATTTCTATACAATTACTATATTCAAATTTTCTTTCATTAATATTTCCATCAATTTTCTTTAATGTTTTATGATCATAGTCATCTAATAAATCTAATGCTTTTGAATAATCTCCAATTACTTTTTTCTTTTGGTGTTAAATATCCTGACTCTGAAAATAATCCCCTCTCTTCTACTTTGTGTGATTTTCTTTTTTTCTAATATATGATGATTATTAGGATTATTATTATATTCATCATCTTCATTCCCTGCCATAAACCTCCATCCACTATCTGGTCTTCCATCATCAGGTGTTTCTCTATACATATAGCCAACTTTAAAACCTTCTTTTGCATTTATAAAACTCTCCTTATGAAATTAGTACAAACGTAGCTTAATTATTACCTTTTAACGATTGTAATTTGTATTTTAATAATATTTTTTTACCATCCTTCGTTTTTGTATAAATTAAATGCTTTTTACCAACTTTTATATTATTAAAAAATATATTAGCTTCCAATTTATTTTTATCAAATTGTTCAGGTACTGAGCAGGCTCTATTATGAAATTCAACTATATATCTTGAATTATTGTCAATAGATAGCGATTTTTTTACTGTCTTCAAAAAAATCATTTGCTCATACGTACTAGCATTTTTGAGTCCATATTCCAAAGTATCATCATTCATTTTGATAAAATATTTTGTAGTTCGCGCAATTACTTTTTTCTTGATTAATGATTTATATACAGCTCTACAAACAATTTTGATAAAAGTTTTATACGGACTATATAGTTTATGTTCAATGTATTTTTTTAATTTTCTGAACGCATAAATTAAAATTGTTGTTTTTTCTATGCTTATATTTATTGGCTCTGGAGCTGTATATATATTGATTTTTTCTGTAGTTATAGGCACATAATTTTCAATAGAATTTCTCCAAATTTCAGCATTTAGTTTCCTTTTTTTAGACTTCTCTATCATAGTAGTATTTAACTCGCTTATTTCTTCCTTTTGATAAGGTTTATTACATACATTTAGTCTATCAATTCCAGAAGCTATTTTTCTATTTTCTATATCAATGCCTTCAAATGCAATAAATCGTTTAGAAAGAAGTTCATAATCATATCCTAAAACATATTTATTGTCTTTATTTTCTAAACATACTAAATGCCATATATTTGAAAATTTATTTTTATTTGATTTATCTATTCTTATGGCTCGTCCTCTTAATTGGTTTGAAGTTACATACGAAGAAACGTATGTTGCCATAATTAAGGAATTAACAAAAGGAGCGTCCCATCCTTCACCTATAAGTGCAATCGTTCCAATTAATACTGATATATTAGATTCTTCAAAAAGTTTGGTAATTAAGTTAACTTTAAATCTATCATATTTGCTTTCAAACTCTACTTTTGAATAATCAAAGTTAATTCCAAGTTCTACTATTCTTATTTCATCTTTCTTTATATTGTATTCTTTTTCGGCCAATTCTAAAAGTTTTTCTTTTAGTTCTGTTGGAATAATGATTAATGTACCTGTTAATACAGCAACATTAACATCTGGACTTTTTGATATAATTTTTCTAAAAATTGGCATTACACCTAGTTCTTTTATATCTTCTTCATTTGGAATGTTGTAGTATTCTTCCTTAATATAATCTGTAACAATAACTAATTTTAAATTTTTATTTAATGATTCTTTTTCAATATCAATAATTTTACATATACTATTTAATTTTTCATAATTTCTAGTAAGTAGATTAGAAATTTTCTTATTATATTTTAAATTAACAATATTATTATCATCAATGCAACCTAATTTAATTAATTCTTGTTTAATATTACGAATTTCATCTTTAAAAATCTCTTGTTCTAAAGTATTTTTTTCAAATATTAATTTTTCTAGCATTATATTTAGCATTGAAAAATCAATTTTAGGAATATTTAAATTTTCGAAATCTTTTCTTTTAGGAATAGCATAATTTATTTTTTTCAAGAAGCTTAGCATAGCAATAAAAAAGTCAAATTCATTTAAAATCTTATTTGTATTTTCTTCAGTATTAACAATATAATCATGTAATGCTACTATTTTAATTAATATTTTATTATTAAATAATCTATATATAAATTCATTAACTTTTTTCGTATGTTCATTTAATTCTAATTCTTGCTCAGAATTCGGTATATTAAAAAAAATAAAGTCTTGATGTGGACATAGACAATTGCTTTTTACTAATTGTGGTATTGTAATTTTTGCATCTATTATTCCACATAAATCCATATAATTATCAAAATCTTTTTCACTATCATACGGAGGAGTAGCAGTCAAAGATATTATTGTGCAATCTGGCAAACCATCTATTATTTGCTTTAAAGCTTTTTGCCAAGCTTTTCTCAAATGATGGGCTTCATCAAAAATAATAGTCTTAATATTATTTTTAGTAATGATTTTATTTATATCAGTTTCTTTTCTTTTTAGAGCGTATAATGCTTGATATGTATCTATAGTTATGATTTTTGGATTTTCTAATTCTGAAGATATTAAATCTGCTTTATCTCCATTAATAAAATCTTTACTTAATCTTTCAATCCATTGTTCTTTTATTGCAATTGTTGGCACTAATATTAAAGCTTTATTACCAATTCTTAACAATAATTCTAATGCAAGTATAGTTTTTCCAGCTCCAGGAGCAGCAACAATATGAATTTTCTTATCATTTATATACCTATTTAACATCACTAATGTTTCTTGCTGATAGTCCCTAAAAGAATATTTGAAGTTAATATCTTGCAATTCTTTTTCCATATACTTTCCTTCTTGTTTCTATATTTTCATTTCTTTTTCCATAACTTGCATTTCAGCATCTAAATCTATTATTTCATCAGTGTATAAAGATTGATACAAATTATTGAAACTCATAGTAACATTTTTTAAGAATTCTTCTATTTTAATAAAGAACTCCTCATTTTGGCTATTTCTTATTTTGTTTTTGCTTAATTTTATATATTTTTCAACAATTTTTTTAATAGTGATTAAATAATAATTATTAAAATGCTCTAATTTATACAGTTTATCTGTATTTAATACAACTTCTTTATAAATTTTGTCTGATATTTGTATTATTTCTTTTAATCGCTTTTTCACAACTTCGCTATTTATCTCATCATATAGTTTTCTGAGTTCATAGATATTTTGCTTTAAAATAGATAATTTTTGAAGTTCTTCATTGAATTTTTCCACTATAAAATTCTCCTATAATTAATTTTTATCGCTTTTAACTTGAATTTCGTAAAGTTTTTGCTTTAAATCTTCTTCAATTACAGTTAATTCTTTCTCTGCTTCAATTCGCTTTTGCTTTCCTTCACTATGTATTTTTAAGACTTGATCTAGAGTTTCTAATATATTTTGATTTGTTTTATTTAATGTTTGTATATCTATAATTGTTCTTTCAGATTCTTGAGCAATTTCTATAGAATCCTTCTTTAATAATTCACTATTTTTTTGCAATAATTCATTTGTTGCATCAGATAGAGTATGTTGAGCATCTAAAGCTTGCTTTGAATTACTAATTCCTAATGCTAATGCAATTTGGTTTTTCCATAAAGGAATGGTGTTTGTTAGTGAAGATTGTATTTTTTCTACTAATTCAGACTCATTGCTTTGCAACAATCTTATTTGAGGAGCCATCTGAATTGAAATAATTCTAGTCATTTTTAATTCATATATTTTTTTCTCAAATCTATTAATCATATTTTCCATATCATTAACTTTTTGAGCATCTAATTGTTCTTGAGTTTGCATAGCTTTTTCTTGAAGTTCTTTTAACTGTAAATTTAATTCTTCAATTTTTTTATCTCCAGCAATTATATATAATGAAAGTTCTTTAAAGTATTCCAAATTTTTCTTATACATTTCATCAAATATTATAATATCTTTTAACATTTGAATTCTGTGATTTTCTAAATTTTTTTCTATTTTATCTATATTGTTTTCAATTGTATTATATTTTTCTATAAGTTTTATTAATTGTTTTTTCACACCTATGAATAAATTTAAAAATTTGTTGTTACTTTCTGTTACATTAGAATCAAAAGATTTAATTTCTGCAATTAAATCTGTTAATATATTTCCAACTTCTCCTGTACTTTTATTTTTAACCCCTTCTAAAACGCTATCTGAAAATCTAGCTATTTTGGTTTGTGCCTCCATTCCATATTGCAAAACAGAAGTAGAATCTTCAGTAGTAATATTTCTATTAATCTTATTAATTAATTGTTTTTCTTCATCTGACAAAATATCATAATTTAATGAATTTTCAATTTCTTTTTCTGTAATTTTTTCACCAACTTTTGCTAATTGTTGAATTGTTTCTTGAATATCATTATTCAGTGAATTTTCCTCCTTATAACCATCTTCTTTTAACATGCTTTCAAATATTTTCATTTCAGCACTAATATCTATAAATTCTGACTCATCTAGCATATTTTTCTGCTCCTTAATTAATTTAAATTTATTTTATCATATATTTAGTAAGATGTCATGTTTATATAATCATCATTTATCTTTTAACTTAAATTATTACCTATATCTTCAAATTCAATATTAAATTCTATGTATTCATCATCATTCTTAACTTTAAATTCTATTATTTCTTTATATAAAATTATTAAACAAGATACAAATTATAATTACTCTAGAATCGGTCAGGAAAAATTTAAAAATAAAGATGGTTATTTTACCACATTTACAACTATGCAAGACCATCAAAAAAAATATATAGAATTCTTCTTGGAGTAATAAACAATATTGGGGTGGAACAATAAGTGAAAATGGTTGTGGTATTACTTGCTACTGACAATAATAAATTGTAATTTTTTGTTCTAAAATATATTGTGCTATGGCACATATAACTCTAAAGATTCTTTCATCCAAGTAGATTCTACTTTATCAGTTTCATCAAAATTTACTGAAAATACATAATAATAAGTTTTTGACCAAAGAGAAAAGCGATTTTTCCAATTTACCTCTTTAAATATATGTCCTGCATTATATAAATAAACACTACCAGATTTATGTGTTTTACATGGTTTTCCTAATAATTCCTCAACTTGTTCTTTTGATGATCCTATAATGCTTTGACTATCATTAATTTCCTTCATTTTTGTATATAACTCACTTGGTTTGTCTGGCTCAATATGTATTAATGTTATAAATACTATTAATATACATAGTATAATAATTGCAATTATTAAAATTTTACAAGTTTTATCTATAGATTTTGAGCTTATTACATATATTATAGCAAATAATATTAATATTACTGGTGCTACATATATCTTAAACATAATAAGTAAAGGTATAACTAAAGCAAATATAAAATTCATCATTATTTCTCCCTATAAATTACCATATTCTGTTACGATTATATAATAAAATACAGATTATTGCAATGTACTGAACTATCTGCTCTACTTATTGTAATTTTTCTTTATAATATTAATTTTGTTTATCTTTATACATATTTATTATATCTTTAAAACTTATTTTTGTACCATAATTTAATATTGCATTTGAATATATCTTTATTGCTACTTTAGCTATAACTAATATTGAAACTATTAAAATTACAATAGATATTGCTACATCTTTTCCACTTGCTAATCCCATCATAATTCTAAAAGGCATACAGAATGGTGATGAGATTGGAAATAATGAAGCAAATACATTAAGCTCACTTGTTGGATTCATCATTGTAAAATATGATAAATAAAATCCTACTACTGCTAAAATTGCTACTGGACCATTTGCTGACTGTATATCTTCTGGTTTGCTTACGGTTGAGCCTGTTAATGCATATAACAAAGCATAAGTAAAATATCCTAATATAAAATATACAATAGTAATAATTCCTAAATATACTGTAATATTAGACATATCTAAAACTGATTCTAATAATCCTGGTTCTAAAAATGCTTTAGCACTGATTAAAGCTGTTCCCACAACTAATATCAATTGTATTAAACCTACAACTCCTATTCCTAGCGTTTTTCCGAAGCACTATCGTTTTAGGACTTGTTGATGTAACTAATGTTTCCATTATTTTTGATGTTTTTTCTGTTGTTATAGAACTTGATACTTGATAAGCACAGAAATATATAGCATAGAATAGTACTATAGACATTAGCATCATAACAAATATATTTCCATTTACTTTTTCTTCACTGGTTTGTTCTATACTAAATTCAAAATTAGGAGTAATTGCTTGTAATTGTTTTTCAGTTAAACCTAATTTACTAATTTGAATATTAGAATATAACGAATTAATTGAATTTATTATATTTTCAGGTATTTCAGTTATCATGTTTGTATTTTCTACTATATATCTAATTTTTATATTATTATCTTGTTTTTCTATCATAATAGCTTCAGCTATTTCTTCATTTTCTATTTTTTCCTTTATTTCATCAAAGTTAGCTGTTCCAAATTCTATTTCAGACCCTAAATCAGCTTGTTTTAATAGTTCTAAATTACCTTCAAAAACATTATCATTATCTACAATCAATAATCTTTCTCCAGTATTTTCGCCATTAAATGATTTTATTATATTAGGTATATTAAATCCTAACACTATCAATACTAAAATAATTAAAGTTGATATTATAAAAGATTTCCTTTTTACCATATCTTTTATGGTAAATATCATTACTGTCATTATATCTTTCATTTTACTCACCTACCTTTTCTATAAATATATCGTTTAGAGTAGGTTTTTTTATTTCAAATTTATCTACTTCAATTCCTACGTTAATTAGTCTATTTAAAAGTTTATGAGCTTTTTCTTCTTCACTTATCATTATAATGTAATTATTATTTGTTACATTTTCAATTTCTAAATCAAATTCTTTAATATAACTATCTATGTTTTGTTTTACATCAATTTCTACACGATTTGCAGGATACGATTTTTTTATTTCTTTTAAATTTCCCTGCAACACGGTTTTTCCCTTGTTTAGTATTAGAATATCACTACAAAATTCTTCTATTGTTGCCATTTGATGTGCTGACATTATTACGTATTTTCCGTTTTTAACTAAATCAATTATGATATTTTTTAAAACTTCTGTATTTACTGGATCTAGGCCACTAAAAGGTTCATCTAGCACAATTAATTCTGGATTATGTATTATTGCTGTCATAAATTGTATTTTTTGTTGATTTCCCTTTGATAATTTTTCAGCTGTCATTTGTAAGTATTCTTCTACTTTTAGTTCTTTTGAACATTTATTTATAGATAATATTGCTTCTTGTTTTTTCATACCTTTTAATTGTGCAAAATACATTAATTGATCAATTATTTTTATTTTGGGATAAATTCCCCTTTCTTCTGGTAAATATCCAAAATTAACGTTTTTTCTATCTACTGCTTTTCCGTTCCAAGTAATATCTCCGCTATCCTTTTTAATAATTCCTAGTAACATTCTTATTGTTGTTGTTTTTCCTGCGCCATTTGTTCCTAATAGTCCATATACTCCAGGTTTTTCTATACTAAATGAAATGTTATTTACTACAACTTTTCCTACAAATGTTTTTGATACATTTTTTAATACCAAGCCCATTTTTTTAAACCATCCCTTTCTTCACTTTTTTCAAATTTACTTTAATTCTTATTTACAAATTACTATTTGTTATTGCGATTATATAATAAAAGACAGATAATTTCAATTAATTATCTGCTCTACTTATTGTAATTTATTGTTCAGATGTTATTTATTATATTTTGCACATTTTCCCCTCTTTATTATTTTAAAAAAGAATAGATTTTTTTATTTCTATTCTTCTTTTATATTAGTTATTAACAATATATCCTGTTGTATCTGGTCTTGTTACATTTGAATCTTTTACTATTCCATATTCATATTTGTAATCAACCGTTCTATTATTTTCATTATCTATTTCTTTTATTGCTATACCTGTTTTGACATCAATAAATTTTTCTGTATCTCCATCTCTAATAATATAACATTCTTTTCCATTTAAGTTTACTTTATCAATATTAGTAGTAATTGCTGTATATAAGTTAATAAAAAAATTATTGGAAATAAAACTTATCGGATTAACTATAATGTCTTGCACTTCTTTTAATATTTTTTTCTCCATTATCTATTAAACAAATTTTTTCATCTCTTGATTTATAAAATGTTTGTTTTATTTTTTCATTGTCTTGTAAATATGTTGTCCACATCATTAGAATCTTATCTTCCTTTTTATATGTTTCCATTATTGTCATTTGCATATATGACGATTGAAATTAAAATTCGTTACAAGATTTTTTAAAATTTCATAAATTTATTGAAAATATCAGTTTTATTTTTTCCTTTACAAATTATCATTTCCTGTATTAATTATTTTCCAATAATATTGTTATTAACTTGCTTAAGGCAAAAATCAAATTAAATTTTTAGCATTTAATCCTTTTAACTCTCCTAATATAAAGTTTCCATCTTTCATTATTAAGATATTATCAAAATAGATTTCTCCACCACCAAATTCTTTTCTTAATATTTTAACTATATCCCAATGAATTGCTGAACGATTCCCATTATCACTTTCTTCTAATGCCATTCCTGGAGTAAAATGGAAACTACCATTAATTTTCTCGTCAAATAATGTATCACACATAGTATTATTAATATAAGGATTTAATCCAAATGCAAATTCCCCAATATATCTTGCTCCTTCATCTATATCTAAAATATCATTTAGTTGTTTGGTATTTTCTTTGGCTGTTGCTTTTACTATTTTTCCATCTATAAAATCAAATCTTATGTTTTCAAATATAATATCGTTATACTTTGTTTTAGTATTATAGGTGATATAACCATTAACACTATTTTTTACTGGACATGTTGCAACTTCTCCATCTGGTAGATTAAATGTTCCATTGCATTTTTCATTTTATTATAATCTACATTACATACATTATAATAAAAATCTTTAGCTTCATTTAGTGTCATATTATTTTTATTTGCAAAATATTGATTAGGATATCGTAAAATACACCATTTAGTATGTTTTACTCTTTGTTCTAAATGTACTAAAGCAGTATAGTATTTGTTATAGATTTCTAATTTTTCTTGAGAAACTCCCTCTAAACTCTTATCAGATTGTGGTGCACTTATTCCTATATATGCTTGCATTTTTTTCATTCTATTATAGTCTTTCTTTCCATATTCAATTATTTCATTATTGGTTGCATTTATTAGAAAATTTTTAAGTTTTCCATATTTAATTAAATTTAAAGTTGGATTTGCATGGACTTTTTTTGCTTGATTTATAATTTCATTTGCAAGATTTAATCCATCTTCTCCATTTACTTCAACTAATAAATTGTCCCCTTCTTTTAAATCTATTGAATTCTTTATAAGATTATGTGCAAGTTTAATATTTCTATTATCCATTTATTAACTCTCCAATCTATAAAATTAATTATACTATCGGAATTTATAATAATTTTTTTAATATTCTATCAATTTGATGTTTTTATCTTTTTTAAAATTCTCATATTATCACTCTTTCTATATGATAAATTACTAATTATTGGTAGATTATATAAAAAAGATAGATAAGTTCAATTAATTTTCTTTATATACATCAAATTATATTCTTATTTCCTTTTTAGAATTATAATTTAATTTTCCTCAATTACTTCAAGTAATTCTTTCAAATTGTTTAATTTATAATCAACTATATTATCTATTTCTACTTGATGATTTAATGAGCATATATCTGGAATATTTAATACTTCTATTCCAGCATTTTTACCTGCTTGTACGCCAGATAATGAATCTTCTATTACCAAACAGTCACTTGGCTTTATATTTAACTCTTTTATTAACTTGAGATAAACTTCAGGATTGGGTTTTTTATTGATTACATCCTCATATAATATAATTTTGTCAAAATATTCAAACATATTCATTTTCTTTGAAATACTATAGTTTAAATAGTTATACTTTTTAAACGTTTCTATATCTGATATAGTTCCTAAACCTAATATATATCCTAACTCTTTAAATTTCTTAATAACTTCTGGAGCATAATCTTTATATCTTACTTTTTCACATATGTATTTATTGGCAATTATATATAGTTTTTTTCTTAAGCTATCAGCATTTAAATCTGATTTGTTATTTCCATATTTTTTTACAAGATATATAACATAAGATTTATATAAGTCACTTCCATTAAAACTTTCTAAATGTTCGTACCATTCCTTCGATATTTGATTAATTGATACTGTAACATTACATTCTTGTTTTACAAATTCAATATATATTTCATTCCATATATTTGAATCATCTAAAATGGTTCCATCTAGATCAAACAAAATTGCCTTTTTATTTCTTAACATTTCTCTAATTAGCATTTATTAGTTCCTCTTTATCTCGATTTTCTTTTTAAATTATTTTATCATATAAGATTCAAAAAAGAAAGATAATTATATTGTAGGTATTTTTATTTTTTGCCCTTCTTTCAGTTCTGAATTCTGCAAATTATTTATATATTTAATTTCTTGAATAATTAATCGTATATCTTTATTTTCATAATATTTATTATTCTTTAGCTCTTGTGTAGCAATACTCCATAAAGTGTCTCCCGCAAAAATGTAATTTTCCTTATATTTGATTTCAACTTTAGAATATGTTTGATTAATACCTATAAATAATATAAAAATAACTGTGAAAAGTATTATAACACTTCTTAAAAATTTTCTTTTATTTTTGATTTTTAAATTCATAAATATAACTCCTTTTCATTTAATATTAGTAATTATATAGAATATATGTTCGTCTATGCAAAATAATTATATTACGAACATTTATTTTTGTCAATATTTTTCACAAAAAAATGTTCGTAATTTTTTTTACATGTTTACATATCTAAATCTGAACAGTAACCATATATTTCTATCTATAATAATATAGGGCTGATTTGTTCTCCGTCTAGTGCATATTCAATAGTTTTTATCAAATATTCTGCATCAAATACTATTGATCTTGGTTTAGTAATTGGATTATCCTGTTTAAATGGAACAAAATAATAATTTCTTCTATTTAATAATTTACCTATGTTCTCTGCATTGCCGACTTAATCCATTATTAGTACTTGGAGCAATTACTAATGCTCTATCATTTCTTAAATGTGATTTTGCAGCCATTACAGCTGGAGTATCTATTATATCATTTGCCAATTTTGCCATTGTATTGCCTGAACATGGAGCAATAACCATAATATCTGTCATTTTTTTGGGTCCTATTGGTTCTGCCTCTACAATTGTATGAATAATTTTTTTACCTGTGATTTCTTCAATTTCTTTGATAAAATCAGCTGCTTTTCCAAATTTAGTGTCTAAATTATAGCTATTAAAAGACATTATTGGTAAAACTTCTGCCTCTAGTTTTATTAGTTCTTTCATTTTAGGTATAGTCTTTTTAAAAGTACAAAATGAGCCTGTTAAAACAAATCCTATTTTTTTTCCTCTTAGTTCCAAAATTCATAAAAACCTCCCTTCATATATCATTTATATATAATATGAAATTATGTAAATTTATGAATATATTAATACAATTTTTTACAAAAAATACTAAGACTTAATAAATATCCCCCCTTGAAACATTTTTATAAGTATTATATAATATTGAAAATACTAATAAATACAATTTTTATATGGAGGATTATATATGAAAAATGTCAAAATATTTGCATGTAGTACTTATGCTGAGGATATTACAAAAGAAATTTGTGGTATTTTAAAATTACCATTAGGACAAATAAATTCTTTTAAATTTAAAAATGATAATAACTTCGTTCAAATATGTGAAAGTGTTAGAGGTCAAGATATTTACCTAGTTCAAGTTGCTACCCCACCTGTTAATGAAAGAATTATGGAATTACTAATTACTATTGATGCTTTAAAGAGGGCTTCTGCAAAACATATTACTGTGATTTTACCTTACTTTATGTATTCACGTTCAGATAAGAAAGATCAACCTAGAGTTCCTGTAACAGCTAAATTAGTAGCTCAATTGATAGAAACTGCTGGAGCTGATAGAGTAACAACTTGTGATTTGCATAATGCTGCTATTCAAGCATATTTTAACAATATTATTTGTGATAGATTAACAGCTCAATATTTGTTACAATCCTATTTTATTGAAAAAAATATTCCTGTAAATGATATGGTAATTGTAGCTACTGATGCTGGTAGTTCTAAAAAAGCTTATAAATATTCAGAATATTTTGGATGTCCTATTGCCATGATTGATAAAAGAAGAGCTGGAAATGATGACAGAGCTATTGCTTCTACCATTATTGGTGATGTTACAAATAAATATGCAATAATTTTTGACGATGAAGTTGATACAGCAGGTTCTTTAATAGAAACAGTTAATATTTTAGAAAAATTTGGTGCAAAAGAAATATATGCCGGTTGTACACATGGAGTATTGTCTGGACCTGCAATTGAAAGGATTCAAAATTCATCTTTAAAAGAATTAGTTATTACTAATACAATTCCTTTACCAAAGGAAAAAAATATTGATAAAATTACAGTTTTGTCAATGGCAAAAATTTTTGCCGAAGCTATAAAAAGATTAAACGAAGAAATGCCTTTAGGTGAAGTATATTCAATGGAATAATAGAAAGAAATTAATAAGCATTTATATATAAAAATAAAGTTTTGCCAATTTGTGCATTACTTTATTTTTATATACAAATGCTTTATTTTAAATAAACATTAATCTCCTAAATTGATGCCTATGTTTCTAGCAGTAGTTACTAAGTCATGATCCATAGTAATTTTTCTAATATTACTTTCTTCAGTATTTCCAGATACTGCACCAATTTTGGTATTTCTACCTACAACATCTTCTAATGATACACTATCTAATTTACCATTTTTAATAACAGCTAAAGTTCCAAATTTGCCTTCTAATGCAAGTTCCATAGCTTTAGTACCATATTTAGTTGATAATACTCTATCAAATGCTGTTGGTGTTCCTCCTCTTTGCATATAACCTAATGTAGTATTTCTAGCTTCTAATCCTGTAATTTCTTCTAATTCTTGAGCTACAACTTGTCCTATTCCACCAAGCTTTGTATTATCTACTCCTTCACCATTATTTCTTGTTCCCATAACAGTTATATCTCCACCTAGTGGTTTTGCACCTTCTGCTACTACTACTACACTGAAATTTTTACCTCTTTTTCTTCTATTTTCTATTTTAGTTGCTACTTTGTTTATATCATAAGGAATCTCTGGGATTAAAGCTACATCTGCTCCACCTGCTATTGCGGCTTCTAATGCAATCCAACCGGCATATCTACCCATAACCTCTAATACCATTATTCTATGATGTGTTTCACCTGTCGTGTGTAATCTGTCTAGTGCTTCCATTGCAACAGATACTGCTGTGTTGTATCCAAATGTTATTTCAGTACAAGCTACATCATTGTCAATTGTTTTTGGGACACCTATCACATTTACTCCCTTTGTAGAAAAATCTCTTGCAGATTTTTGGGTTCCATCTCCTCCTAATGTAAAAATACAATCAAATCCAAAATCTTTTATATTTTTAATTGCTTCATCTGACATATCTTTATATTCTACTGTTCCATCTTCTTTTACAATTTTATAATTAAATAAATTTGCATTAGTTGATGAACCTATAATAGAACCACCTTTTGGTAAAATTCCCATAGCTTCTCCATTTGCAGCTGTTGATAATAAAACAAAATCCTTTTTTAATAAACCATTATATCCATCTATAATTCCATAACATTCTACATTGTGATTTTCAGCTGTTTTAACTATTGCTCTTATTACAGCATTAAACCCTGATACATCTCCACCATTGGCTAATATAGCTACTTTCTTTAACATAATAAATCCTCCCTTACATTTCACTCTTATTTTATTATTATATCAATATTTTTCAAATTTACAATAGTTTAGGAAAATTTATTTTGTAGAAATATGTATATTTTCTATTTCCACATTCATTTCTCTTGAAATAATATTCTGAATTTGAGCAATTTCTTCTGTTTTAATTTCTTCTGCCTCAATAATGATACTAATACTATTTCCATTTACAAAAATTACATTATTTTCAAAACCTTTAGTTTTAATCAAATTTTCACAAATCATAATTTTATTTTTAATTTCATTAATTTTAGTAATTTCATCAGTAGCACTTTGTTTCTGAGTTTCTAAAGCATTACTACTATTCAAAACATTTTCATAAGTTTCTAGCATTTGGGAATACATTGTATCTCTTTCTAATTTTGATTTCACAAAATACTCGCTTAAAGCATTTGCATTTGTTTGAACACTAGTAGAATTAGATGTATCAGTATTTTCTGTTTGATTATATGTATCATTTTCTATTTGGTTAGATTTATCTGTTGTTGTATTTTCTTGATATGCACTTTCTCCATTATTTTGCATTACATCATTACTATTTACTAAAGTTGCATCTCCTATATCTGCTATTTGTGTATCATCCCCTTCCAATCTCAAACTTGTTTCTACTGAGTTAGTACTTTCATTAGTAGTATAATTTAAATATCCAGCTGTTACTAGCATTAGTGCTATAACATATATAATCACTTGATTCTTCTTAAATAATTTCATAAAAAACACCTCCACTTTTTAATTCATTTCAAATACTTGAATTTTATGAGTTGCCAATCCTGTAACCGCTTCTACTGCTTGAATAATGTTAGTTTTAATATTAGCATTTTCTGCACCTTTAGCTGTTATAATGGCCCCTTCTATTTTAGGTTGTATTATCTTTTGAGTAATAGGAATTTTTTCTCCATTTTGCTCTTGATATATTATTTCTTTTTGAGAATCTGTTTCTTGTATTTTTCTAATTCCACCAGAATCATCTGTTTCTTCTGTATTACTTATCTTGGAATTTTCATTATACATTGCTACAACCTCATTTGATGCAGAATAGTTAATAAATACCTGTACCTCTCCTACTCCCTGAATTTTAGTTAAAATATTTTCTAATTTTGTTTCTAAATCTGATTCATTATAGTTATTTTGATTTACATTGTCCGAGATTTTTGCTAATTGTTTAGAAGATGTGTTTTCATTTTGTTGTTTAGTAGTTTCTTTATTTCCATTCCAAATGTTATTAATTATAATTATTGTAATAACTAAAATTACAACAAAAACAACTAAATTTTCTACATTTTTTTTGCTATTGCCCTCTTTTCCTTTTGAAATTAGTTCTTTTAATTTATTTCCAAACATTGTTCATTCACCTCATATTCTTCAATTAAAAATTTTTTAATATTAGAAATATCTGCTTTACTTACATTTTCACTTTCTTGTCCTTCATTAGATTGTATTTCAATTTTACGTATTTTTTGAACCTCTTTTATTAATGTATTTTCTACAGTTTGATTATCTTCATTCCTATTTTCTGTTGCATTTGCATTTTTTTTAACATTTACTTTTATTTTAGTTATCCTTGATTCTTCACTATCTTCCAAATTTACACTCACTTTACAACTATTTATGATATATCCTTGATTTTCTAATTTAGTAGCAATATCTTTTTCCATTTCTTCTTTGTATAACTGTGCTATTCTTTTATTCATAGATGTTTGATCTACCTGTTCATTGATTTTACTTTCAGTGTTTTCTAAATATCTAGAAGTCTCTATTGTATTAAAATCAAATATATCTTTATTTTCTATAAGTGGAGATATTATATTGAACAAAATAAAAATTCCCATAACAACATTTATATATTTTTTTATCTTACTATTTGGTAATAACATTTCTAAAATAGAAACTATTACAATTGCAAGTCCTAAACCTTTAGCCCAAGAACTCAAAAATTGTACCATATTAGATCTCCTCATAAAATATTTATTTTGCTATCTGTACATCATTCCAGTATTTGATATCTTTATTACAAGCGTTGTTCCAATAATTAACATTACAGAAATAGAACATAATATAGCTAAAAATATTTTGAATACATCTCCAATTTGTTCCAATAAACTAACTATTTTTCCATCTGCAATAGGTTCGCAAAAACTAGATAATAATTTATATGAAAACGTTAAAATTGATAATTTTATAATTGGCACTATGCAAATACCTATAATAATTACTACACCTACAATACCTACTGCATTTTTTAAAATAATTCCACAGCCTAAAACCGTATCTACTGCATCTCCTAATATTTTACCTACTACAGGTATAACTGAACTCACCATGCTTTTAGCAGTTTTAGCAGTTATACCATCAACACTACTAGATAAAGTTCCTTCTAATGATATAACTCCAACAAATACGGTTAATATAATACCTAAAAACCATATTATACTAGATTTCATCATCTTAGATATTTTACTAATTTGAACTCTGTCTGTTAATTTAGAAATGATTATTAAGCTTACTATTACAAGTACAATAGGTATTATTAAATTTTGTATAGTATTTCCTATAAAATTAATCATAAACAAAATTATTGGTTCTATTAGGCCACTTGTTGTAATGCTTCCTGTGTATAACATTAAAGAAACGAGTAAAGGTACTAACATATTTATAAAACCCACAAGATTTGCTGTTGTATCTTTAACAAGTTTTATAATGTCTGAAAAATTACTCATAATAATAGTTATAATTAAAATATATTGTACATAATATATTAATTTTGATATTCCATCATTTTCTAAACTTTCACTAATAGATTTTAAAATACTATGTATAATAATTATTATTAAAATACTTACAATAATTTTTATCGTGCTTGTAACTTCTTTTCCACATAAGTTTAAGATTTTTTTTAATAATGTGCTATTGTCAATATTACCTTGTATAGCATCCTCTAAAATATTGTTCATGTCTATGTCCTCAAAAAAATCATCTGTATATTCTTTAGAGTTTTGTATAAATTTTTGTATTCCAAATTCTGATTGCTGTTCTTCAAGTACTGATATATTAGTGTTTTCATTATCAGAATAAGCCATTGTATTAATTGGTAATATTAGTAATATAATTGTGAAAACACAAATTATTTTTCTCATTTGTATCTCCTTTATTAAGGTAGTATTTTTAAAATGATTTCTAGTAGACTTGAAATTATTGGTATAGACATAGATATTATTATTATTTTGCTTCCTAATTCAATTTTATTTGCTATTGCACCTTCACCAGAATCTTTACAGATACTCACTGCAAATTCAGATAAAAATGCAATACCTGTTATTTTTAATAGTAAAGTTAAAAACGTATTGTTTATAGATGCTTTATTACTTATAGATTCTAAAAGATTTATTATTCCTGTAAGTTTATCCATAACTAAAATAAGAATTAAAGTTCCTGTTAAAATGCTGATATAAATTGCAAATTCTGGTCTGTATTGTTTTAATAATATGATAATAATAAGTGAAATTAATGCAATTCCTACTATTTTTAAAATCTCCATGCTATCCTCCTTTGTAAAATCTACAAATTAAATAGAGTTCTCACAGTATCAAATAATCCACTTATTTCCTTTATTACCATAGTAAGAACAATTACAAGTCCTGCAAGTGTAGTCATCATTGCTTGATCTTCTCTTCCTGCTCTTACCAAAACTTGATGTAATACTGCTACCAAAATACCTATTGCAGCAATTTTAAACAATAAATTAATATCCATTTTTTAATTTCATTCCTTTCTAAGGCACAAATCCTGGTTGGAAAAGAATTATTTTCAACCCTTATATTTTCTCCTTATAAAATACTAAAATAAAATGACAACTATAGCTAAACCTACTGTAGTTCCAAGTCTGTAATAAAGTTTTTCATTTTTTTGTTTTTCTTCTAATGCTTCTTTTAATTGAATGTCTATAAAATTTTGGGTAAGTTCTATTTGATTAACTTGTCCTTCCACATCTGTTTGTCCTAACAGTTTTGATAAACTTTTTAGTGCATGTTTATCTTCTTTAGTTAAATTGTTTACCGATTCTTCTACTGCCTCTTCCCAGGCAATTTGTGCAGTGCTATTAATCATTTTTTTTCTGGCTAAATCAAATATATTTATTATATTTTCATTTTGTTTACTATTGTTTTCTACTATTTCTTTAAAGATTTCAGGAATAGGCTCATATGTAAATTTTATTTTAGATTTTAAAGTATTTAAGATGTTCTTTAACTCTTCTAATTCTTTTAAACGATATGTATATTTCTTAGATAAATTTTTTCCTATTAAACTACAAGATATAAAAACCAAAAACAACATAATATATTTCAAAATTTGTATAGTTATCACCTCTTGTCCAACTATATTTATTTCTTCACAATATTATATGCGTTCATTTATATTTTAGAACAAATTTTATGATAAAAACAAAATCTTTTCTATTTGTTTAGTTTCTATTAATTCATATAATTGTGCATTATTTTTAATGTCTTCCAATGTTTTTCCATGCATAGTAAATATTCCTTTTACTCCAGATGATAAAGCCTCTTTAATTGCTACTATATCTTCTTTTGAACCTATTTCATCACAAGCAATTACTTCTGGAGCCATTGATCTTATTAGCATTTTCATTCCTTTAGATTTAGAAACATTTTCAATTACATCTGTCCTTATACCTACATCATTTTGAGGAATTCCTTTGTACATAGCTGCAATTTCCCCTCTTTCATCTACTACACCACAGATTTTTCCTCTAAAATGCAATTCTTCAATTCCATTACTAATTCTTCTTATTAAATCTCTTAACATTGTTGTTTTGCCTTTTCCAGGAGGGGATACAATTAATGTATTATATATTGTTTGATTGTCAATGTTTATAACTTCTTTTATTATTTTATTACTACAATTTAAAATTTGTCTTGCTATTCTAAAGTTTAAACTTGTTATATATTTTACATTTATAACATTTTCATTTTCCATTATAGTTGTTCCAACAATACCTATTCTGTGTCCTCCTTTTATAGTAATAAATCCATCACATATTTGATTTCTATATGCATAAATTGAATTTTCACATATTTTTTCTACAATTTGTAAAATTTCGCTTTGAGTTATTGCATATTGTATAACTATATCGGCTTGAATAGTTTTCAAAATAATTGGCTTTCCTACACGAATCCTAATTTCTTGTAAATTTTCTGCAATCATTCTATTTTGCTCCAAAGTATTTGACAATATACCACTTATATTTGTAGGAAAATATCTTAATATTTCTTCAATATATTTCATATATTGCCTCCTTAATTACTAAAGGTTGCCAAAAGTGCCTGTCCCTTTTGGCAATAAAAAAGAACATATAATATATTATATGCTCCTTAAACTTTATTAATAACTATTCTATAAATTAAACCTGTATCTTGATTTTTCTCAAATTCTACTTTATAAGAATCTTCTACATTAATATTACTTTTTATTAATGTAATATTTTGTTCTGTTACTTCATATTCTTGACCGTCAAAATTTATTTCTTCAATTTTAGCAGTAGAATCTCCTTGATTATTCAATAAAACCGTAGATAATAATCCTTTAGCTGTAGCACCTTTTGAATTAGTACTTGCGTACATTTCAAATTTTTGATTAAAAGCTGATATTTCAATCTGATCTAAATTATTTTGTATTTCATTAGACATTTGTTCTTTACTTTCTAGGTATACTCGAAGTCCTGGAATTAAATATGTTATTGGATTTTCATCTTCTTGTAATCCTAATTCTTCCATATGATTTGCATTTACCTGTTGTAATCTTGTACTAATAGCATTAATTAAGTTATTTACATAGTCACTACTTTGATTATTTAAAATCATACTATTATTTTCATTTAAATCCTCAATTTCAACTCCATTTGTAAAATTAATAATATTATTATAAATATATCTATATTTTACTCTATTACTGCCTTCTTGATTATCTGAGTTATTATCTTCTTGCTCTGGTTCTTGTACTATATCACCTTTGTTATCTATAACAAATTTATCATTTGTGTCTATGAAAGTAATACTAAATGTTGTATCATCTATTTTTTGTAATTTCATACTTGAATATGCCTCTTGTGTGTTAGAACTTAAAGCATTCTCAATATCAGCATCTGTTATTGTAGAATTAGAATTATTAGCTAACATTTGATTAGATTTAACATCTGCAACTAGAAGTTGTATAGCCTCTTTTTCTGTATTAGTATTTGCCGTATCAGTGTTATTTAATATATTACTGTTTTCAACTTCAAAACCTAATTCGTAATTTTCATTGACTGTATTTAAAGCTTGAAGTCCTGTATATCGAGCATTAAAATATAAATTACCTACTTCCATATTATTCTCATAACCTAGTACATTTAAATTATAATCTATTTCATCTTCTCCTGTAGTTTTTGTTATATCTATTTTTAGCGCTTCATTTATTTTGATTGAAATTTGATTTAATTTATCATTGCTTTGATATACGGTTATTTCTATATTATTTTGTTCTATCTGAGTATTATTTTCAAATTCACTTATAATTGAATCTATTTTCCTTTCGTCAAAATTATCTGTTAGACTTGTATATTGTTTTAACTTTTGAATAATTACATCATCTGTTTTAGCTGTTTCCAAACATTTTATAATTAAATTTTTTATTTCCTGTCCTTGTAGAGTTAATTTATATCCTGTAGCATTTGAAGATTTAATTTGAGTAAATTTTTCATTGCCTAATTGTTCATTTAATATATTTGAATAATTGTTAAATAATGTATTTAATTCTTCTTGTGTAAAAAAATCGACACTAGTAATATTAGATGTATTTGTATTTTCTATGTCAAGCTTTGTATATAAACTTTCCATGTCATTGTTATTAATAGCAACATATTTACTACCTATATATTTTGTTTGTATTCCTAAATAATTTCCCACTTGCTTGTATATCAAAGGAAAACCAACTTCATCTGAATAATTTATATTGATATTTTGTTCTGATTTAGAATTTGCAATATCTACATTTCCAGAAAAAGATATATTAAAATCATTAACTTTTTCTAATTTATTTCCTAAACTATCATCCGAAATTTCAACATCAAAACTTCCATTATCTTGATATGGATTCGTTTTTTGTTTATCAAAATATCCTAAAATTGTTTGGTCAATAAATCCATTTTGTTTTTCAAATACTTGGGATGCATATTTAAAAAATAATTCTTTTTTACTTTTGAATACATCTGTTGCTACAAATGCAAATACTAGACCTGCTACTAAAATAATTAATATTACAATTATAATACCTATTATTAGTATTTTTTTATTTTTATTTGGCTTCATTCTTACCTTTGCTAGAACTAACTAGCACGCCCCCCTTCTTTTTGTGTAATTTATTTACACTATAGAGCTAATTATTCCTCCCAATTATGATAAATATTAGAAACATCATCTAATTCTTCTAATTTTTCTATTAAACGTTCCATTTTTTCTATACCTTTTTCATCTAATTGTACTGTTGTTGTTGGTACCATTTGCACTTCTGCCTCTAAAAATTTCAAACCTGCTTCTTCCATTTTTTCCCTTACTTCTGAAAAATCACTAGGTGCTGTTACAATCTCATATATTTCATCTTGGGCTTCAAAATCTTCTGCACCTGCTTCTAATGCAAGCATCATTATTTCCTCTTCATCCATTGTTGTTGATTCTTTTTCTATTACTATTATACCCTTTTTATTAAACATATATGATACACAACCTGTAGTTCCTAAGTTTCCTCCAGCTTTATCAAATACATGTCTTACATCTGCAGCTGTTCTATTTTTATTATCTGTCGCTGCTTCTACAATTACAGCAACACCATTTGGACCATATCCTTCATATACTATTTCTTCATAGTTCTCACTATTTCCAGCTCCTGATGCTTTTTTTATGGCATTGTTTATTGTATCGTTTGGCATATTAGCAGCTTTACATTTAGCTATAACATCTTTTAGTTTAGAATTTCCTGCTGGATCTGGTCCTCCTTGCTTTACTGCTATTAATAGTTCTCTACCTAATTTTGTAAATGCTTTTCCTCTTGCGGCATCTGTTTTCCCCTTTTTAGCTTGTATATTTGCCCATTTACTATGTCCGCTCACATTTCATTCCCCCTCTTTATTTTTTAAACTTTACTATTTATTTTAACTATATAAAAATTTTTACAACTTTTCATTCTATATTTTAACATATTTTTCATGTTTTGTGTAGTCTTTTTATAAATATTTATCTTTCTGTGGTTACAAGATAATGGTTACAAACTTAGAATATGTGAAAATGCTTATATATTAATATTTGCAGTCAAGACCCAGATTGTTACACCCCAGATATGTTTTGACAAAATATATTAATATATAAGCATTTTCATAGCTAATTTAAAAAACATTATCTAGTAACTTCTTATTTTAAATTTTATTTAATTTTATATTTCTTAATCTTGAAGCATTTAATATGACTGTAATACTACTAAATACCATAGCTATACTTGCTATCATAGGATTAATTGATATTCCAATAGGTTTTAATAGTCCAATTGCAATTGGTATCATCAAACAATTATAGAAAAATGCCCAGAACAAATTTTGTTTTATATTTATTGTTGTTTTTTTGCTAATATTTATTAAATTAATAATACTATTTAAATCATTTCTCATTAATATAACATCTGATGAATCCATTGCTATATCTGTTCCACTATTTACACTAACACCAATGTCACTATTAGCAAGTGCAGGACTATCATTAATTCCATCCCCACACATCATTACAAATTTATTTTCTGATTTTAGTTTTTTTATAACATTTGCTTTTTCTGAAGGTAATACATTAGAAATAACATCTGTAATTCCTATATTTTTTGCAATCTTTTCTGCTGTTTCTTTATTATCTCCAGTTAACATGATTGTTTGTATTTTGTTCTTATTTAATATTTCTATTACATTCTTAGCCTCTTCTCTTACAATATCATTTACTCCAATAAGAGCTATTATTTCATTATTTTTTACAACATAAACAATACTGTTACCTTTTTGTGCTAAACTCTTTTCATCTTTTAAATATTTATTTTCAATTTCATATTTTTCAAGTATTTTTGAATTTCCTATAATAATTTTTTCGCTTTTTACTTTACCAATAATTCCATATCCTGAAACATTTTCAAATTCTTCTAATTCCAATATTGGTATTTTATTTTCTTCCATATAGTCAGTAAATGCTTTTCCTATTGGATGTGTTGATTTACTTTCTATACTTCCAACTAATTGTAATAATTGAGTATTCTCTATCTCACTATAATTTAATATTTCTGCAATTTTTAATTTTCCATAAGTTAATGTGCCTGTTTTATCAAATACAATTGCATTTATTTTTTGTGCATTTTCTAAAATTTCACTTTTCTTTACTAAAATACCATTACTTGCACACAAGCCTTCACTTACAACAATAGCAAGTGGCGTAGCTAATCCTAAGCTACATGGACAAGCTACAACTAAAATTGTAACAAATGTACTAAGAGCTACATTAAAATCATTCCCAATAAATAGGTATACTATGAAAGTAATTATTGCAATTATTATAACTGTTGGAACAAAATATCCAGATACCTTATCTGCTATTTTTGCTATTGGGGCTTTTGTATTACTTGCTTCTACTACCAATTTTACAATTTCTGATATTGTTGATTCTTTTCCAATTTTTTCTGCCTTATATTCTATATATCCATCATAATTCATACTTCCTGCAATTACTTTATTGCCTACTTCTTTTGATACTGGTTTACTTTCACCTGTTATAAAAGATTCATCCATATGAGCCTTACCTAAAATAATTTCTCCATCTACTGCAATTTTCTCGCCTGGTTTTGATATAACTGTATCTCCTTTTTGAATTTCATCAAGTGTAACTTCTTTTTCTACTCCATCTATTTTTATTACTGCAGTTTCTGGTGTTATTTCTACTAGTTTACTAATTGCTTCTTTTGTTTTATCCTTACTTATTCCATCAATATATCTTCCTAATTTTATAAAATAGATAACAATAGCAGCTGATTCAAAATACAAATTCATTGTGTAACTATGATTTCCTTTTATAATCATATACATTCCATATAAGCTATATAGAAAGCTACTAATTACTCCAATTCCTACTAATGTATCCATGTTAGGTGTTTTATGAATTAAATTCTTATAACCATTTTTTAAAATATCAAATCCATATACCATAAATGCTATTGTTAATAAAAGTAATGAAATAACATAATTAGTTCCATTCGTGTGTGGATTTATTATTTGTAATGTAGGCAAATGTATCATATGTCCCATTGAAATATACATTAATAAAATTGCTAATATAGTAAAAATAATAAATTTTATTTTCTCTTTTTTACTTTTCTTTTCAAATTTGATTTCTTTAAATTCTCCTAGACTTTTAAATCCTGCTTGTTCTATAAATTTTTCTATTTGTAATTGGTTTAATAGTGTTTCATCATATTCAACTGTAGCATTTGCCATTACTAAATTAACAGTTGCATTTATAATACCTTCTTGCTTATTTAAATATTTTTCTAATCCATTTGAACAAGCTGAACATGTCATTCCGTCAATAGCTAATATTATTTTTTTCATAACTTAAATACCTCTCAATTTTTATTATTTTTCATCTAATAAATTTTGAAATTTGTCACTAAACTCTGGTGCGTATTTTTTTAAATTAATCGGTTTTAATTTTTTATCTGTAAAACAGTGCTTTGTTTCTCCTGTTAAAAATACCTTTCCAGTTTCCTTATCCTTCATCTCATATCCAATTATCATTCTTACTCCAGAATATTCTTTTGCATATGTATTAATTAATATTGTATCCCCAAAAGTAGCATGATATTTATAATTGCAATTTACACCTAATACTGGAATTGTTATTCCTCTTTCTTCTAAAACAGAAAAAGGCATTTGTATATCTTCAAGCCAAGAGCACCTTGCCTCTTCCATATATCTAATATAATTCGAATGATGTACTACTCCCATTTTATCTGTTTCATAATAATTAACTTTTCTTTCAAAAACAAAATTCATAATTTTTCTCACCGTCCATTTAGTATTATATACCTTATTATATATTTTGTAAATTTAATTATTTATTTTAGTTATAGTATATATTTAGTTGATAAATCAATTTGTTCATTACATTCAAGCATTGATTTATTAACTAAATATATACTATATGTTGCCGTATTGTAGAATAAAAAGCAAGAAGTGCTAAAGCTACATAAAAATACTAAAACTTAACAAAAAAGAGATTATTAAAATCTCTTTTTATTATTACTATTTTTATTTTAATTTTTCATATAATTGATTTATATATTTTTCTTCTTCTGTATTACAATAATACCAAAAGTTTTTATATCCCATTTGTACTAATTGTTTAATTTCATTATCTTCTAAAAAGATTTCTTTATTATTAACTTCTTTTTGTTCTTTCTTGTATTTTTCCACTAATTTATTAACTTCTTCCCATTTACCATCCTGTAAAAAATGAGACATACTATTATTTAAATAATCCTTATAAATATCATTTTCATATGTAATTTTATTAGCATCAATGTGAATATAATCTGCATCAAAATGACTTTTAATATATTCCATTAATTCACTATTTTTAGCTAATACATTGTCTATTTTTACTCCATCAGCCTTTAAATCTTCTAAAAATCGTGTAATTTTTTGAACATTTGTTATTTCACAATATTCAGACATAATTATTTTACATTCTTTGTGTCTTCTTTTAATATAGTTAAAAAAGAAATTATTTGTAATAGTAATATAATCTATATTCAATTCTAATATTTTATCAAGTAGATATAAAATATCTTTGCCCTTATTTGTGAATTCTTTATTTCCAAAACAAAAAACGTCAAACATAATATTAACTCTATATCCTTTTTCTTTAATATATAGAATTAAGTCTTTTGCATTTTCTATATCACAATACAAATTTTTATTTATATTCATTGTAGGGATTTGTGATATATACATATTAAAAATAATATTTGAATCGTTTATATTAATAATTTTTTCTATAAATCTTTTGTTTGGTAATAAATCGATAAAATAATTCATAATAAACTCCTATTCTTTAACAGTATCAATTATTTTTTCTTTTATTGAATCTAAATTATATATAACATTATTTGCATTATCATTATCAACTTGAACTGTAACATCTGCAATATTTTTACAATACATACAATCAGAACATTTTTTATTTCTACAATCAATTTTATTTTTCACAAAAAAATCTAGAAAATTTAATTTAGTAAGTTTTTCATTGTCAATATATGGTTTTAAGTCCCAATAATGTCTTAGGTTTTGTATTGTATTAACTTTCATATCATTTTGTGTTATTTGGGGAGTTTTTACACTCTCCTTTTCAAATGTGTCAAATGAGCATAATATATCACTTAGATTCCCTTTATATTGTCTATTTACATAGGCTTCAACTGCATTTAATAACCAATTCGTTTCTTTTAATCTGTCTATAATTTTAAATTTTTGAAATCCTAATTCTTCGTAATAATGAATATCTTCTGGTCTTATCCACATTCCTCTTATAAGTTCATATGGATCCTGAGCTGATTTTTGTTTGCAATTAAATCTACAATAACTGAAATACTTTAATGAGCCATTATAATTGTCTTGAGAATCATGACCTTCTAATTGAAAATGATATGTTGCCCAAGGACAATTAAATAAATAACCATCATTTGCTAATAATTGAAAATTTACTGAACTATTTTTTATTATTCTCTTTAATTCATTAAAATTTCTATATATATTATAATCTAAAGTTATTTCTGTTGCCCCTACCTTTTCATATTCTAATACTTTTTCTAAACTATCTACTTTTGATATTATTGAAACACTAAATTTTAAATTTGGAAAATTTTCTTTTAATATTTTTAATAATTTAGGATTTGCAATAGTCATCATATCAATTTTGTATTCTTCTATTAGATTTTTTACTTGCTCTATAATTTCTTTTTGTTTTTTTTCTTCGATATTTGCTGAACAAGGTGCATTAAATAAATAATTAAATTCTGCTCCAATTTCATGAGTAAGTTCTATCGCTTGCTTTAAATTATCATCACTATAATTTGCTATATCGTATCTTGCTCTTCCGCCCCCAATAACATCTTGAAATCTTTTTCCATATACTGTTTTTACGGGGTACTTTCTATCTTTTACTGTTTTTAAAAATTCTAAATCTCCATTATATGGTAAGGATAAATACATAAAATTCACTCCCTATTTTATATAGTATTATTAATCAACAAGGTCTATACCTTTGTTCTCTTTTGTTTCTTCTATTTGTCTTAACATATAACTTAATAGGTCTTCTTGTTTGCCCCTTGCCCCATCTATTTGAACTACTTTTCGCGATAAAGCATTTGCTACTTTAAAAGCATTGTCAAAATATTGTTTATCTAATTCTTCATTGTTTATTAAATTTCTCTTATATGCCATTAACAACATTGCATGAAAAGCATCACCAGCTCCAGTTGAATCGACTATTGGTACTACTTTTTCAGGAACTTTAGTTATTTCTTTTATTTGGTCATCTTCTTTATAGAAAAAATGTGCACCTTTACTTCCATTAGTTAATGTAAATATTTGTAAATTAAGTTTATCATATAATTCTTGAGCACTAGATATACCTAATTTTTCACATACAAATTTAAACGTATTTTCATTACATTGTAACAAATCTATATTTTTTAAGTATTTCCACATATCTTCTTTTGTAATATTTTTAAAAATATGAGGATTTGTTATATCCAAAGATACTATACTGTTTTTAGCTTTTTTCCTTACATTTTCAATAAACTCTTGTGTTACTTTTTCAAAATTGCTTACAATTAGTATTATATTTCTACCTTCAAATTGCTCTGGAAGTGTTGTACATAATTTATCTGACCACTCAATTGAGCTTTTGCCTGTTATAGGAGATTCTCTCCCTATAGGTATTTCTTCATTTCCTCCATTTAAAACTTCTTCTGGCTTATATATATAAAATACATTAGTTGGCTTTGAGACAAACTGTATATTATCTGTATTTGCAAACGAACTTCTTAATGAATTTATTGCTTTAATTGCGTTCATATCTGTTCCTACTCCACCTACTGCATATGTTTCTTCACCAAATACAGATAAGTTGTATAATGTATTAAAAGCAGATACTCCTCCTACTTCATTTATAATGTTATACTGATTATAAGTTACATCTAATGCTAATTCTCCAAATGCTATAAAACAATATTTTTCTGTTTCCATCTTAATTAGATTATGTTAGTATTTACTAACATATCCCCTTTCTTTAAAAGATTATTCTTTAAATTTTACTATTTCTAATAATTTTTCAAATTTATCTATTGTATAAGTTGGATTTGCTTTTTCTAAATTTTCTGGTTTATCATATCCATATGTAACAGCTATTGTATCAATTTCTGCATTTTTTCCTGTCATAATATCTGATTTGCTATCACCAATAATTACTGCATCTTCTTTTGATACATTTAATTTGTCCATAATATAATTTACTATTTCTGGATCAGGCTTATGTTTAAAATTACTTTCTTCAGTTCCTAAAACATAATTAAATCCTTCTAAATTAAAATGTGATACCATTTTGTCTAATATTCTTTTAGGTTTACTTGAAGCTACAGCCATATAAAATCCTTGATTTTTAAAATTATCTATTGTATTTTTTACATTTTCAAAAAGAACAGTTGCATCTACAAAATGTCCTTCATCAATGTAATATTTCTTGTAATACTTTTCATATTCTCCAGATAAAAATTTTTTATCTTCTGGCAAAACAGCTTCAAACATGGCTCCTAATGGCATTCCTGCCAACTTTTGAAATTCCTCCTTTGTTATTTCAAAACCTGCATTTTCTTTTAATGTGTGATTAAAAGATAAATATACATCCTTTTCACTATCCCATACCGTACCATCTACATCAAATATAAGTAATTTTTTTTCCATAAAGCAAACCCCCTTATTTTTTTTATTATTTTATAACATTTTATAAATTTTGTAAATATTAATTAATTTTTTTAGGTTCAGTATTCTTTATAACTTTGGCAGATCTCACTTTTTATTCTGCAATAAGGTACTAGGTAGTAGATATATTAGTTGATAAATCAACTTGTTCATTACATTCAAAAAGAAATTCTAATATACAAAATTGCGCCTCTTTCACTCAGGCCAAAAGGATTATTAATATATTCTTTTGAATGAAACGACGAATGCGCCGTGGAATGACTGTAGAAATTCTAAATAAAATCAATTAGGGAATCTCGCCTCACGAGGGCGCTGATTGATTTTATCAAGAATTTCTAAGTCATGTATCAAGCTGAGCCGTGTAAAGAAAAAGAATATATTAATAATCATTTTTCCGTGAACATCCCTCAATTTTGTATATAAGAATTTCTATTTTTCATTTCAATCAAGCGTTGATTTATCAACTAATATATCTACTACCTGGTACCTTATTGCAGAATAAAAAGTGAGATTTGCCAAAATATAAGGAATACCAAACCTTAAAAAATTAATTTTTACTTTTTTCTTTCTTAATTATAATTTTATCACCAAAAGCAAGAACTGCTGGCAATAATACTAAAATTAAAACTGTTGAACATAAAGTTCCTTCAGATATTGTTTTACATATTTTTGCTGCAATAGCTGATGCAAAGTTTGCAATGATTAATGTTACTATAACAAGTATAGAGCTTGACGTTAATATTGTGTGTATTGATTTATTATATGAATCAATTATTGCATCTTTTATACTTTCATTTTTTCTATGTTCAAGATAATATGACGTATAAAGAATAGCATAATCTATTGTTGCTCCCATCAATATACTTTGAACAATTAATAAAGCTATAAAATAAACATTTTCTCCTGTAAATGATAATATTCCCATTGTTAAATAAACAGCACATTGTATTGTAAGTACTAATATAGTAGGTATAATTAATGACTTAAATGTAATAGCTACTACTATAAATATAACTACCATAGTTATAATAGTTATTAAATTTAACTCATCGTCAAAAGTTTGGCTCATTTCACAAGCCATTGGAGAATCACCTATTATATAAAAATCTTCTAATTTTTCTCCTAAAATATCTTTTACATTCTGTACAAATTCAAAAGTTTCAGATGTTTCTGGATCAAATGTTGTATTTAGCACTACCCTTGAATAATTTTTACCTATTAGTAATTCTTTCGCATCTGCTATTGTTGTTTTAGCTTCAATTATATTATTTCTCATATCCTCTTCTATAAAGTCTGTAAATCGTTCATCTTGTAAAATATTTTCATTTAAAAATCTAACAAATTCTTCTACTGTCATTTCCCATGAATCATTATATTGCTTGTTACTTCCATAATAAGTATAAAGAATTTCTACTGTATTTTTCTCTATACCAGTTGTTAAATTACTAATAATAGCAAAAATTTCATCTGAAGTATATTTTACGTTATTTAAGCTGTTGTTCATAATACCATTAACTGTATTTAGTTTTGATATTTGTTTGTCATCAAAATTGCTTGCATATTCTGGATTAGTAATTACATCATTAAGTAAGAAATTAACAAAATGTTTCAATGATATAGTTAGATTTGTATTTATATATTTAGAACTATATAAACCATAAAGTAAATTTAAATTTTCTTTATTTATTCCCAATAATGAAGATAATTCATTACTATTATATTTTTTATTATTTATTACTCCATTCATCACTGATTGAACTAAGTTTAAATTTTTAATAGTACTATTTGATATACTATTGGCAAGTGTAGCATCACCTTTATGTGCAAGTACAAAATTTACAAATTGTTGTGGTGTTAATTGTGTATTATTTTGACTTGAAACATACAAAGTATATATTTTTTTAACATTATTACTATCTATTCCTATAGTTTGTGAAAGTTCTGTATAATTATATTTTGTATTGTTTATGCTACTTGTCATAATAGTAGAAAGCAATTTTAACTGTTTGATTGTAGCTTCATCTATATTATTTTTAATATTTTCATTACTACTATTATTTAGTATTAAACTAACAAATTCATTTGGACTTGCTGTCCAATTACTTGTATTTCCTGTGCTGTAATCAATCATATTGTATAGTTGATACATTTGATTGATATTAATTTTTAACATTTCTGACATTTCAGAAGCAGTATATTTAGTTGGGTTATTAAGTAAATCTGGGTTTGTTATTATGCTTTCCAAACCACTAGTGTCCATATTATCCAAATAATGTGTGTTTTCTTTAATATTATTTATGTTGTTTACAAATTCAAGCATTGTATATTTACTTTCATTTTTTTCTTTATTATATTTTAAAAGTAAAATTTGATTAATATTTGCTTCTTGTATTCCAAACAAGTTAGATAATTCTTTACTGTTCATTTGTTTAGTAATTGTATTTAAATTACTATATGTTGCTAATAATTTTATATTTGAAATTGTTGTGTTATCAAAACTATTTGCATAACTGCTATTGTTTAATACATTATTTAATACAAAATTTGAAAATTCTGAAATTGTAATTTTTACATCTACGTCATTTACTAAAATATAATATTTATATAATTCATTCATTGTATTATTGTCAATTCCAAATAATTCAGCCATCTGATTAGCTGTCATTTTCTTTTGTATTGTTTGCTTGTTTGTAAATTTTGATAAAGTATTTAATTTACTTCTACTTTCTTTATCAATTTTTACAGCATATTTTTCATTTGTTAAAACATCTTTATTCATAAAATTAATAAATTCATTTATGCTAATTTGTGTTTTGTTATTTTTAGAAAGATAATATGTAAGAATATCATCTATTTTACTTTTGTCAATTTCTAATATGTTTGCTATATCACTTGATGTTCTTTTCTGATTAATTGAAGGTTCTGTAATAAAGTTTTTTAGTCTTGTTATGTTATTTTTTACTTCATTATCTATTTTTTCATTGGTTTTTTGGTTGTTATATGCTTCTTCTTCGATAAAGTTTATAAATTCATTAAATGTCATTGTATTATCTCTATTTGGATTATAATAATCATAATACAATATCTTTAGTAGATAATCTTCTACATTTACATCTGAACCCAATTCATTTAATTTATTATTTAATTTATCATAAGTTAGTTTCTCATTAATTGTATTTCCATAGGCTAACACTTCATCTATTTTTTCGTTATTTTCAATGCTGTTCAATAATTGAGAGATTTTTTCTTCATCTTCATTTTTATATATAATAGCCATTTGATTATTTTCTGCAAATATATCTGATATTTCATCTGATTGTGTTTCTGTATAATCAATTCCTAGATTTCCTTTTAGCATAAAGCTTGCAATAAATACTATAAGAAATAATGGAACTGCAATAAACCTAATTTTATAGCTAAATCTCCCCAATTTATCTAATCTAATTTGTGGACTTCTTTTCTTTGTTTTTACAATCCATTTATCAAACATTAATATTAAAGCTGGCAATACAAAGAAAATACAAATTAAACTAAATAATACACCTTTTGCTAAAACAAAACCTAAGTCTTTTCCTATTTTAAAGCTCATAAATACTAATGCTAAAAGACCTACTATTGTTGTGACAGAACTACTTGATATAGATTGAAAAGCTTTATATAAAGCTGTTTTCATTGCTTTCACTTTGTCTTTTTCAGTTTCCTTTTCTTGATTATATCTATTCATTAGCATAATTGAATAATCCATTGATAATGCTAATTGCAATATTGCTGCTATTGAATTTGTAATATGAGATACATTTTCAAATATTATATTTGTTCCTTTATTTAAAACTACTGCCATTAATATTGATATTAAAAATAAAAAGGGTTCTGCATATGATTCACACATTATAAGTAAAATAACTAAGGCACATGCAACTGCAAGTACGACAATCCAAATTGATAATACTGTTTTATTGGTTTGTGATACATCTCCACTTGTATAAATTGTATAGTTTTTATATTTTTCTATTATTTGATTGTATACATTAGTTGCTATTTGTGAATCAGACTTATCATCTACTGTAATAACATATAAAGTATAATTTTCCTTGTTATAATTCTCTGTATTGTCATAATCTACACTTTCTATCCCTTCCATTCCTTCTAAATCACTTTTTATTTGTAATTTTTCTTCATCTACTAAGTTTTCAAACATTAAGTTTAAAGTGCTTGTTTCGGTTTCTGAAAATTCTTCTTCCATAATATTCATTCCAATTCTTGTCTCTGAAGTATCTGGTAAATATTTTGCAATATCATGATTGATTTTTACTTTTGATGATAATATCGCTGAAATTATTGTAAGAATAATAAATAAAATTAAAATAAAATGTCTTTTGTTTATTATAAAATCTGTGATTTTTTTCAAATTAAATCTTTCCTTTCTTTTTAGTCTGCATTATATTATACTCTCATTATTTTTTTTAGGAAGTATAAATTTAGTAAAAGTGTCTAAATTTAGACACTTTTTTAAAAAATGTATTTTTATTTTCACATACCTATGCTATAATGTTTACATTATTAAGTTAAGAAGGGGCTAGATTATGAAAGTACAATGTATAAATTCATCTTCTATAAAAACTAGAAATTTAATAAAAAAAACTTTTGCAGAATTAATTAATGAAAAAAAACAATTAGACAAAATTACTGTCACAGAATTAGTAAAAAAAGCTCAATTAACCAGAAGTACATTTTATACACATTATGATAATATATATGAAGTCGCTCATGACTATCAATTACAAACTATAGAGCTTTTATGTAGTGAAGATTTAACATTATATTCAAAGCAAGATATTTTAGATTATTTTGACAATATTTTTCAATGTCTAAAAGACAATGAAAAAACTTATAAATTACTGTTATCTGCTGATGAATCTCTTTTGTTTTTAGAAAAATTAAAAAAAATTGCTAGTCAAAAAATTTATGATGCTCTAAAAAATTGCTATACAGATAAATACCTCGAACTTAATATTTCATTTCTCATGAATGGAATATTGATGGAACTTTTAAAATATTTTAGAAATGAAAGTAATTATTCTTTGGATGAATTGTTATTAAATATAAAAAACTGGTTTGAGAAAATATTTGATTAATCTCAAACCAGTTTTTTTACTTGTCAATTTTGTGCAAATATTTGTTGATTTTTTATTAAATCATAATTTATTAATTCACTACTGTCTAAATTTTCTTTATACATATCTATTGCAGTAATTTGACTGTTTTCATATGTCTTATAATAATATATACCTTTATCCATATTGCAACAAGAGCTATAAATAGTTATTTCATACATATTGTCTCCCATATGTACGCATCCTCTTTGTTGACATACTGAATCTAATATATGAAAAAATTGACTAATACTTTCTGATTCTGAATTCCCAGAGATAGAATTCATTTTTGTAAATGTTGCTTTTACAAATCTTGATGCAGATGATAAATCTCCTGGCAATCCAATAGCTCCCATTCCTCTACTATAAGTCTCTAAATTTAGTTTTTTAGAAAAATTATTAACAGGTGGTTCAGTTGATAAATTCATATAATTATTCAAATTAAACATGTGTATATCAAATGTAGGATTGTTTGTAAGTACACCTACTGGATTGTCATATATCTTAATTCCTTCTTTTACACTTTCAACTGTTATAGAATTTTCTTTGTCTGCAATAATCCAATGTAATGGTGAGGCTGGCAATTCATCACTAAAATTAATTTGTGCTATATTTATGTTATTTAATAGCTCTTTTACCTCTCCTATATTAGAGCATTGTGATAAGACATATGGAATAAACTCAAAAGGTGCAATATTGTCTTTATCTTCTCTTTCTTTTTTGTAGTCTGCATTACTAGGAAAATTTAATCCAGCCATTCCTAATCCTTTTTCATTAATTGCATCATAATATAGTGGATAATTGTCTGATATATAAGCCATTCCTATAATTGCATAATGCTCCTTTAGGCTTTTTACTTTTCTAAATTTAAATTCGTAATTTCTAGGTGTTATTGTAACTGTTTCCTTATATGAATATTCTAAGTCTAAATTCCTTCCAAAATAATGATTATTTGTATTATACGTTATTGCTGTACACATATATATTTCTCTCGTATAATGAACATATAAACATTATACGAACTCCTTTCTTATTATGTTTTCTGTTAAAATGTTTTTATAGACTATGTGGATAACTTGAAATACTTTTAATATTTTATAATTGTACTTATTATACTAAATATTTTTTTATAAATCAATATTTTCTTTGTATTACTTATGGATATTTACTGTTTCAAAGACAAGACTAGATACTGGCTGTTGGTTAGACTTTACCAAGTAAGGAATTCCACCTACTATATGGTATTAGCTTAAATCACCAAAGAGAGTATAAATTTAACTGTGTAAATTCAAAAAATAAAATTTTTGAATTGCACAGTTTTTTTGTGAGGAAAGAGGT
>CANPZF010000020.1 GCA_947589015.1 uncultured Clostridia bacterium
TAGCATAAGTTGCCATTTAAGAACGTCCCCATTGGCAATTTAAGAACGTCCCCTTTGGCAATTTAAGAACGTCCCCTTTGGCAATTTAAGAACGTCCCCTTTGGCAAGCCTCATTGGCAAGTCCCCGCTGGCAAAAATGGTAAATAAAGTTTTTTCAACGAAAGCACTTGACAGTTTACTATAATAAAGATAAAATATATAAGAGGAAAAAATATATGAAAATAATATAAATATATATTTTATTCGAACATTGAAAATTAAATAAGAAAGAGGTGTAAGATTATGAATATCGTAATCATTATTGCCGCTGTCTTAATCTCATTGATAGTCGGAGCTATAGTAGGTTTTACATACAGAAAAAAGGTTGCAGAATCTAAAATTCAAGGAGCAGAAAATGAAGCTAAGAGATTAGTTGATTTAGCGAAAATAGAAGCTGAAAACTTAAAAAAGGAAGAAATTTTTAAAGCAAAAGAAGAAATTATGGCTAGTCGAAAAGAATTAGATCAGGAGATTAAAGAGAGAAGAGGCGAAATACAAAAACAAGAAACAAGGCTTATTCAGAAAGAAGAAAATTTGGAGAAACGTTCAGAGAATTTTGAGAAAAAAGAACAAGAAGTAGAAAGAGAGTTACACAATGTAGAAGATCAAAAACAAGAAATCCAAAAATTATATGACCAAGAAATAATTGAACTTCAAAGAATAGCATCATTAACTAAGGAACAAGCAAAAGAAAGACTTTTATCAGAAATGGAAAGAGAAATTGTAGCGGAAAAAGCAAACTTAATAAGAGAAAAAGAACAAAAAGCCAAAGAAGAAGCAACGAAAAATGCAAAAGAAATATTAACATATGCTGTACAAAAATGTGCAGCGGATCATTCACAAGAAACTACAGTATCTATAGTATCTCTTCCAAATGATGATATGAAGGGAAGAATTATTGGTAGAGAAGGAAGAAATATAAAAGCACTCGAAACATTGACAGGTATTGATTTAATTATAGATGATACACCTGAAGCAGTAGTTCTATCAGGATTTGATCCACTAAGAAGAGAAGTTGCTAAAATTGCACTAGAAAAATTAATTGAAGATGGAAGAATTCATCCAGCAAAAATTGAAGAAATGGTAGAAAAGGCTAAGGAAGAAGTAGATAACACAATAAAAGAAGAAGGAGAAAGAGCAGTTTTAGAAACAGGTGTTATAGGATTACATCCAGATTTAGTTAAATTAATAGGAAAATTAAAATATAGAACTAGTTATGGACAAAATGTATTAAATCACTCTATAGAAGTTTCTAATTTGGCTAGAATTATGGCAGAGGAATTAGGATTGGATCCTAAAAGGGCTAGAAGGGCTGGTTTATTACATGATATAGGAAAGGCATTAGATCATGATATGGAAGGAACACATGTTGAAATAGGTGTTGAAATTCTAAAGAAATATAAAGAAAATCCATTAATAATAAATGCGGTAGAAGCACATCATGGAGATGTAGAGCCACAAACTTTGGAAGCCGTTTTAGTACAAGCAGCAGATGCAATATCAGCTTCAAGACCAGGTGCAAGGCGTGAAACATTAGAAGCCTACATTAAAAGATTACAGAATCTTGAAGAAATAGCAGATTCATTTGAAGGCGTAGAAAAATCATTTGCTATACAAGCAGGACGTGAAGTTAGAATTATTGTAAAACCAGATAAAATATCAGATGATCAAATGACTATTCTTGCAAGAGATGTTTCTAAAAAGGTTGAAGATGAAATGGATTATCCAGGACAAATAAAAGTTAATGTAATAAGAGAAACAAGAGTAGTAGATTATGCAAAATAAAATTTAATAAGACCCCCCAACTTTTTCAAGTTGGGGGGTCTTGTCAGATACAGTTACTTAACCAAGCGGTATAGATCTCTTATACAGATGAGCAAGTACCCGTGTGCAAGCTTCAAGCCGATAAGATTGCTAATTGCCCGTTTGTATAACGGGTCATATTCGACGGGGACTATACAGCCATCCTCTGACGACAATTCGAGTGAGCAGAAATCGGGCACTTTTGTAGCTGCATCGCTGTTTAAAAAGCTTCTCAAAGCTTGGAAACTAAATTCTTGTAACAGTAAATTAACCTTTACAAATACATATTTATGCATATTTACACCTCCATTTGGATTAATAAAAAGCAATATAATATTAACATAAAATTGAAAAATAATCAATAGTTATATATTGCAAAGTATTAAATATTTATATATAATGTTATATATTTAAAATAAAAAATGAGAAAGGATGAACAAATTTGAAAATTTTAGCAGTTGGAGATTTAATAGGAAATGCAGGTATTAAAGAATTAAAGAAAAATTTGTCAGATATAAGAGAAAAAGAAAATATAGATTTTGTAATAGTAAATGGTGAAAATTCAGCAGAAGGAATGGGAATTACAGAAAAAAACTTTCAGGATATATTGGCACAAAAAGTAGATGTTATAACAATGGGAAATCACACCTGGGGAAAAAAAGATATATTTAAATTTATAGACCATCCACAAATAATAAGACCAGCAAATTATCCAAAGGGAGTTGTAGGAAAGGGATATGCTATATATAAATGTCAGAATAAAAAAATAGCAGTTTTAAACTTAATAGGAAGGGTAGATATGAACATTTTATCAGAAAATCCTTTTATTATAGCAGAAAAAATAGTAAATGAAATATCAAAAAGAGTGGATATGATATTTGTAGACTTTCATGCAGAAGCAACAGCGGAGAAAATAGCAATGGGATATTTTTTAGATGGAAAAGTTACAGCAGTATATGGAACGCATACACATGTACAAACAGCGGATGAAAAGATTTTACCAAACAAAACAGCATATATTACAGATATAGGAATGACAGGTCCAAAAAATTCTGTAATAGGAATGGATATAGAGGTATCTTTAAAAAGATTTAAAACAACATTACCAGAGAAATATAAAATAGCAGAAGGACAATGCATGTTTAATGGAATTATATTTGAAATTGATGATGAAAAAAATCGAGTAAAAGAAATAAAAAGGATATATAGATAGAAAATGTCGAAATACACACATTATTGCGATGAAAAATGGATAAAATTCCCAAAAATATATTTACAATAATTTCCAAATATTGTAAAATCGAAAATGTAAAAGTTGCAACAAAAAATAAAATTATAGGAGGCAAAAGAAAATGGAAATTTTAAAAATTTCATCAAAATCAAACCCAAATTCAGTAGCAGGAGCAATAGCTGGATTAGTAAAGGAATCAAGTAGGGCAGAAATGCAGGCTATTGGAGCAGGAGCATTAAACCAAGCTGTAAAAGCAGTAGCTATAGCAAGAGGATTTGTAGCACCAGCTGGAGTAGATTTAATATGTATACCAGCATTTGCAGAGGTTGAAGTTGAAGGAGAAGACAGAACTGGTATAAAGCTTATTGTAGAATCAAGAACATAAATAAGATACAGACTGCTTAGCAGTCTGTTTTGTATTGACAATTTTATAACTTTGTGTAAAAATAGAATAGAAATAAATTATAGGAGGAATAAAGGTTGAAAAATAATTATAATTTTTTTCCAACCAGATTTGTGCCTTAGAAAGGAATGGTAGTAAAAATGGAAAAAATAAGAGGATTTGAAATTGCAAAAGGATTTGAAGATAGTAATATAAATTTACCAGTAAGAAAAACCAAATATTCTGCTGGATATGATATAGAGGCAGCAGAAGACATAGTAATACCTAGTTTTAAGAAAGGGCAAAATCCTACACTTGTAAAAACAGGATTAAAAGTATATATGCAAGATGATGAAGTAGTATTACTTTATAATAGAAGTTCAAATCCAAAGAAGAAAGGATTAATTTTAGCAAATAGTGTAGGAGTAATAGATAAAGACTATTATGAAAATCCAGATAATGATGGACATTTTATGTTTGCTTTTTATAATATAAAAGAAGAAGATATTACAATAAAAAAGGGAGAAGTTATAGGTCAAGCTATTTTCCAAAAATATTTATTAACAGATGATGATAAAGCGGAAGGAGAAAGAGTAGGAGGATTTGGGTCTACTAACAAATAAAAAAATTTATGCTTAGAGCCACAATGGTTACATGGAATATATGGAGAGAAAAATGACAAAAAGTCTTTGACTTTTGTCTTTTTTTATAGTATAATAAATATGGTTAAAAAATCCAATAAAGTTATTTTTTAGTATAAACATAACTTTATTATATTTTTTTCGCCCAATAAAATGCTGAAAGGAGTGACTTACATGTTTAATGTAGGAGACAAGATTGTATACCCTATGCATGGTGCAGGTACAATAGATTCAATAGAAGAAAAAGATATATTAGGAGAAAAACAGTCTTATTACATACTAAAAATGCCTGGAGAGGTAAAGGTAATGATTCCGACTGCAAAGGCGGAGGAAGTAGGAGTAAGAAACATTATAGACAAAGAGTCAGCAGATAAAGTATTTGGAATATTAGAAAAAGATGAAACAGAAATGGACAAAAATTGGAATAAACGTTATAGAGATAATATGGACAAGATGAAAAGTGGAAATATTTATGAAATTGCAGATATAGTTAGAAATTTAAGCTTTAAACAAAAGGAAAAAGGTCTTTCAACAGGGGAAAAGAAAATGCTTAATAATGCTAAACAAATTTTAGTTAGTGAGTTGGTATTAGCAGAACATGCAACTCAAGACGAAGTAGAGCAACTAGTTGAAAACAAGATAAACACTTCATTTATGATGTTTAAATCAGAAGAAAATATTCAAGAAAGTGTAGTAAATAAATTTATACCTTATGATGGAACAGGAACATCTGATAATATATAAAAATAAATAGAAGTCTTTAATGACTTCTATTTATTTTAGTTTTCCATATAAGCCTTTTTTGCTGCTTCCTCGACTTCTTTTATTGAAACATCTCTATCAATTCCATAACATATATTTTCATATATTGTACCAGCTATTAGGAAAGGACTTTGTGGAACTAAAGCAATTATTTCAGATATATCTTTCCTATTTAATGAACTTATATCCTTTGAATCTATTATTATAGTTCCATATCCTTTTTCTAATTTACATATTGCTTTAATTAGTGATGATTTTCCACATCCACTTGGACCTGCTATTCCTAAAAACATTCCTCTATCTATTGATAAATTAAAGTTATCTAATATTATTTTGTCCGTATCTTCATTATAATAAAACATTAAATCTTTAATTTGTACAACTGGTTTTATATCTAATTTTTCTTTCTTATCTGATATTTCACTATATGAAAAATCGTTAGGTATTTCTACCATTTTAAAGAAATCTGTAGCTAAAACTGTACATTCAGATAATTCATCAAATATTCTATGTAATTCCTCTAGAGGTTTTATTAGTTGATTAAAACATAAATATGCTGTCAATACTGCTCCAACAGATATTATATTTTTAGTTGCTAAATAAGTTGAAATTCCAATTATTAATACCGTGAAAAATGCTTGATTTACAAATTTTAAACAGTCATATAATGCCATTGCTTTATGATGTTTCATTTCCTTTTTTCTTAAAAATTCTGATTTATTATCAAATCTATTCGTTTCAAAATCTACACTATCACTGATTCTTATAACTTCTATACCATTTATTAGTTCAACAATAGTGCCGTCCATTTGTGACTTACTTTCTAAAAGCTCTACTCTTATTCCTTTTTGACTATTTATTTGTTTGAATACTATAAATATTCCAATTGGTATTACTAGCATCATTGGTAAAGCAAGTACAAATGGTAAGGTAATAAATATTGTTATAATTGCAGCAATACTATTGAATATTGCCGGTGCAAAATCCATAAATAATAGCTTTTCTAATTTTACTGTTCCCTCTAAGCATCTATTCATTCTTCCATGTATGTTTCCTGTCATATTTTCTCTAAAATATGATAATGGTGCCATAAGTAAAGATTTTATTACCATTCCTCTTGCTTGTTTTTCTGTTCTTGTTGCAGTATCTTCTACCATAACCCTTCTAGCGATTTTTATAACTTCATTTACAACTAATATTAAAATTAAAAATGGTATAACCTTAGAAAATGCTATTTCACTTTGTGTCAGAATGTCGTCTGTTAACCATCCAATAGCTTTAGGTGTAATTTGTGTTAATCCTGCAGATATAATCATAATAAGTACAATTACTAGAAAAGATATTTTTTGCTTTTTGGTTAATATTTTATATAACTTTTTTAATACATTTTTTATTGATACATTTTTTACTTTTTTCATAACCCACATCTATTAATAAACTATATATATTATGGCATATATTTACAATGTAAGCAATTCTTGAGAATTTTGTTTTTAATCTTTCTAATTTCTCAAAATATAAATTTTCAACTGTTATAGGTAAAATTTTTATATGCCTTAAATTTAAGAAAAGTATTTAATTATGGATAAATTTATGATATAGTAATAATTAAATAAAATGTTTGGAGAGAAATATGGAGGAATACAAATTAAAGCACTCATTAGCTGTTGCTAAAAAGATGATTGAAATAGGAAAAGAATGTAATTTAGATGATAAGGAATTACAAGATTTATTTGTATTAGGATTTAACCATGATATTGGTTATGAGTATGGAAATAATTTCAGCCATGAACATATTGGTGGAGAAATACTAAAAAGAAATAATTATAAATATTGGAAAGAAGTTTATTATCATGGAGATATAAATACACAATACTCATCATTATTTTTACAAATATTAAATAAAGCAGATATGCAAATTGATAAATATGGTAATGATGTTGGTTATACAAAAAGACTAGAAGATATTAAAGACAGATATGGAGAAAATTCAATAACTTATAAAAATGCAGAAATATTAATATCAAAGTTAAGGAGTGAAGATTAGAAATGGAAGAATATTTGGAAATGAACAAAGATATGACCAAAGTATAAATGGTGCAATAATAAGCAATGGAAAAGTACATGATGAAGTTGTTAATACAATTAAAAAATATATTGTTGAGGAGTAAAGGAAAAAACAAACCTAAAGAAGATATCATTAAGAATAATACGAAAGGAAATATATATGATTAAAAATATTGTATTTGATTTAGGAAATGTATTATTAAAAGATACCCCATCAATTATTTTAAAAGATATGGAATTACCGAATGAAATTCAAAAAAATATTAAAAGTGAATTCTTTAATAATTGGAATTGTATAGATTTGGGAGAAGAAACAATAAAAGAACATTTTAACAATTGTAAATTTAATTTTGCTATTGATGAAAGTGTACGAGAAATATTATTAAACTACTATAAATATAGACCTTTCAATAATGAAATGATTGAGTTAATGAATAAATTAAAACATAATAACTATAAGATTTTTATATTATCAAATAATAATAAAGAAACCTATGAGTATTTAAAACAATTACCAATGTTTCAGTGTATAAATGGATGGATTGTATCTTGCGATTATCATATCATAAAACCTAATAAAGAAATATATGTAAAATTATTTGAAAATTTTAATATCAGGGCTGAAGAAAGTTTTTTTATAGATGACAAAACTGAAAATGTTGAAGTAGGAAAAATATTGGGAATGAAAGGCTTTGTATTTGACAATAACATTGATAATTTAATAACTAATATAAAAGAAAATAATATTATAATTTTATAAATATATTGTGTTTCAAAGCACCTATAAAATAGGGTATTTTCCGAAATTACGCAAAAAAATACAGGTTAGAAATTTAATTTCTAGCCTGATATTTTGGTGCAGATGGCCGGAATCGAACCGGCACGGTTTATTCAACCGCAGGATTTTAAGTCCTGTGCGTCTACCAGTTCCGCCACATCTGCATTTCTATATTGAACTGGTTTTTCTTTAACAACAATTGTTATTATAATATTTCATTAATATTTTGTCAATAGTTTTGAACAAAAAAATATATAATTATTAGATAAAGATAAACTAAAAGAGCTTTGAATAGAAATAACAATTTTAGATTATATGTGTATTACAATCCGTTGAAAAGGTGATAAAAGATTTTTTTTAATTTAATTTACTTTTTATAAAAAAAATGATATAAAATAAACAATTAAAGAAACTATTTTTTTTTATAATTATGGAATGGAGAAAGGTAATAGATGATAGATACAGGATATTTATATGCAAAAAATAGTGATAGAATTTTTATTAATACATGTTTAGGATGCAATGGAAATTGCTCATATTGTTACTTACCTAATTTAGGATACAGTAATAAATCAAATAGTTTGACAGTAAGAAAGGCGTCTCAAATTATAAAAGATATAGAAGAAAGCAAAATTAATATTAATGAAAAGACTTTAATTACATTAGGCTGTTATTCAGAATGCTGGGATGAAAAAAACAAACCGCAGACTATTGAACTAATAAGACATTTTTTAAAAAAAGGAAATCAAATACAATTATCAACTAAAAAGCTTATAACAGTTGAAGAAATTGAAAAAATTCAAAATTTAATAAAGTATATAGGACAGTTGGTTATTTTTGTTAGCTCTGCAAGTATTAGCCAATGGAAACAGATTGAAAGAAATACAGATATACCATCCAAAAGATTTGAAACGTTTAAGATTTCAGAGGAATTAAATATTCCAACAGTTTTATATATAAAACCAATTTTACAAGGAATAACTATTCAAGATATTGAATTATATAAACAAATTATTAAGAAATATTGCATGAAAAATGTTGTGGTAGGTAGTATTTTCAAAGAAAAAGAATCAGAAGAAACAGTACATTTTTCTAACAAAAATAAATTGTTCTATAATCCGGTATCAGATGAGTTAGAAATAAAAAGAAAATTAATGGAAATATGTAATGTCTATTCAAGAAGCTCAGAAGTTATGATTAAATATAGAGAAAAATATTTAGAGGAAAGATAATCAAATATGCTACAATATTGATAAAACATATTTTTTATATCATATGTAAAGGAGGCAATTTAAGTGAATTGGACAGAAGAGCAAAAGCAAGCAATATATGAAAAAGATTCCAACATATTAGTAGCTGCAGCAGCACGGAAGTGGAAAAACAGCAGTATTGGTGGAGAGAATAATAAATAAAATAATAAATGAAAAGATAGATATAGACAGACTATTGGTAGTAACTTTTACAAATGCAGCAGCTTCAGAAATGAGAGAAAGGATATTAGATGCAATATATAGAAAAATAGAAGAAGAACCGGAAGATAAAATATTGCAAAGGCAAATAACTTTACTTAGTGAAGCAAGCATATGTACAATTGACTCATTTTGTCTAGATATAGTAAGAAATTATTTTTATGAACTAGAAAATATTTCTCCAAATTTTAGAATTGCAGATACAACAGAAATAGAATTATTAAAGCAAGAAGTAATAGAAGACATATTCGAAAAAAAATATGAAGAAGAAAATAAGGACTTTATGAAATTAATTACTACATATACAAGTTATCGAGATGACACGCCATTAAAAGATTTAATATTAAACATAGAAGCGTATATACAAAGTAATCCATTTCCTAAGAAATGGTTAAAAGAAAAAGTAGAAATGTTTAACATAGAAAATGATATACAAAAAGATTTTAGTAATACTATATGGGGAAAAATTTTATTAAAAGATGTAGAAGAAGAATTAATAGATGATATCAAAAATTTGCAAAATATAGAAGAGGAATTATCAAAAGTATCAGAACTAGAAAAATATACTCAAACAATATCAAATGATGTAGAAAATATAGAAAATTTAAAAAATAATTTAGACAATTGGGATAAGGCGTATGAAATTTATCAAAATTTAACTTTTAATACATGGCCAAGGCAAAAAATAGATTCTGAAATAAAAGAGAGAGCAAAAACTATTAGAGACGATGTAAAAAAGAGATTAACAAAAAAATTAAGCAAAATATTACTAGATATGTCAAATGACGTAAATCAAGATATTTTTGATATGTACATTATATTACAGAAATTACAAAATATTGTATTAGAATTTTCTGATGAATTTTCAAAAAGAAAAAGAGAGAAAAATATTGTAGATTTTAGTGACATTGAGCATTTTGCATTATCAATTCTTTTAAATGAGAAAGAAGATGGAACAATAGAAAAAACGCAAGTAGCTAAAAAATATCAAGAAAAATTTATTGAGGTTGCAATAGATGAATACCAAGATAGCAATTTAGTTCAAGAATATATTTTAACAGCAGTATCAAATAATAATAATATTTTTATGGTTGGAGATGTTAAACAAAGTATTTATAAATTCAGACAAGCAATGCCAGAGTTGTTTCTAAAAAAATATGAAGATTATGTAACTAAACAAAACAGAAAAAATAATGAAAATTTAAAAATACAGCTGTTTAAAAACTTTAGAAGTAGAGAAAATATATTGAATTTTACTAATATTGTATTTGAAAATATTATGAGTAGTGAATTGGGAGATATTAAATATAATGAATCAGAATATTTAAATTTGGGAGCAGATTATGAAAAGATAGATCAAAACTTAAAAACAGAAATTGATATAATAAATTTAAAAGAAGAAGAAAATATTGATAATGAAAATGAAGAAGAGCAAGTAGAAGAAAGAATAGAAGATATAGAAATAGAAGCTAGATGGGTAGCAAACAAAATAAAAGAACTACTAGAAAATAAATATCAAGTATGGGACAGAAAAAAAGGTCAATATAGAAATATTGAATATAGGGATATTGTAGTATTACTAAGAGCTACTGCACAATCAGCACCAATATTTGAACAGGAAATTTTAAATTTAGAAATACCTGTATTTTCAGATAGTTCACAAGAATATTTAGAATCAATAGAAATACAAACGATAATGAGTTTATTAAAAATAATTGACAATCCAATGCAAGATATACCATTAGTTGCAGTATTGAGGTCAAATATAGGTGGATTTACAGATGACGAACTAGTTCAAATTCGTTTGACTGATAAATATGATAACTTTTATGTGTGTATGCAAAAAGCTAAAGTGAATGTAGATGAACTGTTAAAAAATAAAATTACTCAATTTTTAAATAAAATAGAAATTTGGCGAAAAGAACAAGAATATATGGCTTTAGATGAATTTATTTGGAAGATATATTCTGACACAGGATTTTTTAATTATGTGAGTTTAATGCCAAATGGAGAACTAAGACAAGCTAATTTGAAGATGCTATTTGAAAGAGCAAAGCAATATGAAGGTGCAAATTTTAAAGGGTTATATAATTTTATAAATTTTATTGAAAAGTTAAAAGTAGGAAGCGGAGATTTAGGAGCAGCTAAAATTATTGGAGAAAATGATAATGTTGTTAGAATTATGAGTATCCACAAAAGTAAGGGCTTAGAGTTTCCAGTAGTATTTTTATCTAATACAGGAAAACAATTTAATTTAATGGATTTAAATAGAAATATATTATTACATCAAGATTTAGGAATAGGTGTAAAATATATAAATTATGAAAAACAAATTCAATATGATACTTTAACTAAGGAAGCGTTGAAACTAAAAATATTACAAGAAACTTTGTCAGAGGAAATGAGAATTTTATATGTCGCATTAACAAGAGCTAAAGAAAAACTATTTATAACAGGAAGAGTACAAGATTATGAAAAACAAATTCAAAATATGCAACAACAAGTGGACAGATATAAAAAATCTGAAAACAAAATAAATCCTATATTAATAAAGAAATATAAAAAATATTTGGATTGGATTTTACTAGTATATTTATATGAACGAAAAAATATAGGTGACATAGTAACACTAAATATTTTAGACAAAAAAGATGTGATAAATTCATTAGACAAGATAGATTATAAAGATATAGATGTTATAAGCAAATTGGAAGAAAGTCAAAAAGATGAAGATACAATTAAGAAGATAGAAAAGATTATAAAATATACATATCCATATGAAATATCAACAACTTTGCCTACTCAAACTTCTGTTACAGAACTCAAAAAATTATATAGTAATGAATTAATGACAGAAGAACAAGAAAATATCAATATATCAGTTTTAACTAATACAACGGAATTTGGCAATTTTCCTAAACCGAAGTTTTTGAAACAAGAAGATGAAAAAATAACATCTGCACAAAGAGGTACATTAGTACATTTATGTATGCAGAGATTAAATGAAAATATAGAATATGATATAAAACAAATTAAAGATATGATTCAAAGTATGGTTGAAAAAGAAATTATTACGCCAAAAGAAGCAGAGACTATAAATTCATATAAAATTCTAAATTTTACGAAGTCAACAATATGGAAAGAGCTAAAGAAGGCAAAAGAAGTGCAACGAGAAAAGCCATTTTACATGAATATATTGGCAAGTGAAATATATAATGAAAACATACAAGAAGATGTGCTAGTTCAGGGAATAATCGATTTATATTATATAAATCAAAATGGGGAACTGGTTCTTGTAGATTATAAAACAGACTATGTGAAAAGTAGAAATGAACAAGAATTAATAGATAAATACAAAGTACAATTAAATTTGTATAAAAGAGCTTTAGAACAAGCTATTAATAAGAAGGTTACAAGAATATATATATATTCTATATACTTGGATAAGGAAATACCAATTGAATTCTCCAGGAACATATGAAAGTTACAAAATAATGCTTTAAAAATTAGCTATGAAAATGCTTATATATTAATATATTTTGTCAAAACATATCTGGGGTGTAACAATCTGGGTCTTGACTGCAAATATTAATATATAAGCATTTTCGCATATTCTAAGTTTGTAACCATTATTCTGTAACATATAAAAAAACTAAATTTAAGTTAGTATTGAAATTTATGTCTACTTTTGGTATAATTATGTAGAAGAGTGAAAGAATGGAGATTTATAATGGATAGATTAAAAACTTTCTTGAAATATATTTTATGGGGAATTGGACTAATAATACTATCAGAGATATTGATTAATGTAGGATTAAATTCTGACTATAGAAATATTGAAAGAAAAGATGCAATTTCACAAATAAATATTTATCAATCACAAGCTAATTTATCAAGTGGAAGAATAAGAGGAATAGTAACTAATAATCAGCCAGAAGTATTAAATGGTAAATATATGGAATTTAGCTTCTTTTCAGAAAGAAATGTGCTTGTTGGAAGAACATATGTTAAAATAAAAGACGACTTAGGAATTGAGCAATCTCAACCTTTTGAAATCCTTTTTAAAGCAAATGATGTTGCAAATTATGATGTAAAAATAGTTAGTGAAAAAAAGGAAGCTAAACAAATGGAAATAATACCAAAAAGTTGGCAAAGTCCATATGTTATAATTACGGAAATAATTTTAGTATTAATGTTTATATAAATTCCTATATATTATGAAAAGGAAACAAAAAATAAATATTCTAGTTAATTATATATTAACTAGGATATTTTTGTATGTGTTTAAAGATGTTTTTTATTTTGAAAAATATTAAAGTAAATAAAAAGTAATACAAATGTAATGAATTTGTAACATTTGAATAAATATGCGAGAAATAAATAATATTGAGAATAAAACACAAAAAAATGGAAATGATAGTGGAGAAGAATATGTGTACATAAGAAGATTGTAATGATATAAAAATTATTACTACGACTATGTTAAAAAATCAAACGAGAGTATATATTAAAGAATAATCAAAAAAAATAAAAAGAAGAGGAAGAAAAGATGAAAACACGTAAAACCACTGAAACTGTAAGAGAGAGAGAGAGAGAGAGAGCTATACTTTAGAAAAATAAAGTGCAGTTTAATTGGAATTGTAAAAAATAAAATAAATAAAAAAGATAGTGATATAAGTCATGTAGAAATACATGATTTATGTTACTATCTTTTTGTGTTTTAGAAAGATAAAAAAGTTATTAACATTAAAAAATAAATAAAGAGGAAAGAAAGGAGAAAAAGAAAAAATGAAAGTAAAGAGAGGAGAAAGAATGAAATTTTTGCCATTAAAAAAAGAAAAAGGAATAACATTGATAGCATTAGTTATAACGATAATAGTATTGTTGATCCTTGCAGGAGTAAGTATAGCAACGTTAACAGGGGACAATGGTATATTAACTAAAGCATCAGAAGCAAAAGAAAAAACAGAAGCAGCATCAAGAAAAGAACAAGATGATATAGAAGGAATTTTAAGTACACTAGATGATTATGAAGGAGGAAGTTTAGATGGATTGACTACAGAACAAAAAGTAAGATATGTAAATTCACCAAGACTATTATCAGGAATGACAAAAATAATGTTTACAGAGCCAACAGAAACCGAAAAAGGTAGAACATTAAGAAGCGGCGATGCAGAATTTACAGAAGATAATTGGTATAATTATGATGAAAAGAAATGGGCAAATGTAGAAACAGAAGATGGAAGTATGTGGGTTTGGATACCAAGATTTGCATATAAAATAAATAGTAACAATCAAACGGTAGATGTGAAATTCTTAATAGGAACGACAGACAAGTACTTTGATGAAGAAGGAAATGAACAAACAGCGAAAAGAGTAACAGAAAGTGGAGTAAATACAAGTAATGATTATTATGTTCATCCATCATTTACAAATGAAAAGACAGTAGATTATAAAAATGGGGGATGGGATAGAGAACTAAGAGGAATATGGGTAGCAAAATTTGAAGCAGGATATGCACAAGGAAATAATGATGCAGTAGTAAAAGAGACTAATTTAACGTATAGTCAAACTAAATTATTAGTATCTGCAGCAGAAGCAGGTAATGTGGAGGATAGAAAAACAGAAGTAGAAGCAAGAAACTGGTTAGATGGAAAATATGGATCAACACAAACAACAATAAAATATCCAGTGTTTATGGGAACAACATATTCAATGAACTATATAAATAATAGTGATGCATTTTTATTAGCAAAGAAAATATCAGCAGCAGGAAATCCTTATGGATTATCGACAGTAGCAGATAGTCATCTAATGAAAGATAGTGAGTGGGGAGCAGTAGCATATTTAAGTCAAAGCCAATATGGACTAAATGGAACAGATATAGCTGTAAATAATGTAAATTTAAATAGCGGTGGAAAAGCAAGAACATCAAGTGAAGGAAAAACAGGAGTAGAAAGTGTGTATGTAATAACAGGAGTAACAACTAATAATGAAACATCAAAGATATTAAATGGAACACAAGAAATAGTAGATAAAATAAATGAAGTAGAAGGAAATACACCAACAACAGATGGAATATATACATGGAAACAGAAAACAGGAATAAAAGCAAGCTCAACAGGAACAATATATGGAATATATGACTTGAGTGGAGGAATGTGGGAAAAAATGGCAGCATATATTGCAAATGGTAATGATAATTTAAACAAATATGGAGCAAGTTTAACAGATAATGGAACTGTTACTAAATCAACCAAATACACAATGGCATATAGAAAAGCAGAACAAGATACAATAGAAACGAATTATAAGTTAAATAAAGATGTATTAGGAAATGCAATAGCAGAAACATCTATCGCAGCAACTGATAATAATTCATGGTACAACGACCGTTCTGTTTTTTTTGCTAATAGTAGACCATTTTCTTTTCGTGGCGGTTATTGGGGCAATACTCAATCATCAGGTTTGTTTAATTTCAATGATGGAGATGGTTCTTGTGATCACGGTGTTGGGTTCCGCGCAGTGTTGGTCGGCGTTTAGAAATTTTAGAGATAGCACTGTAATATATTGTTGATAAAAAGAAAAAATGTTCGTAAAAAGTATTGACAAATTTTTGTTTTGTTAGTACAATAAAAGCGAACATTTTTTTAGTACTTAAAAATTTAAATATAATAAAGGAAGGATATAGAGAATGATTAGTACATTGCATATAAAAAATATAGGAATAATACAAGATATATGTGTAGATTTTAATAAAGGATTAAATGTTTTAACAGGGGAAACAGGAGCAGGAAAAACACTAATAATCGGTTCATTAGCAATTATTGCAGGAGCAAGATTTTCTAAAGAAATGATACGAAAAGGTGAAAACAATTCACTAATAGAAGTATGTTTATATGAACCAGAAAATGAAAATTCAATAGAAGGAAATATTATAGTTTCTAGAGAAATCAATTTAAATGGAAAAAACATATGCAAAATCAATGGAAGAATGGTTACGGTAAATGAACTGAAGGAATTTATGAGCAATTTTATAGAAATACATGGACAACATGACAATCAAAATTTATTAGATAATAAAATACATATAACATATTTAGATGAATTTATAGGTGAAGAAATTATAAAATTAAAAGAAAAATATAACAATTTATATGAAAAAAGACTAGAAATAAAGCAAAACTTGAGGAAAAACTATGGAGATGACAAAGAAAAACAGCGAAAATTAGACTTATTAAAATATCAAGTAAATGAAATAGACGAGGCTCAATTAAAAGAGCAAGAAGAAATAGAATTAGAAGAAAAAAGAAAAATTATGATAAATGCTGAAAAAATAGTAGAAAATTTGAAAGAAGCCGATAATATTATTTCAGAAAATACAATAGATCAAGTAAGTACAGCAATACAAGCCTTGGGAAAAATAGAAATGATAGATGAAAAATATCAAAAAGTATCAGGTGAATTAAAAAATGTATATTATGAATTACAAGAATTAGCAAGAGATATAAACGAATATAAACAAGAAATATACTTTGATGAACAAGAAAGAAATTATATAGAAGAACGTTTAGATTTAATATATTCATTAAAAAGAAAATATGGAAATGATATAACTGAAATACTAGAATATAAAAAAGAAATAGAAAAAGAGATAGAACATATACAAAATTTGGAACATTATAATAATCAATTAAGAAAAGAATTATATGATGTAGAAGAACAGATGGAAGTAATAGCAGGAGAAATGAATAAAATAAGAATTATTAGTGCACAGCAATTAGGTCAAAATATAAATAAAGAGTTAGAAGAATTAGAAATGAAAAATGCAAATATAAAAATTCATGTACAATATAGTAAAGAATTTCTAAAAAATGGTAAAGATGAAGTTACATTTTATATAACAACTAATTTAGGAGAAGAAGAGAAAGAATTGTCGAAAATAGCATCAGGAGGAGAAATGTCAAGAGTTATGCTAGCAATAAAGAAAGTATTATCAGATGCTGATAAAGTTCCAGTTTTAATTTTTGATGAAATAGATACAGGAATTAGTGGGAAAGCAGCAAATAGTGTAGCAAAAAAGTTAAAACGTATTTCTCTAAATCATCAAGTAATGTGTATATCACATTTACCTAATATAGCGGCAATGGCAGATTATAATTATTTTATTAGTAAAAATATAAATAACCAAAGAACTAGTACAAACATAAAATTATTACAAGAGGAAGAAGTAATAAAAGAAATTGCACGAATTTCATCAGGAGAAATTAACGCAACCACTTTAAAATATGCACTAGAGTTAAGAAACAAAAAAGCTTCATAAATTATTAATTAATTTAAGGATGGCAAAAAATAATATTCTTTCCTATATTTAGATTAGAAGTATAACTTTAGCAAAATAAGTATAAAATAAATATGGAAAGGAATGTGATTAACAATGAAAGATTTTTTAGGAATTGAAAATGTCAAAGCTTTGGAAATATTAGATTCGAGAGGAAATCCAACTATACAAGTAGAAGTAGTAACAGAAGGTGGTTTCTCTGGAGTAGCAAGTGTACCATCAGGAGCATCAACAGGAAGTTTTGAAGCAGTGGAACTACGTGATGGAGATAAAACACGTTATATGGGAAAAGGAGTAACAAAAGCAGTAGAAAATGTTAATAAAAAAATAGCTAAAAAGCTAATAGATGAAAATGTATATGAACAAAGAAAAATAGATGAAATGCTAATAAAGTTAGATGACACATTAAATAAGTCAAACTTAGGAGCAAATGCAATTTTAGGAGTTTCTTTAGCTGTTGCAAAGGCTGCAAGTAATTCATTAGGAATGGAATTATATCAATATATAGGAGGAATAAATGCTAAAGAATTACCTATACCTATGATGAATATTTTAAATGGAGGAAAGCACTCAGATAACAATGTAAACATTCAGGAATTTATGATTATGCCAGTAGGAGATATAACATTTAGTGAAAGATTAAGAAGAGGGGTAGAAATTTATCACACACTAAAAAAAGTATTAAAAGAAAAAGGATGTAGTGTAGCAGTAGGAGATGAAGGAGGATTTGCTCCAAATTTAAAAGATGATGAAGAGGCAATACAAGTAATATTAGAAGCAATAAAAAAAGCTGGATATGAACCAGAAAAAGATATAGTATTAGCTTTAGATATTGCAAGTACGGAAATGTATGAAGAAGCACAAAAAATAAATAAAGAAGGATATTATTTTTGGAAAAGTAAAGAATTAAAAACTAAAGAGCAAATGATACAATATATAGTAGATTTATGTCAAAAATATCCAATAAAATCTGTTGAAGATGGATTAGCAGAAGAAGACTGGGAGAGCTGGAAGATATTAACTAATAAATTAGGAAGTAATATTCAACTAGTTGGAGATGATTTATTTGTTACAAATTCTCAAAGACTAAGAAGAGGTATAGAAAAAAATGTAGCTAATAGTATTTTAATAAAGCCAAATCAAATAGGAACACTAACAGAAACATTGGATACTATAAGACTAGCAAAAAAATATAATTATAAAACCATAGTATCACATCGCTCAGGAGAAACGGAAGATACCACTATTTCAGATATTGTAGTTGGAATAAATGCAGGACAAATAAAAACAGGTGCACCATGCAGAACAGATAGAGTAGCAAAATATAACAGATTGTTAAATATAGAAAGCGAAATTTAATAACATTATATTTTGGATTATAATAAATAAAAATAAAGTGAGACAATTATTTAATAAATTGTTTCACTTTACAAAAATTATGTAATGATATTTAAAATTAGCTATGAAAATGCTTATATATTAATATATTTTGTCAAAACATATCTGTGGTGTAACAATCTAGGTCTTGACTGCAAATATTAATATATAAGCATTTTCTCATATTCTAAGTTTATAACCATTATCCTATAATGTTTTTTTCTGGTGAAAGGCATAAAAACTTGAAGAATTTGATAAAAAATGTTAAAATAAAAAACAGTACGATAAAAAATAAAGGAGGAATTTGTATGCTAGAAAAAATAAATACTCCAGAAGACCTAAAAAAATTAACAATAGAAGAAAAGAAAAAGTTAGCAGAAGAAATAAGAAAATATATATTAGAAATAGTATCAGAAAATGGAGGACATCTAGCTTCAAATTTAGGAGTTGTAGAATTAACAATAGCATTACATAGCATATTTGAAGTTCCTAAAGATAAAATAATATGGGATGTAGGACATCAAACTTATGTACATAAAATTATAACAGGAAGAAAAGAAGCATTAAAAGATATAAGAAAATTAAATGGAATAGCAGGTTTTCCAAAGACGAATGAATCAGAAGCAGATTGCTTTAACACAGGGCATAGTAGTACATCAATATCAGCAGCATTAGGAATGGCAAGAGCAAGAGATATAAAAGGTGAAAACAATAATGTAATTGCTGTAATAGGTGATGGAGCATTAACAGGTGGAATGGCATTGGAAGCATTAAATGATGCAGGAGCAAGTGAAAGTAGAATAACTGTTATATTAAATGATAATGAAATGAGCATTTCTAAAAACATTGGCGGATTAAATATGTTTTTAAGTAAATTAAGAACTAAAAAAACTTATACCAAATCTAGTGTATCAATTAAAAATGTGTTATTAAAAGTTCCTATTATAGGAAAACCAATAGTAAAAATTATTCAAAAGATGAAAAGAAGTATTAAACAATTAATAATACCAAAAATGTTTTTTGAAGATATTGGATTTAGATATTTAGGACCTGTTGACGGACATAATATAGAACAACTAGAAAACTTATTAAAAGTTAGTAAGCAACTAGATGGACCAGTATTAATACATGTATTGACCAAAAAAGGTAAAGGATATGAAATAGCAGAGCAAAATCCAGACAAATTTCATGCTACAGGTCCTTTTGATATAGAAACAGGAAAAAGCAAAAAAGAGAAAAAAGCAGATTATTCTAAAGTATTTGGAGAAAAATTAGTAAAATTAGCAGAAGAAAATAAAAATATAGTTGCTATAACAGCTTCAATGAAGGATGGAACTGGACTTCGAGATTTCCAACAAAAATTTCCTAATAGATTTTTTGATGTAGGAATTGCAGAACAACATGCATTAGGACTAGCAGCCGGAATGGCAAAAGATGGAATTATACCTGTTGTGCCAATATATTCATCATTTTACCAAAGAGCATATGACCAAGTTATACATGATATAGCTATGCAAAATTTACATGTTATAATGTGTGTAGATAGAGCAGGAATAGTAGGTGCAGACGGAGAAACGCATCAAGGAATTTTAGATTTATCTTTCTTTAGAAGTGTACCTAATTTAACTATTATGGCACCAAAAGATTTTAAAGAACTAGAAGATATGATGGAATTTGCAGTTAATTTAAATAAACCAATAGTAATAAGATACCCAAGAGGAGGAGAGGGAAGTTACAAATTTTCTAAACATGAAAAAATTGAAGAAAGTAAAGCAGAAGCTTTGAAAGATGGAAATGATGTCACAATACTAGGAATTGGAAAAATGACAGAAAGAGCGATGTTAGTAGCAGAAAAATTAAAAGAGAAATCAATAGATGCTGGGGTAATTAATGTTAGATTTCTGAAACCATTAGATAAACAATGTATAAAAAAGGCAATAGAGAAAACAAAAAAAGTAGTAACAATAGAAGATGGAACTATTGTAAATGGATTAGCAACAGCAATAAAAGAGTTAATAGTAGAGGAAAAATTACAAAATATAACTGTTCAAAATTATGCTTATCCAGATGAATTTATAAAACATGGAAGTGTAGAAGAAATAGAAGAAATATATGGTATTAATGTACAGAAGATTGTAGATGATATACAAGAGTTAGATAAAGTTAATGTATATTAATGTATAATTACGAACTAAGAAGGGATATAGAGCTAATGAAATATGGACAAGAGTTTTTAAAAGAATATAAAAAGCAAGATGATAAAATTTGCTTAGCACAGGTAATAGATAAAATTGATTTTTCAAAACAAAATGAAACAATAGAGTATACAGATTTTTTAGATATGTATCAAGTAGCCTTAGTAGAAAATTTTTTGAGAAAAATAAAGTTTGAAAATTACAAATTATATGGTGGATACGAAAATGCTGAAAGAAAAATTTTAATAGTTTATCCTGAAACATATAATGAAGATATGTTACGAAAAGACTATTCTAAAATATTTAATATTGTTAGAATAGAATTGCCACAAGAAGAAAAAGGAAAATATTCACATAGAAACTATTTGGGAGGCATTATTAAATTAGGATTAAAAAGAGAAAAAGTCGGAGACATAATAGTTGCAGATGAAGGAGCAGATATAATTGTAGAAAGAAACTTTGCAAAAATTTTATCAGAACAATTACCTTCACTTACAAGATTTGAAAATTCTAAAATTCAAATAGTAGATATAGAAAATTTAAAAGAACAAGAACTCAAAATTGAAGAAATTTCTATAATAGTACCATCACTTAGATTAGATAATATTGTTTCAGATTTAGCAAAAACATCAAGAAGTAAAGCAACTCAAATAATTGCTCAAGAAAGAGTCTTTATAAATGGTAAAAATGAAACTAAAGTTTCAAAAAATGTAAAATTAAATGATATTATAACAATTAGAGGAAAAGGAAGATTTATTATTAAACAATTTACAGGAACTACTAGAAGTGGAAGAACAGTGGTTTTAATTGAAAAATATATCTAAAGAAATTTTCTTTAGATATATTTTTTCATTAATAAACCATTATTATCTTTATAATAATTTTTTCTGATACCAATTTTTTCAAATCCTAAATCTTCATATAAATGTATAGCAATAGAATTAGTTTCATTGACTTCTAAAGTAATTGATGCTAAATTTAAACTTTTACAATTAGATATAATATAGTCTAACAAGGATTTACCAATACCTCTATTACGATATGATTTTTTGGTAACTATATTCATTAAATCACAATTTTCTAAAATAATTTTAATGCCAGCAAATGCCACAATTTCATTATCTATTGTAGCTTTAAAATATAGTGAATTCACACTTTGTAACTCATCTTTAAGAACAGAATGTGTCCAAAAATCATCAAAATCAGAATTTAATATACTAGATATCAAATTTAAATCTGCAATATCCATACGAGAAAAATTTAAATACATAATAAATCCTTTCATTAATACTCTATTTTTTTGGCTTCTGAATCTTTTAAATAAAGAGGAAGAATATCGCCATTTTTATTATTAGAATTATATTTAATTAATCCAGCAATACCTAAATTATAAGAATCCAAAGAATTGCAAGCATCTTCTAAAACTTTAAAATTTTTTAAATTATTTGATATTTTATCATAAAAAATATTTGCTCCGTCACCAACAAATGTGATAGATGTATTATATTGTTTTAAAATTTCTAAAACATTTTCAATAGAAGAAGCTTGTGGCGCAAGTACTTCGTGGTAAATATTATTATCTAATTTGTATAAAGAAAAATAACAATTATCATGTTTTCTATCAATTAAACTACAAATGTATCCGTTAGTTTTAATATTATAGGCCAAGCCTTCTAAAGAACTAATACCAATACATGGAATTGACAAACTATCACAAAATGCTTTTACAGTAGCAATTCCTATTCGTATACCGGTGAAAGAGCCTGGTCCAATATCACACACAATAAGATTTATATCATTTAAAGTTAATTTAGTTTTATTAAAAATTTCATCAATCATAGGCATTAAATTTTCAGAATGAGTTCTACCAGTATTAGAATCTAACCTACAAATTAATGTATCATCGTTCAAAATGGAAATACCACAAATGTCACTGGAAGTTGTAATACTTAATATTTTCAAAACATTTCCTCCTTAAAATAAGAATCATATTTTTCACCAAAAGTTTTTAAAGTTAAGATTCTTTCATTTCCGTTATTAAAATTTCGATCAAAATTAATCTGAATATATTCTTTAGGCAAAGCATCTTGAATTATTTCTCCCCATTCTATAATAGAAATACCTTTTTCAAAATATTCTTCACCACCAATTGCGAAAAATTCAGAAGAATCTGCCAATCGATAAACATCAAAATGATAAATAGGTGTATCTTTTGATAAATATTCATTAACAATTGTAAAAGTAGGACTAGATATTTCATTTTGTAAATTAAAGTAAGATAAAATGCCTTCTGTAAGTTTTGTTTTTCCAGATCCTAAATCTCCTGTTAATATAACAATATCGCCCTTTTTCAATTTAGAAGCTAATATTTTACCAATTTGCAAAGTGTGCAATGCATTTTTTGATACAATTTTTAATTCAATCATTTTTTTAAATCCTCATAATAAAATTTTGTTATATTATAATACAAATTTTAACAAAAAACAATCAATGTTACATTTATATTACAAATATGAAAAAATATTGAATAAAAAGTATTTTTAATTTATAATTAATATGTATATACTGATATAATCATGGAGGAAATATATGGAAACCTTTGCAGACTATATATTAGAAGAAGAAAATTTAATAGATAAAATGGATATAATGTACTATTTATCAAAGAAAAGAAAAATATTTTTTGATAAGTCTGTGGTATTTAAAACACAAATTGCAAAAATGTTTATAGATTATATGAAAATAGATGTAGATGAAAATATGGTTTTAACAGCGTGTCTTTTATGCAACTGTAAAAAGATAGATAATGCACAGGAACTAGAAAAAATTCATGGATATGCAAAAGAGGGTGCTGAATATTTACGAGATTTAGGATTTGATAGAAAGTTTTGCAAAATGTGTGAAGAAATAAATAGGTATAGTGGAAGTAATCCAAGAGAAAAAGAAAGTGACATATTAGAGTTAGTAGATCAATTTGGAGGAATGCTTTTAGATAGACCGGAAAGAATAGGATTCCAACCAGAAGAAGCAATAATTTTATTAGAACATAGAAATTTAAAAGATAAATATAATAGATATTTACATACATTCTTAGATTTTGTACAAATGATGGAAAATATAGTTATTAATGATGTAGTAGAAATGACTGCATTAAAAAAATTAGTAAAAATATATAACGAAACAGAAGAATTAAGTGAATTCATAAAAAAAGTATGCTATGACTTTGCAACTCAGGTAGATGAATCTGTACAAGTATATAATGAAAAAATAAAAAGGGAGATGCTTGGAAAAAATAGAGCTTTGTTTAGTGAAGAAACTACTAAAAAAATTATGGCCAATATACAGAAGGAACGAAAAAAAGAGAACAGTGCTATTGAATAATAAAATTTTATTATAAAAATGAAAACAAGGAAGAGGAAAAAATTTGGAAAAAAATAGGCATGCCATGGATGATATAGTGAAAAAAATAAAAGAAAAAAATCAAGAAGCAGGTAGGAGATTGACATTAGAAGAATTAATGACTTCTGATTTAAGGGGAAAACCAAAAGAAAACGGAATAGATAGATATATATTAGTCCATATTACAAATTATCAGCCTAAACATGACAAAATAAGAACAGTAGTTGAAAAAAATGTAAAAGAACAAAAAGTTATACAAAAAATAGGACTTATAGAATATCCTAAAACTAGGGATACGACTCACTTTACAGTAAATGGAAAAGTAAATACCCATGGAAGTGGAAATTGGGATGAAAGAAAATATGCAGTTTTAGTTCCGCTAAAAGATTTTTTAATGGATCATAATGGAAAAATACGGTTGCGCACATGTAGAAGATTTTTATGTAAGAGGTTCGGCAATATTGAATGAAAATACTTTTGTATTATGCCCAGAAACAGAAGCAGAAGAAATTTCAATAGAAAATCCAAAATGTAATATAATACCTTATAAAGGAGAAAATGTTGTAGAATATGTGAATGCTTTTGTAGATTTTTTAGGATGTGATAGTAAATATATAGCTGACCATGGAGTATTGAATGATAATGAAATGATATTTCAAGAAAGTTTATATTCTGTACTAAAAAATGAAGGAATCGATTTGTCAAAATTAGAAGATAATCATTATACTAGCTATGATTGTTTTGTGGAACATATTTTAAGAGGTATATATAAAACAAGAGCTATATATGAAAGGGTCAAACAACAAAATTTGCCAGCAAATGAAATTGATGTGACATTGTATAGACAAGGTGAATTTAGTAATATGAAAAAACATGCTATGAAAATAGGGCTGGATTTTAAAGCAACTAAGAAGAAATTACAAAAAGAGTTAATCCCATTAGGAATAAGTACATTACAACTTGACGATTTATCACATGAAAGGCGAGTACAAGAAAACTTTATAATAGAGAAGTTTTTAGGGAGTGATATATCGCAACAATACGAAGACAATATGGCGATTACGAATATAAAAAGAATAAATTGTATAATAGGCAAAATGCAAAAAGAAAAATTATCATATGAATATGCACAATACTTTTTAAAATATGCGATATCTCATTTACGTGAAGATTTGGGAAAAAAAGGAGATTTATATAAAGAAGAAATAGAAGAAGATGGAATAGATTGGAAAGAACATGTTCAAGAACTGAATAAATTGCTAATGCCATTAGGCTTAAGTTATTATGATTTTAGGGAAAAAAATGATGTTTCATTGTTATTAGAAACTATACAAGATGAATTTGCAATACAAGATATTTTAATGCAAAATGGATTGAAGGATAATCAGGAACAAGGAGACATTTTACTTAGAAATTTATGGAGAAAAAAACAAATAGATGAAATAATACAAAGAAAATATAAAGAATATTTAACAACAGATGAAGTGGGGAGTATACCATATTATATGGAGTATTCTAATAAGTTAGCTTATTATATTTCTAGAAGAATAAATATTGAATATAGAAGATATGTCGAAGAACAAGGATATAATTGGGGTGAATATTCAGTTTTATTACAACAGGGATTGGTTGAAATTGGAATGAATTTAGAAGATTTTTTTAATTTTTATAGTGAAATGGAAGGAAAAGATTTGAAAGAAGAAGAAAAACAGAAAATTTTACAAAAAGTACAAGATTCAAATCAATCTAAAATGCAAAAAATAGTAGATAAAAAATTAGATGAGGCTACAGAAATAAAAAATTGGGAAGATGAAATTGGGTATACAACAGAACAGCTATTAAATCAAGGATTTACAGAAAGTGAAATAGAGGATTTATATACTAAATTTGATGATCAAACAGGACAAAAATTAGATAGAAAATCAAGAGTACAACAAGCAATTAAAAATAAAAATTTAGGAAAACAAACAACGATAGAATCTTTAGTATGTAATGCTTTAGAAGATGAACCTGTTATCAATGAAGAAGTATGCAATGCAGATATGATGGAAAGGAATCAAAGACATATGGAGAAAATGAAAGAAGGAGATGAAGTAAGTTTAAATGACTAGCACATATGCTAAAGCATATACAGAAGTATTAGAAATTTTGAAATATTTACCAAGTGAGCAATATAAAAAAATACCTAAAGAAAAAATAGAATTTTATGAAAAATACAAAGATACTAATTATGTTTGTAATTATGATAGTACTAAGACATTAAATGAACAAAATATTTTAAGAGAAACAAGAGCTATAATTATTTCAATATTTAGAGATTTTTTTGCAACAACTATTCAGAAGGAAAAATTAAAGAAAATATTATTAAATAATGAACAAAAATATCAACAAGAATTGAAAGAAAAACATAATTGGGATAATATATTTGAAAAAAATAAAACCAAAATAAAACAAGATGAATTTGTAGAAAATAAAACAACAATGGTAGAATATAAAGAATCAATTTTTACTAAATTTATAAACAAAATAAAAAGAATATTTTTTAAAATTTAATTAAAAATATGAGGAGAAGAAGATGTACGAAATATTTGCAGATTTACATGTACACATAGGAAGAAGTGAAAAAGGAAAACCAATAAAAATAACAGCAGCAAAATCATTAAATTTTGCCAATATAGCAAAAGAATGTGCAGAAAGAAAAGGAATACAAGTAGTAGGAATTATTGATTGTGCATCACCATATGTAATAGAAGATATAGAGAATTTTTTAAAAACAGGAGATGCATATGAGTTAAAAGATGGAGGAATTATATACAAAGACAAAGTGTGTATACTTTTAGGAAGTGAAGTGGAAACTTCAGAAGAAGGAAGAAATGGAAAAGCAGGAAGTGCACATAATATATGCTTTTTTCCGCATTTACAAGACGTAAAAAATTTTTCAAGAGAAATGAGTACACATGTAAAAAATATAACTTTAAGCACACAAAGGTCAAATGTATCAGGATATGATTTAATAGACATAGTAGAAAAATACAATGGAATTTTAATACCGGCACATGCTTTTACACCACATAAAAGTTATTATGGAAATTGTACAGATAGACTAGAAAACATTTTTAAAGAAAAATTTAATAAGATATTTGCTATAGAGTTAGGTTTAAGTTCAGATACATTTTTAGCTGATACAATATCAGAATTAGAGACAAGGACTTTTTTAACAAATTCAGATGCACATTCATTACCTAGAATTGCCAGAGAATATAATAAAATGTTAGTAGAAAATATATCATTTAAAGAAGTTGTAAAGGCACTAAAAAACGAAGATGGAAGAAAGATAATTGCAAATTATGGATTAGATCCTAAATTAGGAAAATATCACAGAACTTATTGTGATGACTGCGAAAAAACAATCGAAACTAAAGAACCTGTAGAAATATGTCCAATATGTGGAGGAAAAAATATAACTTTTGGTGTTTTTGACAGAATAGAGCTAATTAAAGATAAGAAAGAAACAAAAAGTCCTAAGAATAGGCCACCATATATTTATCAAGTACCACTCGGATTTATTCCAGGAGTGGGAGGCAAAACTATAGATAAACTATTAAATACTTTTGAAACAGAAATGAATATATTACATAAGTTGTCAAAGGATGATATTGAAGCCGTTGTAGGAGAAAAAGTAACAAATTATATAATAAATGCAAGAGAAGGGAAAATGAAGGTACAAGCTGGAGGCGGAGGAAATTACGGAAAAATAGAATAATTATTAATAAAATAATGTTCTAAAAATCTCTTTATCGAATACACATTATGTATAAAAGATAAGGAGTTTTATATAATATGAAAAAAAACAAACGATTAAAAATAAAAGAATTAATAAAAAGTCATATTACCAATAATGGAAAGGAATATATAATTGTAGCTTTATTATTTATAATAGGAATATTTTTAGGTGTGTTATTTGTAAATAATATGCAAGGAGTACCTAAAGCAGAAGTTACGGATTATATAAATAATTTTATAGAAAAGTTTAAAAACACAGAAAATATTAATAATATAAATTTGTTAAGAAGCAATATTATACAAAATGTTATTTTGGCTATAATAATATGGTTTTTTGGAACAACGGTTATAGGCTTACCAGTAGTTTTTGGAATTATTGGATATAGAGGATTTTGTTTAGGATACACAATATCTACAATTATTTCAATAATGGGGTTGCAAAAAGGGTTATTATTTGTGGCAATTAGTTTAATACCGCAAAGCATTATTGCAATTCCCACAATTTTAGCATTAGGTGTAAGTGGTTTTAAACTATATAAATCCATAATGAAAGATAAGAGGAAAGAAAATATAAAAGTTGAAGTTGTAAGACACACAATATTTTCATTAATAATGTTAATAGCACTAAGTATATCTTCAATTATAGAAATATTTGTATCAACACAAATTTTAAAAGTTACAATTAAATATTTTTAAAATATGGATATTTTAGTATTTATATATAAATATTTAATAATAAATAAGAGTAATTCATTATAAAAAATATATAAAAATGTATTTACAATTTAAAAATTGTTTGGTATAACATATATAGTTAATTTATGTAAATATAATATTTAAGAATAGAGGTAGGTAAATTAGATGGAGAGACAATTAAAATTATTTTTCAATTTTTTAGAGAATGATAAAAAATTATCAGATAATACATTACAATCATATAAAAGAGATTTAAAACAATTTAGACAATATTTAGAAGCATGTGGTATACATTATAATAGAGCAAAAGAAGAAGATATAAGTGAATACATTAGAGAAATGCAAGAAGAAGGAAAGAAGCCATCAAGTATTTCGAGATGTATAGCATCAATAAGATCTTTTTATCAGTTTGTGTTAAAAAATAGGAAAATAAAAGTAGATCCAACTGCCAAAATTCAATCACCTAAAATAGAAAAAAGAGTACCTTGTATTTTAACATCTAAAGAGGTAGAGCTATTATTAAATCAACCAAAAAATGTTGATTTAAAAGGAATTCGAGATAAAGCAATGTTAGAATTTGCTTATGCTACAGGAATGAGGGTAACAGAAATAATTTCTTTAAATATAGATGATGTAAATTTAGAAGAAGGTTATGTTATCTGTAAAAATGGAGGTAAACAGCGTAATATTCCACTTGGAAATTTGTCTTTAAATGCATTATCAGAATATATAGAACGAGCTAGAGATATATTAATAAAAAATGAAGAAGAACAAGCACTTTTTGTCAACATAAATGGAGGAAGATTAACAAGACAAGGTTTTTGGAAAATTATAAAATATTACAAAGAACAGGCTCACATAACAAAAGAGATTACTCCACATGTATTAAGACATTCTTTTGCAACACATCTTTTGCAAAATGGAGCAGATATAAAAGCAATTCAAACAATGTTAGGACATTCAGACATTTCTTCAACGCAGGTGTATATGCAATTTCAAGATGAAGGAATAAAAGATGTATATAAAAAAGCACATCCTAGAGCATAGGATAATATATAGGTTGCCAATGGGGACGCTCTTTTTTGGCAACTTTATTGTTTAAATACAACATTATATTATTATCAAAAAAGTTGCCAAAAAAGAGCGTCCCCATTGGCAAAAGCGAGATGAAAAATATGAAAATAAAAAAAACATTGAAAATAGTGCTTACAGTAATTATAATAATGTTAACCATATTATTATGTATAGCATCTTATTTTATATTTATTGATATAGAATCAAATACTATAAAAGAAGTAGAAAATAATTGCAATGTAGAAACTGAACAATTTATGGATAGAAAAATATTTATAATGACACCTAAAGAAGGAACAACTAATAATAAAAAAATTCTATATTTTCATGGAGGGGCATATGTAGCAGAAACATCTAATGAACATTGGAAATTTTTATCAAAATTAGTAAATGAGACTAAATCAACGATAATTGTGCCAGACTATCCTTTGACACCTAAATATAATTATAAAGATGTATTTAGGATGGTGATACCATTATATAAAGAAATTATAGAGAAAGTAGATACAGATAATTTAATATTAATGGGAGATTCAGCAGGAGGAGGATTAAGTTTAGCTTTATATGAAAAGTTAAATGAAGAAAAAGTAGAAGTGCCGAACAAAACTATATTAATTTCTCCTTGGCTAGATGTTAGATTAAATAATCAAGAAATACCTAAATTTGAACCATATGACAAAGAATTAAATAAAGAAAATCTAAAACTAGCAGGGATTGCCTATGCTTCAGAAGATGGAATGGATAATTATTTAGTAAATCCTATTGATGGTAATTTAGAAGGATTAAAAAATATAACTATATATATAGGCACAAATGATATTTTAAATCCTGATGTACATAAGTTAGAAGAAAACGCAAAAAAAGTGGGAAGCATTATAGATGTAAAAGAATATGAAGATAAGGGACATATATGGTTTATAAAAGAATGTGAGGTAACAGAATTAAGAGAAGAAATATTAGAGGAGTAAGGTTGAAAAATAATTACAATTTTTTTCCAACCAGATTTGTGCCTTAGAAAGGAATGCAATTAATAATGAAGGAAAAAAATTTTTATTGGAGAAAGTTAGACAATTCTGCAAAAATATTCCCAATTTCAACAGGCAAAAGATATAGTACAGTATTTAGATTATCAGTACTTCTGAAAGAAAAGGTAGAACCTAATATTTTACAAGAAGCGTTAGTACAAACTTTACAAAAATACAAATTATTTAAAGTTAGGATGAAATCAGGATTTTTTTGGAATTATTTTGAACATAATACCAAAACACCTATTATTGAAGAAGAAAAAGAGTATCCATGTAAATATATAAATCCTAAAACTAATAATGATTACTTATTTAAAGTTACGTATTTTGATAAAAAAATAAATATAGATATTTTTCACTCATTAACAGATGGAAATAGTGGCACAATGTTTTTTAAAGAAATAATATATACCTATTTAGAGTTATTACATCCAGAAGTTTTTTCTGATATGAACAGAAGGGTAAGAAAAATAGAACATGATACAGAAGATAGCTATATTAAAAATTACGACAAAAAAGCAAAGTCTAATGCATCTGGTAAAAAAGCATATGTATTAAAAGGAGAAAAAATAAAATTAGGAGCAATTTCTGCGATACATCAAATTATAGATTTAGATGATCTAAAAAAAGAATGTAAAAAATATGATGCGACAATAACACAATATTTAACGGCAGTATTAATTTTTTCGATATATGAAGAAAACTATAAAAAATCAAATGGAAAAAAACCTATAAAGGTATGTATACCAGTAAACTTGAAAAAGTATTTTCAATCAAAAACTATAACAAATTTCTTTTCTTATATTACGATAGAAGCGCAAATGAAAAAGGACAATTTAGATACATTTGAAAAAATAATAGAATTTGTAAAAAAAGATTTTAAAGAGAAATTAACACAAGAAGAACTAATAAAAACTATGTCAACAAATGTGAAAATAGGTAATAATCCATTTATAAGAATAATACCATTAACATTGAAGAAAACTATAGTTAGATTAAGTTATATAGAAATTAGAAAATATACTACAATTACATTTTCTAATATAGGCAGAATGGGAATTATAGGAGATTATAAGAACTATATAGAGTATTTTCTTATGTTAATTGCACCAGAGCCAGTAGAAAAAATAAAATGTTCTAGTTGCACATTTGAAAACAAATTAACTTTTACATTTACATCAATATTACAAAATAATGATATAGAAAAGAAATTTTATGAATTTTTAAAACAGAGAAATATAAAAGTACAAATAGAAAGTAATGGTGTTTTAGATGATATATCCACAGAAAATTAATGCTAAGAAAAGTGATATAATTTTAAAAATATTGATAATATGCTCTGTCATATTAGGTGGCTTATTGGTTATGATAAACAAAATAACAACACCTAATATAAAATGGGCAGGGTATTGTAATGTAGGAATAATATATATATGGATAACAGTTTTATATTCAGTTTATAAAAATGTTAATATAGCAGGACATGTATTACTTCACACCATAGCAATATCTGTACTAACAGTATATATAGATTATAGAACAGGATTTATGAAATGGTCTATTAATATATCAATACCAATAACTATAATAATAGCGAATGTAACAATGTTGATACTTACAATTGTAAGTTATAAAAAATATATTAGATATGTAATATATCAGTTAATTATAATTTTATTTAGTATGTTGCCAATAGTGTTTCTGACAGAAAATATTGTAAAAAATCCAGCATTGAGTATAATAGCTAGTGGCATATCTATACTAAATTTCTTGTTTTGTTTAATTTTCTGTGCAAATGAAATAAAGCAAGAAATAATAAGGAAATTTCATATATGAGGTTGCCAATGGGGACGCTCTTTTTTGGCAACTTTATTATTTAGGCATAATTATTATTATATTATTATTAAAGTTGCCAAAAAAGAGCGTCCCCATTGGCAACTAATGAGAGGATAAAAAATGAAAAATATAAAGGACTATAATTTAGATGAATTAAAACAAGAACTTATAAGTGTAGGAGAAAAGCCATATAGAGCTGAACAAATATTTAAATGGTTATATGAAGAAAAGGTAAAAACATTTGAAGAAATGACTAATTTATCTTTAGAATTGAGGAAGAAACTGGAAGAAAATTACACCATGTGTAACTACAATATTTTGAAAAAGCAAGAATCAAAAGATGGAACAATTAAATATTTATTTGATGTATTAGATGGAAATGCGATAGAAACAGTTTTAATGTCGTATCATCATGGTTATAGTATATGTGTATCTTCACAAATAGGCTGTAAAATGGGATGTAAGTTTTGTGCTTCCACAGGAATTAATTTTATTAGAAACCTATCTAGTGGAGAGATAGTGGAGCAAATACTTGCAGTTGAACAAGATACTGGAAATAAAATTTCAAATGTGGTGTTTATGGGAATAGGTGAGCCCCTTGATAATTATGATAATGTAGTAAATAGTATACATATAATAAATCATCCTAAAGGATTAAATATAGGAGCAAGGCATATTAGTATTTCTACTAGTGGGTTAGTACCTAAAATATATAAATTAGCAGAAGAAAATATACAATGTACTTTATCAATTTCTTTACATGCAACCACAAATGAAAAAAGAAGTGAAATGATGCCAGTGAACAATACTTATAAAATAGAGGAATTGCTACAAGCTTGTAAAGATTATATAGCTAAAACAAATAGAAGGATTTCTTTTGAATATGCGTTAGCAAAAGATAACAATGATAATTTGGATGATGCTAAGAGATTGGTAAATTTGTTAAAAGGAATGCTTTGCCATGTTAATTTGATTCCAATAAATAAAATTGAAAATGGTATTTATAGCAAAGCCACAAATGAAAATATTATAAAATTTAGAGATTACTTAAATGAGCATGGAATAGTTGCAACTATTAGAAGAGAACTAGGTTCAGATATTGATGCTGCATGTGGACAATTAAGAAGAAAAAATTTAAAATGAAATTATAAATTTTTATATAAAAATTAAGTGAAAATCCAGATAGAATGCACAAAACCCAAAAAATTGGACATTTTTGGGTTTAATGCAGAACATCTGGATTTTATATTTGCAAACAAAAGGTTAAGCAAAATATATTACAAAATAATACAAATTAATCCTCCACTACCTTCATTGACAATTCTTTCTAATGTTTCTTGCAGTTTTATTTGGGCATCTTCAGGCATTTTAGAAAGTTTAGTTTGTAATCCTTCGTTTACTAATTCATGTAAACTTTTACCAAAAATATTAGATTCCCAAATTTTCTTAGGATCACTTTCAAATTCAGAAAGTAAATAATTAACTAATTCTTCAGATTGTTTTTCAGAGCCAACAATAGGAGAAACTTCTGTTGCAACATTTGTTTTAATAAGGTGAATACTAGGTGCAGTAGCTTTTAATTTTACACCAAATCTAGAACCTTGTTTTACCATTTCAGGTTCATCTAAAATAAGTTCATCCATAGAAGGGGTGACAATACCATAACCTTTTCTATCAACTTCATCTAATGCATAAGCTATTTTGTCATATTTTTTCTTGGTTTTTGATAAATCAGAAATTATACTAAATAAATCACCTTCATTTGTAACATTAACACCTGAAACTTCAGTAAGTACTTGATAGAACAAATTATCTTTTAAAGAAATTTCAATATTAACATTACCAGAACCTAATTGAATATCTTCGATAGAGGTTTTAGAAATAATTTCTGTTTGCTTTATTGTTTGAACACATTGAGAAATTTCCTTTAATACTTTTACATCAGAAAAAGCATTTTTGATTTCTTGATATAATTCAGATTTTAAAGGATGTTCAAAATCTAAACCATCTACCCATCTTGGAAATTTAATAAATATTTGCTCAACAGGAAATTCATATAAAATTTTAGAAAAAATAGTGTTTATGTCTTCTATTGTTAAATATTCACAATTAGTAGGAATAACAGTAGTACTGTATTTATTACTTAATTTTTCAGCAAGTTCTCTAGTATAACTAGAATTAGGATCTTCAGAGTTTAATAGTATAATGAAAGGTTTATTTAATTCTTTTAATTCATTAACTACTCGTTCTTCAGCTTTTATATAATCTTCTCTTGGAATATCTGTTACAGTACCATCAGTAGTAACTAAAATTCCAATTGTTGAATGTTCTTGTATAACTTTTTTTGTACCAATTTCTGCAGCTGTTTCAAAAGGAATTTCTTCTTCTGACCATGGTGTTTTTACCATTCTGGGCATGTCGTCTTCTAAATATCCAATTGCATTGTCAACTAAATATCCTACACAATCTACTAATCTAGTTTTGAATTTTAAATTGTTATCTAAGGTAATTTCAACTGCTTCATTTGGAACAAATTTTGGCTCTGTTGTCATGATGGTTTTTCCACCAGCACTTTGAGGTAATTCGTCTTTGGCTCGTTCTTTTTTATACTCATTGTCAATATTAGGAATAACAAGCAAATCCATAAATTTTTTTATAAATGTAGATTTACCAGTTCTTACAGGACCGACTACTCCAACATAAATATCACCTTCTGTTCTTTTTGCGATGTCTTGATACAATCTTGTATTTTCCATCTATATAACCTCCTTTAATTCTCAAGAAAATGTTTGTACTAAATAACTTTATTTAATTTATATTGAGTAATGATTAGGAATATGACAAGTTTTAGAAAGTTTTGCTAAAATAAAATATTAATGTTTGTAATAGATAAAAATTACTTTTGAATTTGAAAATATGAATGTAAACAAAAGATAATATAAATGTAATAAACTTGTAATATTTGAAGAAATACAGAAAAGATAAATAATGATGAGAATAAAATGCAAAAAAATGGAAATAATAGTGGAGAAAAATATGTGTACAGGCAGAACCAATAATGATATAAAAATTATTATTATAAATGTGCTGAAAAGAACTGAAAAGGAATGTATATTGTAGTACAATGAAATAAAAGGAAAAGAGGATAAAAAATGAAAAAATGTAAAAACGTTGTGGCTGTAAGAGAGAGAGAGAGAGAGAGAGAGCTATACTTTAGAAAAATAA
>CANPZF010000021.1 GCA_947589015.1 uncultured Clostridia bacterium
AGCTTATATATCGTAAAAGGTATTTCAAACACTATATTTATCAATAAAGTGTGACATATGTTTGACAAACCTACACAAAAAATAAAAAAAATTTCAAAAAACACTTGCATTTTATAAAAAGTTATATTAAAATCTAAGTGAAGTGGAGAAAAGTGGTACAAAGTGGTAGAAAGTGAAAAGGGGTGAAATTAATTGCTAATTGGTGAATATGAACATTCTCTAGACACAAAAGGAAGACTAATAATGCCAGCAAAACTAAGGTTAGACATGGGAGAAAGATTCATTATTACAAAGGGATTAGACGGATGTTTATTTGCATTTTCACAAAATGAGTGGTTGAATTTCGAAACAAAATTAAAATCATTACCTCTTTCAGATAAAAACGCAAGAAACTTTGTAAGATTTTTCTTATCAGGAGCAACAGAGTGTGAGATAGACAAACAAGGAAGATTTTTAATACCTAGTAATTTAAGAAATGCAGCAAATTTAGAAAAAGAAGCCATTATTATAGGTGTTGGAACAAGACTAGAAATATGGAACAAACAAGATTGGGAAAAGTGCGATGAAAATATATCAGCAGATGAAATAGCATCTAATATGGCTATTCTAGGAATATAAAACAGTATATAACTTGCAAAAGTTTATATAAAATACTTAAGAAAAAAGTACTAAAGACAAAAATACTAAAGAAATATAAAAAACAAAAGAAAAAAGTACAAAAGATGAAAACCAAAGAAGAATTGTTAGATTAAATCTATAAGAAGAAACAAAAGATGAAATTTTAAAACTAAAAACAAAAGAATGTCAATATACTAAGGTTTTAAAAATACAAAAGTTAATAAAACAAAAGAAAGTTTTACAAGAGATGCCTTAAAACCAAAAGAAAAATACAAATAAAGAAAAAACAGCTGGTAGTTTTCTTATAAATTACCAGCTATTAAGTTATAAATTTTATAAGAGGTGTTAAATTGGAATTTAAGCATAAGCCTGTAATGTTAGATGAGTGTATTCAAGGGTTAAACATAAAAGAAGATGGAATTTATGTAGATGGAACACTAGGAGGAGCAGGTCATAGTAAGGAAATTGTAAAAAAACTTTCTAATAATGGATTATTAATAGGAATAGACAGAGATGAACAAGCATTAGAAGCAGCAAAAGAGAATTTAAAAGAATATAAAAATGTAAAATATATTCATGGTAATCATGATGATATAAAAAATATATTAGAAACATTAAGTATAAAAAAAGTAGATGGAATATTATTAGATTTAGGAGTGTCATCATATCAATTAGATGAAAGAAATAGAGGATTTAGTTACTTGGGTGAAAATGAATTAGATATGAGAATGGACCAAAATCAATCATTAACAGCTAAAATAGTTGTAAACACATATCAAGAGCAAGAATTAGCAAAAATTATATATGAATATGGAGAAGAAAGATTTTCTCGACAAATTGCAAAAAACATTTGTAATTACAGAAAAGAAAAACAGATAGAAACAACTAAAGAGCTAGTTGAAATAATTGAGAAATCTATTCCAAAGTCAAAACAAAATGATGGACATCCAGCTAAGAGAACATTCCAAGCAATAAGAATAGAAGTGAATGATGAAATTAAACCACTAGAAAAAACAGTAAGAGACTGCATTGAAAGCCTAAAATCAGGTGGTAGATTATGTATTATAACATTTCATTCATTAGAAGATAGAGCAGTAAAAAATGCATATATAGAGGCAAAAGGAAAATGTACATGTCCTAGTGATTTACCTTATTGTGTTTGTGGACAAGAGTCATTAGGGAAAATAATAACAAGAAAACCTATAATAGCTACAAATGAAGAACAAAATGAAAATAGTAGATCAAAAAGTGCAAAGCTTAGAATTTTTGAAAAGACAAAATAATTAGAAAGAGAGGTGAAAACTTATGGTAAAAGCCGAATATCAATATGGTACAAGTCCAAGAAAATTAGAACCTAGAGAAACAAAATCTAGAAAATCTAAAAAAACAAATTTAAGAGTGGTAAAAGACGTACCAAGACAGCAAATAAGACTATCAGAAGAAGAAAAGAAAAAACAAAAAAGATTAACAATAACAGTTATAGTAATATTTGCATTGCTTTTAACCATAAGTTATAGAAACTCACAAATAAATGAAAAATTTACTCAAGTGCAATCATTGAAAAAAGAATTGTCATCATTAGAAAAAGAGAATGAACAAATGGCTGTGACTATAGAAAATGGATTAAATTTAAATAATATAGAAAAAATAGCTAAAGAGAAATTAGGAATGCAAAAATTAACAAATAAACAGACAAAATATATTAGTTTACCAAAAAAAGATTATACAGAACCAGCATCTGAAAAAGTAATAATGGAAGATAATGATAACTGGTTTAATAGATTACTAAAAGTATTGGGCATAAAATAAAACACTTCTAATACATATTATTAGAGGTGTTTTTTTATGATAGGATTAAAACTTTCGTGTAAAAAGAAATTGAGAAATACTTTATTTATTACTTTTATTATTTTAATAGGTTTAATTGTAAGAGTGGGATATATACAACTCATTCAAGGCTCGGAATTGTCAAGCTTAGCTTATCAACAACAAACTTTAGATAGAAAAATAAACCCTAAAAGAGGAACTATTTATGATGCAACAGGGAAAACAGAATTAGCTGTAAGCAGTAGTGTAGAAACGGTATCAGTAAATCCGGGAAATATAAGAAAAGAAGATAAAGAAAAAGTAGCAAAAAAATTATCAGAGTTATTTGAATTAAATTACGAAAATGTACTGAAAAAGGTAAATAAAAGAAGTTCAATAGAAACAATTGCTAAGAAAGTAGAAAAAGAAAAAACTAATCAATTAAGAATTTGGTTACAAGAAAATAATATTTCTACAGGTGTCAATATAGATGAAGATACAAAAAGATATTACCCATACAGTAATTTGGCTTCACAAATTATTGGATTTTGTGGAAGTGATAATCAAGGCTTGGATGGAATAGAAGCAAAATATGATAAAGAATTAAAAGGCAAACAAGGTGCAATAGAGAGACATACTGATGCTAAAGGAGCAGAGATAGGAGAAGAAGGAGAAAATTATGTTGCTGCAATAGATGGAAATGATTTAGTTTTAACAATCGATTTTACAATACAATCAATAGTAGAAAAATATTTAAAAGAAGCATGTATAGATAATGTTTGTACAGATGGAGGAAATGTAGTTGTAATGAATCCACAAAATGGAGATATTTTGGCTATGGCTACATATCCATCATATAATTTAAATGAACCATATGAACCTTATACTCAAGAATTAACAGAACAATGGAGTAATATGCAGCAAGCAGATAAAACAAAGGCATTACAGGCAGTATGGAGAAATAAAGCAATAGCAGATACATATGAGCCAGGTTCTGTCTTTAAATTAATAACAGCCTCAGCAGCATTAGAAGAGGGAATAACACAAACAGATAAAGAGGGAGAATTTGCATGTACAGGTTCAATAGAAGTGGCAGGAGTTAGAATTAAATGTTGGAGATATTATAGACCACATGGTTCTGAAAGCCTAAGACAGGCACTTATGAACTCATGTAATCCTGTATTTATAGGACTAGGACAAAAAATAGGTGTTCAAAAATATTATAGTTATTTAAATAAGTTTAAGTTATTAAATAAAACACAAATAGACTTACCAGGAGAAGCTAATAGTATATTTTTAGCTGAAAATAAGGCTGGACCAGTGGAACTTGCAACAATAAGTTTTGGGCAAAGATTTGAAATTACACCAATTCAGCTAGCTACAGCAGTATCTGCAATAGCAAATGGAGGAACAAGTATTAAGCCTAGAGTGGTAAAACAAATTATAAATAGTGAAACAAAAGAAATTACAGATATACCTGTTGAAAAAAGAGACACAGTTATTTCAAAAGAAACGTCAGAAAAAGTGTTAAGTATGATGGAATCAGTAGTGTCTGAAGGAACTGGAAAAAATGCAAAAGTGGCAGGATATAGAATAGGGGGAAAAACAGGGACATCAGAAGATGGTGTTAATACAAATAAATATGTAACATCTTTTTGTGGAGTCGCTCCTATAGATAATCCTCAAGTTGTAGTTTTAGTAACTTTATATAATCCAACAGGAGAAGGGGGACACCAAGGAGGTGCATGGATAATTTTAACAACACAAAATAAAATTATCTATAAATCATATAATACAATAGAATTAAGCGAAAAAGTAGTTTTACTATTAAATAGTTCGTTTTTCAATTTTACCACAAGCAATTTTGCTTCCAGAATTTCCACTTGGTTGAGTCTTAAAATCATCTGGAGAATCGTGAATAATTATTACTTTTCCCAAAATATCTTTTATTTTAAATTTATTTATCAAAACATTCATATAAGCAAAACCATTATTTTCAATTAATGGTGGTAAATCACCTATGTGAAAAGGATGAGGACAACTATTAGGATTCAAATGTGATTTTGCATTTGCAAATTCATCTTCTAAATTTCCAGTACAAGAAGTTCCTTCATGAATATGAAAGCCGAAAAATCTACCTTTACATCTATCTTTAGATTGTGGCAAATTATTAATTTTAGCAGTCACTATTACGCCATTTTTGGTTTCTTTAAAAGTAACTGTGCCATCTATTTTAGGATATTTTTTACCACCTTTTATATGTGCTTTTGCAGTATTAAATATATTAGTAAACATTTTAAACACCTCTTAACTATTTTATTCAAAAAATTAAATAATGTTAAAATCTCAAAGATGTGTGTGTATAATTTTAATAACACTATTTTTAGATATAAAATAAAATAGAAAAAAATAACCCTCTGGACAAAGAGGGCATTGCAATCTTGTCCAAGGGGGTAGCATAGTGCTAGTAACAGTAAAAACTAGGTTTTATTTGTTCCAATTCAAACTTGCTAAATTGTAGCTTTTCGATAAATATTTTCTCTACATAATCTTTGGGCAAATCTGTGGCAAGCGTCGTATTACACAGTTGGATTATTGAATGTTTATCAATTGAACTGTTAACCCATGCGGCCACCAGGTGAGTGCGTTTAGGTCGATTACATATAGTAATCTTATAAAAAACATCTTCAAAACTTTCCAACGGGTATTTTGGATTATGTTTTTGCAACAGCTCCTGATAATGTTCAAGACCGTGACAACGGAGTGATGACGGAAAACCTAATATCCACATAATCAGATCTGACCGCCTCATTGGAGGATTTAGTTTTTTGATTATTGGATAGTTATTCCCTCTGATAACATAGAGATCTCCCAGTTGGGCAGCAGATGTGTGAAAGATTCTATTTCCTTCAAGAAACACAGCAAAGCTTTCACAGGCAGGACTAAAAGAATAAGAAAATCCATTTCCTATAGGCAGCCGAATGGCCTTTTGTTGCAAAAAAATCTTGTAATTTTCCATTTGACCTTTCCCTACTAATCACTCATCGAAAATGATGTTCGTTCCTAGATGATAAACTAGGCAGTTTCTTTATTTTTTGTACACAAAAAAAAGCGCGTTTCTAGCACTATGAAACGAGTTAAATTCTTCGTTTATTTTTCAATGTACCGATGATAATATAAATTATACAACAATTTACATAAAATTGCAATAAATAAAATCAAATATTAATAAATAAATGTTACTAGATAATAGATTATCTAGTAACAAATTAAATTTTAAGCTGTATTTAGTAACCATCAAATGCTTATCTTTTTTGCTACTATTGCAAATCGTCCATCTTTAACATGATATGAGCATGTTGATAAAGTCATTAATTGATCTCCAAATTTGGCAGTTTTATCTATATTATAAAGAGAAACATTTTTTGCATTTTGTACAAACGAATTATATTCTTCTTCAGTATTAGCATTAATAAAATAGTAATATCTAAAAACATTTTTTTCGGACTTATAATATACTCTAGATTCAAAAACAGAAATAATTTCATAATTTGAATCTTCAGCATTGGTTGTAAATCTAATTATAGGATGTTGCTCATAAAATTCTCTATTTCTATAATTTAATAGAGTTTGAAACATTGTACTATTTTTCATATTATGACCATATATTAACAAATTGCTACTAGGAGGATCCCAAGAATAATCTTTATCTAAAAATATTGAACCATTAGTAGAGTAATCTTTTTTATAATTATGATTCATATAAAAATCATTATCATTACCTTGTAAAACAGGATAATTTATATCAGTATTTTCAATTTCAATCCAACCTATAATATCTGAATTTTGTTTTTGTAATTCTTTAAGTTTTAAAATTCTTTCATTATTTTCTTTAATAATAACATCATTGATTTCATTTTCTTTTGCAGTTCCATCATTAATTTCTTGCGGTATAGTATAATTTTCATTCTCCCAAAAATCAGACAAATAACTAAGCTCTTTTTTAGCATTGTAAATATCGTAACAATATTTTATTATATATATAACTGAAATAATAATTAATATAAACATAATAATACAAGAAAATTTTATTACATTCTTTTTTGTTAGAGAAATTTTATTCATAGTATTTTCCATAATAATATTAAGATAATAGCCTACACTATATTTATCCATTCTTATGTCAACATAAAAATAAATATATATTAATGTAGGCCTATTTTAATATGATATCTTAATATTTTAGATATCCTTTCTTTTTAATATGGCTATTCCGATTAAAGATATAACAACAATAGATAGAGCAATTTCTAAATGATTGTTTGAACCAGTTTTTGGAGTTACATCTTGTTCAGCAGGTTGCTCAGCAGGAACTGAAACAGGAGTAAGTTTTGCATAAATAGTTACATTATCAGTAATTGGAGCTGAGAAATCAAATTCTGTTGTATATTGTGGATCTGCAAAGAAACCATCTAAGGTATAATTATTTAAACCTAATGTTTCTAAGTTTACTCGAGATTGAGCTACTTCTTTAGAAAGAGTAGAACCTTTTTGTAAAGAAATTCCTACTGTTTTGTCTAAAACATTAATAGTTACTAAAACATTTTCAATATAAGTTTCACCAGAGAAGTCTATATCTTCAATTTCATTACTTGTATACAAAATTTCGTTGTTTTCATCTGTAACAACTAATTTGTTACCATTCAATAATACTTTATTTGGAGAATCTTCAGCATTTACTATTTCAAAACCAGCTACAGGATCATTTATATCAACATAAATAACTTGATCAGTTTCAGTTGAAGATAAAGTACCATTCATTTTTAACACAGGTTGTTTATCGTCACCAATACTTTGACCTTTAGCAATTTCTATACCATTATTATATCCCTCTCCACCATTTTTCTTTAAGTTTAAGTTTTTTACTTCAACAGTACCGGCATTAACTAAAACACCACCATAAGCACAATTAGAAATTGTTACATTATCTAATATAACATATCCACCATTATATGCTTGTACACCATACTTTTGGCTATTTGTTAAATTAAGATTTAACAAGTTAAGTGTAGTTCCAGCACCAGCAGTAATTAAAGTACCATTATTGTCATTTGGAGTCCAATTATTAGTATTTCTTGAAACTGTAAAACCATTACCATTAATTGTTATATTTTTGTCAACTATTTCAATTGGTTTAGTAAGTTCTATACTTGCTGATAAAGAAATAACGTCACCACTTTGAGCATCTTTTATAGTATTAACTAAGTCATCTTCAGTACCTACTTGAGTAGTTTGAGCATTAGAAAAGTTTGGGCTTAAAATAAAGATCATTAATGATATCATTAAAAATGATATTACCTTTTTAACATTTTTCATATTATATCAAATCCTTTCATTTTTTTAAAATTACTAAAGAAATTCAATTACGATACTTTTTAGATCTATTAAATCATTTATAAATCTGTAAATAGTAATGGTAATCAATTTACATAATAATTTTTTATTATTATGTACTTTATATGATATTTTTATACAAATTATGATAAATTTATTATTTATTTTTAACTTCATTAATATAGTAATAAAAATTTTTTAAATTAATAAAATTAAATAATACAAGCTTAATGGAGGTTGAATAAATTTGAAAAAAATCAATAAAAATAAATATGAATTAAAAGTAGGCGAAACAATTGTTGAAATTGTATATCCAGAAACTACAAAAAAATTCAATGATTGTTTATTAAATATTTTAAAATTAAAAATGAAATAGAAGAAAAGAGGATTCTATGGCTGGAAGAAAATCAAAATATTCTTTAGAAAATTCAAATGCAACAAAAATTTGGTATGTTGGAGAATATATAAGATTGTCTCAAGAAGATAGTGATATGCGGAGAAGGCAAGCAAGAAAGTAATAGTATAACAAGTCAAAAAGCATTATTAGAAGCATTTATTCATGAACATAATGATTTAATTATTTATGATACTTATGTTGATGATGGATATACAGGAACAGATTTTAATAGACCTGCATTTCAAAAATTATTAGAAGATATGAGAATGGGGAATATTAATTGTGTTTTAGTTAAAGACTTATCAAGGTTGGGAAGAAACTATATAGAAGTTGGAAATTATATAGAGCAAATATTTCCATTATTTAACATAAGATTTATTGCTGTTAATGATAATGTGGATAGTTTTAAAAATCCGTCAAGCACAAATACCATATTAATACCCTTTAAAAATTTAATTAATGATGAATATTGTAGAGATACATCTATAAAAATTAAATCAGCATTAAATGGAAGAAAAAAGAAACGGAGAGTTTGTAGGAGCATTTCCAGCCTATGGATATATAAAAAATCCAGAAAACAATCATAAATTAATTATAGATGAAGAATCTGCTGAAATTGTAAAAAAGATTTTTGAATGGAAAGTATACGAAGGTCTAGGAAATTTGAGTATTTGTCACAGATTAAATGATATGGGAATTTTGAATCCAACAGGATATAAAAAAGAAAAATTAAATCAAAATTATAATAATTCAAAGGCAAAACAAGATTATTTTTGGTGTCCATCTACAGTTAGAAATATCTTAAAAAATGATATTTATATAGGTAATGTAACACAAGGAAAAAGAAGGGTAAAAAGCTATAAAATTCATAAAGTAGAACAAGTTCCGGAAAAAGAATGGATTACTGTAGAAAATATGCATGAAGCGATTATAGATAAAGAATTATTTAAAAAAGCACAAGATATGAGAAAAGTAGATGTAAGAGTACAGAATAATGGAACATTAAGTATGTGGGCTGGAATTTTAAAATGTGCAGATTGTAAGAGAGCAATGCATAGAAAATATTGCAAGAATAAGGCTGGAACTGTATATGAGTATTATATATGTGGCACATATAGAAAAAAATCGAATAAATTATGTACAAAACATACTATAAAAATAGAAGAATTAGAAAAATCAGTGTTACAAGCAATTAAATTACATATAAAATTATTAACTAAACCTGAAGAATTATTAGAGCAAATTGATAGTATTAATAATAAAAAAATAATTGATGAAAATATAGAAAATATAAAACAAACAAAAGAAATAGAAATAGAAAAATTAAAAAAATTAAAAAAAGGATTATATGAAGACTGGAAAAATGAATATATAACAAAACAAGAGTACTTAGAATATAAACGAAAATATGAACAAGATATTGAAGAAATAAGAGAAAAAATCTTAAATTTAGATAATCAAAAAGAAAAGCAGGAAAAAGTTATAAACGAAAAAAGTCAATGGATAGAGCAATTTAAAATACATAAAAATATAACAGAGTTAGATAGAGATATTATATCAGAATTAATAGATTATATAGAAATTCATGAAAATAAAAAGATAACTATTAATTTTAAATTCATGGATGAAGTTTCACAATATATAGAAGATTAATATAAAAAATGTGTTGTATAAATAAACCAAGCAGGAGGTGTGGCAGCACCAGTTGGAGGGCAAATATTTAGTGAAATTTTGCCATATTTAGAAGTTAATCAAGGAAATGAAGATGAAATAGAACAATTAGAAGAAGTAAAAACACCAGATGTAGTAGGAAAAACTTTGAAAGAAGCAAATAAAATTTTAAAAGAAAACGGATTAGAAATGGTTGTAGAAAATGAAAGTGAAGAATTAAATAAGGATGAAACTATAGTTTCAGAGCAGATTCCTAAAGCTGGAATCATGATAAATAAAACTAATAAAGTATATGTACAATATTAGAAATGAGATAATATTAAACAAAAGTCTACACATTTAATAGTGTAGTTTTTTGTTTTTAATTGTCAAAAAATAAATAATCATAATTTGAATTTTGCAAAATCCAAGCATTTTCTTCTTGAATTGAAGTTATATCATCTTTAGTTAATTTTAATAAATTTTTATAAGAAGATATATTTTCTATTGGGAATGTTGATAAAATTCCCTTTTTTATAATAGGAAGTGAATTAGGAGTTAATCCTAAAATGAAAAAATTAGTAATTTTAAAGTTATTACTCCAAGGAATATTAAAACAGATTTGAACTTTTTCTAATTGTATATCATTAGAATTAGGATTATATAAATTTATATAACCAATTGATTTATTACATTCTAAAATACCTTCATAATAATAAGAAGCTTTATTAGCATAATTAGAAGTATTTTTTATACCATTATATAATTTAACAAATATTTTATTTGTTTCTTCATGTATTTCTAATATAGAAGTTACAAGAAAACTTTTGGTGTAATAATATAAGAATAGTTTATTTGTAGTAAAAGGATTTTTTAAAAGATGAAGTCTATTATTAGTGAATTTTATAGGAAATAGTTGTGATACATTTATATCTAACACATTGCAGATTTCTAACATAGTTATAATATCAGGAGTAATTTCTCCTGTTTCATATTTTGATACAGTTGCTTTAGATTTACCAATTTTATTACCTAAACTTTCTAATGTAAATCCTCTTGATTTTCTGTATTCTTTTAGTAATTGCTTGAATTCTAAATTTTGTAAATCATACATTTTTAAACCTCCAAAAGTTTCATAAAAATATAAAAAAAGGAAAAAAATGGAATTTCGATAATTATTATAACAGATATATATATAAAAATCAATTTATAATAAAATAATTGGAAAAATTTTCTAGAAAAAGGAAACCTGCCAAAATTTGAAAAGAATAAAAAAAATAGTAGAATAAACACAAAGAGGCTCATATATAATTTATATAGAGGAAATAAGTGTATGAAAATTGTTACAATATTTATTCAAAATAGTGAGAATAAATTGCTTATACAAAAAAGAAGCAAAGAAAAAAATGGTAAATATGGTATTACAAGTGGGCATGTAGAACAAAAGGAAAAAATGAAAGTAGGAGCACTAAGAGAATTAAAAGAAGAACTAGGTATAGATATAAAAAAGGAAGAACTTAAATTATTTTATAACACTAAAATAGGTAAAAATATTTATAACTTATACCATTTAAAAAAAGATTTTAATATGAATAATTTAGTTCTATCTGAGCAAGAAGTCGAAAGAGTAGAATGGTGTACTAAAGAAGAAATCGATGATTTGATAAGAAAAAAAGAATTTTATGATATTCAAGTAGAATCATTGGAAATATTCAAAAAATATATTAAAGGAGAGGAACGATATGCCAACTATAGCCCAATGGGACGTGAATAATGAATGTAATTTAAATTGCAAACATTGTAGAGTATCAGAAAAAAATGATCATAAAAAATTGTCATTAAATGAAGCAAAGAAATTGATTTCTGAACTTTGGTACAATGGAGTCACAATGCTTAATTTATCAGGAGGAGAACCTTTTTTAAGGAAAGATATTTTTGAAATTTTAGACTATACAGAAAAATTTGAAGATATAGTAATTACAACAAACGGCACTTTATTAGATGACGAGAAATGCAGAAAACTAGCTACATATAAAAATATAAAATTATCAATAAGTTTGGATGGCTTAGAAGAAACGCATGATAAATTTAGAGGAAAAAAAGGAGCTTTTAATAAAGTAATTGAATTATTACCAATATTACAGAAATATAATATAAAATATGCAATAAAATATACATTATCTCAAGAAACTAAAAAAGATGTTATAGAAGTATTAAGATTAGTAGCCAAAAAAGGTGCAAAAGAATTTAATACAAGAAGAGTAATATTAGCCGGAAATGCTGAAAAAAATATGATTTTGAAAAATCAAGAATATCAAAATATAATAAAACACATAATTGAAGAATGTAAAAAACTAAATGTAAATTTTAAAACAGGAGATCCATTATTAATTCCAGTATTTTCAGAAATATTCGGGATAGATATAAAAAAAGATGATTTAACTAAAATTTATGCAGGTTGTCAAGCAGGAGATGAAATAATATATATAGATTATAAAGGAAATATTGGACCATGTTCATATATTCCAAAATTTGCAGAAAATATAAAAGATAAATCTTTAGATGATATTTTGGAAAATAATAAATTGTTTATTGATTTGAAAAATTATAAAAATAAACTAAAAGGCAAATGTGAAAAATGTACATATAAAACGATATGTGGAGGTTGCAGAGCATCTGCTATCGCATTTAAAAATTCAATATTAGAGGAAGATCCTCTATGCTTAGTGTGATTTTAATTTTGCATTTTTTTGCAATACATATAAATTAAAGGAGGGAAATCTTATGAAAAATAACGAACAAAAAAATCAAAATGTAGAAAAAAATGACGTAGAAAAAATTATTACTTGCAGAATGTGTGGTTAATAAAAGAGGCAAAAGCCTCTTTTAATATGGAGGGACAAGCTATGAAAAAATTAGAAGGACTAAAATTTTTACAACAAAAATTTCCTAAATTAACAGTAGACTGTTTATTTGTGGATAAAGTAGAAAATTTAAATGAGGAAGCTTTATACTCAAAAGATAAAATAGAACAATTATGGAGAGTTAGATGTGGTAAAAGTATCGGTTCAGAACTTAATTTACCTCAAGGTACGTTTACTAAAGCAAAAGAATTAAAAAAATTTATGAAGGAACAGAAAAAAAAGGATTCGAATATGGAATTTGTAATCCACAGTGTATCTCCAGAATATTTTACTGCACCATTTGTTGGAACTTTAGCAGTTTACAATAATAAAGCAAATCCAGTGATAAGGATAGAATTGCAGAAAGTAACTAAAGAACTAGTCGATGCAATAGATACAGGGAAAAGGCCAAGAGATTGGGAGGTATGTTTAATTCTTGATTATGATTTATTATATAAATTTCCTAAAATAAGAAAAAAAGATGAAGATATAAATTTAGAAGATTTGGAACATGCAATAGCAGTTATACATGAAGTTGGAGAACAAATTTTTGAATTTTATGATGAAAAAGGAGAAGAAATAGATACATATACAAGATTTAACATTTATAGCTTAGGCAGAGTGTTGTTTGATGATCATAGAAGTGCAAGTTCTTTTATACCAAAATGTGAATGTCCGGTAATTTCAAAAGATTTTCAACAACAGCAATATGTAAAAGCAAATGAAATAGAAAGATAATATAAAAATAGTTTTAAAATTGAAAAGTAAAAATATATAAAAAAAGGCTACTGATTTTGTCAGTAGTCTATTTTTCATTCCAATCAAGCGTTGTTTTATCAACTAATATATTTACTACAAAGTGCCCTATTGTAGAATAAAAAGTGAGATTTGCTAAAGTTATAAAAATACCGAAACTTAAAAGAATGAATTATTGAAAATGGAATAATCATATGATATAATACAAAAAAACTAAAAGTATATAGTAGATTGAATATAAAGAAAGGAATAGGTGAAAAATGGAAAATAAAATAACAGATTCAATTATATATGTAGGAGTAAATGATAAAACAATAGATTTATTTGAAAGTCAGTATGTAGTCCCAAATGGAATATCATATAACTCTTATCTAATACAAGATGAAAAAAATGTATTAATGGATACAGTAGATAGAAGAGCAACAAATGAATGGATAGAAAATTTAGAAAAAGCATTGCAAGGACAAAATATAGATTATTTAGTAATATCACATTTAGAGCCAGACCATTCAGCAAATATAAAATTATTAACAGAGAAATACCCAAATATGAAATTAGTAGGTAATAAAAAAACATTTGCAATGTTAACACAATTTTTTGATATAAATGCAGGAGAAAAACAAATAATAGTAGAAGAGGGAGAAATGCTAGAAATAGGAAAACATAAATTACAATTTTTTATGGCACCTATGGTACATTGGCCAGAGGTAATGGTAACATATGAAAGTACGGAGAAAATCTTATTTTCAGCAGATGGATTTGGAAAATTTGGAACACTAGACACAGACGAAGATTGGACATGTGAAGCAAGAAGATATTATTTTAATATAGTAGGAAAATATGGAATGCAAGTGCAACAATTACTAAAAAAGGCATCAAATTTAGATATAAAAATGATTTGCCCACTACATGGTCCTATGTTAAAGGAAAATTTAGAATTTTATATAAATAAATATAATACATGGAGTAGTTATAAACCAGAAGATGATGGAGTATTAGTAGCCTACAATTCTATACATGGAAATACAGCTAAAGCAATAGAGAAACTAGAAAAAATATTAGAAGAAGAAGGGGCAAAAAAAGTAGTAGTTAGTGATTTGGCAAGAAGTGATATGGCAGAAGTTGTAGAAGATGCATTTAGATATGACAAAATGATATTAGCTTGTCCAACATATGATGCAGGCTTATTCCCATATATGGATGAATTTTTAGCACACTTAAAAAGCAAAAATTATCAAAATAGAACAGTAGGAATTATAGAAAATGGTTCATGGGCGCCAATGGCAGGAAAACTTATAAAAGAAAATCTACAAAAAATGAAAGATGTATCAATATGTGACACAACTGTTACAATAAAGACAACAGTTAATAATGAGAACATAGAACAAATGAAAACATTAGCAAATGAAATTTTAACAAAATAAAAGAGAGGGAGAAAACATGAAAAATCTAATTGATATTAAAGAATTATCAGTTGAAGAAATCGACCAACTAATAGAAAAAGCAAGGGACATTATGCAAAACAAAGAAAAATATGCAGAAAAATGCAAAGGAAAGAAATTAGCAACATTATTTTTTGAAGCAAGTACAAGGACAAGACTTAGTTTTGAAGCAGCTATGATGGAACTAGGAGGAAATGTATTAGGATTTTCTTCAGCAGATTCAAGTTCTGTTTCAAAAGGAGAAAGTGTATCTGACACAATAAAAGTAGTAGGAGGGTATGCAGATATTATAGCAATGAGACACCCAAAAGAAGGAGCACCATTAGTTGCATCTTTAAAATCAGATGTACCAATAATTAATGCTGGAGATGGAGGACACAATCATCCAACTCAAACATTAACAGATTTACTAACAATTCAATGTGAAAAAAATAGATTAGATAATTTATGTATAGGACTTTGTGGAGATTTAAAGTTTGGAAGAACAGTACATTCATTAATAACTGCAATGTCTAGATATAAGAATATAAAATTTATTTTAATATCTCCAAAAGAACTAAAGATTCCAGAATATCTAAAAAGAGAAACTCTAGAAAAAAATAATATAGAATATGTAGAAACATCTGATATTGAAGAATATATGGATAAATTGGATATTCTATATATGACAAGAGTTCAGAAAGAAAGATTTTTCAATGAGGATGATTATGTAAGATTAAAAGATTATTATATTTTAAATAAAGAAAAATTAGAAAAAGCAAAACCAGACTTATGCATTATGCATCCATTACCAAGAGTCAATGAAATTTCAACAGATGTAGATGATGATGAAAGGGCATGCTATTTTAAACAGGCTAAATATGGAAAATATATAAGAATGGCATTAATCTTAAAACTATTAGAAATAGAAGACTAAAAAGAAAGGAAAGTTAGTAATATGAATATAGATAGTATAAAAGATGGAATTGTAATAGATCATATACAAGCTGGAAAAGGAATGGAAATTTATGATGCTTTAAAACTAAAAGAGTTAGATTGCCAAGTAGCAATTATAACTAATGCTAAGAGTCAAAAAATGGAAAGAAAAGATATTATAAAAATAGATAGAGCAATAAATATAGATTTAGATATCTTAGGATTTATAGATCCAGAAAGTACAGTAAATATTGTAAAAGAAAACGAAATAAATCAAAAATTTCATGTTGGATTACCTAAAAAAATAGTAAATATAGTAGAATGTCAAAATCCAAGATGCATAACTTCTATAGAAAAGGACTTAGACCAAGTATTTTGTCTTACAGATGAAGAAAATAAAATTTATAGATGTAAATATTGTGAGATGAGTATGAAATAAAAAAGTGAAGAGTTAATCTTCACTTTTTTTAGAAAATTTTAATTTTAATTCTTGTTCTAATGTTAAAAGTATATCATCTATTAATGCTATTTCATCTTTAGTTTCTACTGGTTCTAATTTTACATTGTTGCCAGGAGTATAAGAAGAATAAAAAACATTTATATTTGCGTTATCATCACGTGAAAAATCTGTGTAAATTATATAACTTTTTTCAGTTATTTTTGAATCAAAAGTAAATAGCACAGTATAATTTGTTTTTTCACCTTCACTATTAGTTAAGACTATATTATTATGTTGTAAGTTCATAAAACATCTTCCTTTCTACAATAAAATTATCTAGAATCGTCATCTGTTCTTTTTCCAAAAATTGATTTCTTTAATTGTTTAATTGGATTTTTTAAGTCCTTTCTTAAAGAACTATTATCATAAACAGCTGCAGTAGCGTTGTCCTTTCCAGGTTTTATATGACTATAAAAGTCTTTTGGATCTAAACCAGGTCTTGCCACACTAAGAGTTTCTTTAGCAGCTTGAACTAAAGATTTAGCTAAATCAGCAGGAGAAGTATATCTAGTTATTGCTTTTATTTGATCATCTGAAAGACAATCTGTAACACCATCACTAAATAACAAAAGTGTATCATAATCCTTATTAGAAATAGTCTGTGAACTAATTGTAACATCTGGTTTGAATCCCATAGCTCGAAAAATAGCAGAAGAATATTTATGGAATCTTATATCATCTTTGCGCTCTATTTCACCGGATTTAAATAAAGTATAAGAACCACTATCATCTTCAGTCAATTGTTGCAATTCACCATTTACATATTTATAAGCTCTTGAATCACCAACATTAGAAATAATTGTATTTTTTTCACCAACAATGGCGCCAATGAATGTAGAGTATGAGTTGCCATGATATTTATTGAATAAAGAATGATTAATATTTTTTATAGCTTGATTAAACTGATATTGAAAATCTTCTAAATTCTGATTATAGAAATATTTAGAGTCTAATTGTTCAAACCAATGCATTATATTAGAAACAATTAGATGACTTGCTTCTTCGCCATGCTCTGAGCCACCTGCACCATCAGCTACTACTAACATTTTGAAATCTTTATTTTGAGGATGTGTTAAAATAATAACTGAATCTTCTTGATTTTTTCTATGATTGCCTAAGTCCATAGAAGCATATAAATTTCCTTCGTTATAATCAATGTGCGTAAAAGATTGTTGAATACCTTCCTCAATATCGTGTTTACACATATTTAAAGCAACTGGATTGACTTGAAAATTTTTGATTTTATCAGAATACTTTTGAGATATAGAATTATTAATATTTTGGCAAGTTTTTTCTATTTCAGACTCTTTTTCCATAACTATTGATTTTGCTATAGTATCTGCTATGATATCAGATATGGCTTCAGGAGAAAGAGATTTCATCAATTCATATCTATAATTAATAGAAGTATTCCCTCTATAATATCTTGAAAACCATGTATAATCTTTAGAACTTCCAATGACATTTTTTAAAGCAGATTTTACGTAATCTTCACCATATTTATCGGAAGTAGCAATCATGGCATTGTATAAAGGCATTTGTTTATTTGATACAAGTTGATCAGAGTTAATAAATTTTTTTATAAAATCAGACAATATTATATCGATATATTCATCAGAATTTTTAAAAGCTTCAATTAAAGGAGTCCTCGTTCGGTCACCTCTTGAAAAGCCATCAAATTCATGAGTAAATAATAATCTACTTAAAGCAAAGGCAGTTTGATTTATTGCATCTTTTTTTGTTTTATTTGGATATTTTTGAGTAAATAATACATAATTATTATAAATACAATTTTTAAGAAGTTCTTCTTTATCTACTTTCATAATAAATTCCTCCTTCTATAAGTCTATACATATTTATTATACTACAAATTTCAAAGAAATACAAATTTAGTCATATTTAAACCAGTTTTTAATATGATTTAATATAGTTACTAAAATATTTAAATATATAAAAATGAAGTGATGCACAGTTTGACAAAATAGTTAATTACATAGATAACCTAATTAACTTTTTGGCACTATGAATATTTTTATAACTTTCTTATATGATTAGTTTTGCCAGTAAAGAACGTAATTTTTATATATTTAAATATTTAAGTTTAATATATAGAAAAATCATAAAAAACTCTATACAAATTGAATTTTTAGTTATATAATGTAAAAAATTAGTAACAAAATTTTGATACTAGTGGGTTATTAAAATCGGAAGGATTGAAAAACATGGAGTTAAAAAGTTTATTAATAGGTTTAGAAGGACTAAAAGTTAGAGGAAGCCTAGACATTGATATTAAGGGAATAGAAAGTAACTCAAAAGAAATAAAAAAAGATTTTTTATTTGTAGCAATAAAGGGATTTAGTGTAGATGGACACAACTTTATAGAAGGAGCAATACAAAATGGAGCAACAGCGGTTATGATTGAAGAAGGATGCGATTTAAAGAACATAAATATACCGGAAAATGTAACAGTTATTATGGCAAAAAATACAAGAGAAGCACTAGCAATTACATCTAGTAATTATTATGGAAATCCATCAAGAAAATTCAAACTAATAGGAGTGACTGGAACTAAAGGAAAAACAACGACAACATTTATGATAAAAGAAATATTAGAAAAAGCAGGAAAAAAAGTAGGATTAATTGGCACAATTGCAACTTATATAAATGGAAGAAAATTAAAAGATAGTGATAGAACAACACCAGAAAGTCTAGAATTACAACGAATTTTTAGTAAAATGGCAGAAGAGGGGGTAGAAGTAGTTGTAATGGAAGTATCTTCTCAAAGCTTGAAATTACATAGAGTATCAGGATGTGATTTTGACATAGTAGTATTTACAAACTTTTCTGAAGATCATATTAGTAAAAATGAACATCCAGACATGGAGGATTATTTCCAATCTAAATTAAAATTATTTAAAATGTGTAGTACAGGAATAGTAAATGTAGATGATTTACATGGAAATAAAATACCAGGATTATTCCCAGAAAGTAATATTACTACATATGGAATAGACAATTTTGCAAATGTATTAGCAAAAGATATTACAATTACAAATTCATATGTTGATTTTAAAGTAAAAATAAAAGACAAAAATGAAAGGGTAAAAACAGGAATACCAGGAAGGTTTAGTGTGTATAATTCACTAGCTGCTATTTGTGTAGCACAAAAATTTGGAATAGAACCAGAAATTGTAAAAGAAGCATTAAGCGATGTAAGAGTACCAGGTAGATCAGAATTAGTAGACAATAAAAGAGAAATACCAATAATGATAGATTATGCACATTCACCAGAAAGCTTACAAAATATATTGCAGGCTGTAAAAAGCTATACAAGAGGAAAAGTTATTAGTGTATTTGGATGTGGAGGAGATAGAGACACATCTAAACGACCTGTTATGGGTGAAATTTCAGGAAAAATAGCAGACTATACAATAATTACATCAGATAATCCAAGAACAGAAGACCCAAATAAGATTGTAGAACAAATTGAAGAAGGAATAAAAAAGACAAAGGGAAATTATAAAGTAGTAGTAGATAGAGTAGAAGCAATAAGAAAGGCAATAAAAATGGCGAATAAAAAAGATATTATTGTACTTGCAGGAAAAGGACATGAGCCATATCAAGAAATAAATGGTGTAAAGCATCCATTTGATGAAAGAATTATAGTAAGAGATATTATAGAAGAACTTGATAATAAATAATACACATGAAAAATAAAAAAACATAAGATAGAAAGTAGAAAGGTTTGATAAAGTTGAGACTAGAAACAAGTATATTAATTTTATCCTTTATTATAACAGTAATATTAGGATTTATTATTATACCTATATTAAAAAAATTAAAAGTAGGCCAAATAGAAAGAGATGATGGACCACAGACACATTTAAAAAAACAAGGAACTCCAACAATGGGAGGAATAATCATGATTATAGCAACAATAATTATGATTACAGGCGCATATATATACTTTGTTGCAAATAATAATGTAGAAGTAGCTAACAATTTATTACCAATGTTATTAGTAACAATAGGATTTGGATTGATAGGTTTTATAGATGACTTCAAGAAATTAGTATTAAAAAATACAACAGGTTTAAAACCAAGTTACAAAATGTTAGGATTATTAATTATAGCTGTAATATATGTAATATATTTAGTTTATGGATTAAAAATAAGTACACAGACATATATACCATTTTTAAAGATTTATATAGATATACCAATATATTTATATATTCCATTTACAATATTTGTATTATTAGGGACTACAAATGCAATTAACTTAACAGATGGAATTGATGGCTTATCATCAAGTATAAGTGCTATAATTATTACTTGCCTAACTATAATAGGAATATTAAAAGGTATTCCAGAAGTAACAATATTTGGAAGTGTAATGGTAGGAGCAGTATTAGGATTTTTAATGTTTAATTTACACCCAGCAAAGGTTTTTATGGGTGATACAGGTTCTTTACTATTAGGAGGAGTTATATCTGCATTAGCATTATATTTAAAAATGCCACTATTATTAATAATAATAGCATTAATACCAGTATTGGAAACTATCTCTGTATTTATACAAGTAGCATATTATAAGAAAACTGGAAATAGAATATTTAAAATGGCACCACTACACCATCATTTTGAATTATCTGGTTGGAGAGAAAGCAAAGTAGTGATAGTATTTAGCTTAATAACTTTAGCTTTATGTGTTATAGGATTAAAAATATAAAACTAAAAAAGAGAGAAGGTTGAAAAATAAGTATAGTTTAAGGTATAAAATTTAAATTATTTTTCAACCGATTTATGTCTGTGAAAGGATTGAGGTAAAAAATGGCAAAAAAGAAAAAAGAAAAAAATTTTTCAAGTTTTCTTAATAATCCAGTAGATTTTACACTAGTAATAATTATATTATTACTATTATGTATTGGATTAGTAATGGTTTTGTCTGCAAGTTCGCCTTCAGCGTTAGCTGAAAGTGGAAATAGCTATTCATATTTTTCAAAACAATTATTGTTTGGAATTTTAGGAATATTTGCAATGGCAATTATTTCAAAAATAGATTATAGATTTTACCAAAAATTTTATAAACACTCATGGTGGATAGCTCTATTATTATTAGCTTTAGTTTTAGTGGCAGGAAAAAAGCTAAATGGAGCTAAAAGATGGATATATGTAACAGAAACTTTATCTTTTCAACCATCAGAAGTAGTAAAATTACTAATGATTATTTTTTATGCAGGTATATTAGTAAAAAATAGAGATGATTTAGGAAAGTTTGGAAAAGGTTTTATAAAACATATATGTATGTTAGTACCTATAATTGGACTATTAGTAGTTGAACCACATTTAAGTGCGTCTATTGTTATAATTGGAATATGTAGTATTATGATGATAATGGCAGGATGTAAATTTTGGCACTTTGCAGCAAGTGGAGGAACTGTAGGAATACCAGGAATAATAGCATTAATAATATTTTCACCATATAGATTACAGAGAGTTACAACATTTTTAGATCCATGGAAGGATGCAACAGATACAGGCTGGCAAGTAATAAATAGTTTATATGCTATAGGATCTGGGGGATTATTTGGAGTTGGATTGGGAGAAAGTAAACAAAAATTTTTATATATACCAGAACCACATAATGATTTTATATTTTCAATTATAGGGGAAGAATTAGGATTTATAGGATGCACATTAATAATACTATTATTTGCTATATTAATATGGAGAGGAATATTAATAGCAGTTCGTTCTCCAGATATGTTTGGAAGCCTTGTGGCAATAGGAATAACAGCTTTAATAGCAATACAAGTAATTATAAATATAGCAGTTGTGACATCATCTATGCCTGCAACAGGAATGCCATTACCATTTTTTAGTTACCGGAGGAACATCGCTATTTTTGTTATTATGTGAGATGGGAATATTATTAAACATATCAAGAGCAAGTGCAAGACAATCATAGTTTTACAATTCACGTTTTTTAGAAAAAATAGAAAGTGAAAGGAGAGAGGTAATGAAAGTAATTATTGCAGCAGCTGGAACAGGAGGACATATTAATCCAGGAATAGCAATAGCAAACAAAATAAAACAAGAGCAAAAAGATTCACAAATTATTTTCATAGGTACAACTAGAGGATTAGAAAATGATTTAGTGCCAAGAGCAGGATATGAATTAAAAACTATAAATGCATATGGTTTAAGCAAAAAGCTTTCTATAGAAAATATAAAAAATATGTATAAAACTTTAAAAGGATTTAAAGAAGCCAAACAAATTTTAAATGAATTTAAACCAGATATAGTAATAGGAACAGGCGGGTATATTTGTGGGGCAGTAATTAGTTCAGCAAAAAAATTAAATATACCTACAATGTTACATGAAAGCAATGCATTTCCTGGAAAAGCAGTAAAAATGCTAGCAAAAAAAACAGACACTATATTGGTTTCATTTAAAGATGCAATTCCAAGAATAAAAACTGCAAAAAAAATAGTATATACAGGAACGCCAGTAAAATTAAAGAAAAAAGAATATACAATAAATCGAAAGTTAGAGATAATAAAAAATGTAGGTCTAAATGAAACCAAACCAATAGTATTAGTATTTGGAGGAAGTCAAGGAGCAAAAAGAATAAATCAAGCAATAATAGATATTATAAAAAACAAATTAAATAAAAATTATCAAATTATATGGGCAACAGGACCAAAACAGTATGACAATATAAAAAATGAATTAAGCGATAGTCATAATATAACTGGGATAAAAATACTTCCATATATATATAATATGGAGGAAATAATGAATGTAATAGATGTAGTAGTTGCGCGAAGTGGAGCAATGACTATAACAGAAATTGCTAATGTAGGAAAACCATCAATTTTAATTCCACTACCTAATGTAAGTCATGACCATCAATTATATAATGCAAAAGTATTAGAAAATGAAAAAGCAGCTAGAATAATATTAGATGAAAATTTAAACGGAGTAATATTAAACAGCACTATTCAGGATATTGTAACAGATAAAAATTTACTAAAGAAAATGGGAGAAAATGCTTCAAAAGTATCAACAACAAATGTGGAAAACAAAATTTATAGTGAAATACAAAAGTTAGTTGAAGGAAAAGGAGACTAAATATAAAATATGTTTAGAAATATACAATTTAAAATAATGCTAATATTTTTTTTAGTAGGGATAATTATTATTACAGGATTAGGAATAGCATTTATAAGTAATTTAAATGTTGTAAATATGCAGATTTCAAATGGACAAATTTCAGAATTAAACCAAGCAAGTAATGCAATAGTGCAAATTCAGGAAAATACTAAAAACATATTAATTATTTCGGGAATAATATTTTTTATAATAGGTGTATTAATTGCGATATTTCTATCTAAATTTGTAATATATCCTATTAATAAATTAATAGAAAGTGCAGAAAAAATAGCTGAAGAAGATAAAAATAAGAAACATATAATAAAAAGTAGAAAAAACAATAAAGTAGGAAATCTAGAAAATGCTTTTGACATAATGACAACAGAACTAAAAGAAAAATTAAGAGAAGTATCAACACAAAAAAATCAAATAGAAACAATACTTTTGCATATGACAGATGGAATAATTGCATTTAATATGAATGGAGAAATTATATTAATAAATCCAGCAGCTAAAAAGTTTTTAAGTATACGACCAGAAGATAATACATTTGATGATATATTTAAAAAATTTAAATTAGATATTAATATGGAAAAAATTATTTATTTAGAAAATTGGACATCCACAGAACAAAGAATACAAGTAGAAAATAACTATGTGAACGTACTTTTTGCACCATTTAAAAATGAAACAGATAGACCTGATGGTGTAATAGCTGTTGTTCAAGATATTACAGAACATGTTAAATTGGATAATATGCAAAAAGAACTAGTAGCAGATGTATCACATGAATTAAAGACACCAATTACATCTATTATGGGATATGCTGATACTTTATTAGAGGGAGAATATGACAAAGAAACACAAGACAAGTTTTTAAATGTAATAGCATCAGAAGCACGAAGAATGGCTAGATTAGTAACAGATTTATTAACACTTTCTAGGTATGATAGTAATAAAAAAAGAACCAAAAAGGAATTATTTGATTTAGGAGAATTAGTAAAAAGGTGTCAAGATAAATTAGCAATTGAAATAAAAAAGAAAAATCATACTGTAAATTGTTTTGTAACAGCAGATGTACCTCCTGTATATGCAGATAAAGATGATATAGAAAGAGTGGTATTAAATATATTAACAAATAGTATAAAATACACCAAAGAAGGTGGAGAGATAAAAATATACGTAGGATTTGTTTATAATGATGCATATATAAAAGTATTTGATAATGGAATTGGAATTCCAGAGGAAGATTTAACAAGAATATTTGAAAGATTTTATCGTGTCGATAAGGCTCGAACAAGAGAAATGGGAGGGACAGGATTACGGACTTTCTATAGCAAAAGAAATATTAGATAAAAATGGAGGAAGTATAGATATAAAGAGTGTAGTTGGACAAGGTACAGAAGTTGTAATTAGAGTTCCAACTACAAAATAAAACAAATTTAAGTTTCGACATTTTTTTGTAATATTGACATTTCTTACTTTTTATCCTACAACACGGCAGCATATAGTATATATTTAGTTGATAAATCAATTTGTTCATTACATTCAAAAAGAAATTCTAATATACAAAATTGAGCCTCTTTCACTCAGGCCAAAAAGATTACTAATATATTCTTTTGAATGAAACGACGAATGTGCCGTGGAATGACTGTAGAAATTCTAAATAAAATCAATTAGGGAATCTCGCCTCACGAGGGCGCTGATTGATTTTATCAAGAATTTCTAAGTCATGTATCAAGCTAAGGAGTGAAAAGAAAAAAATATATTAGTAATCTTTTTTCCGTGAACATCCCTCAATTTTGTATATAAGAATTTCTATTTTTCATTTCAATCAAGCATTGATTTATCAACTAAATATATACTATATGCTGCCGTGTTGTAGGATAAAAAGTAAGAAATGTCAATGTTATAAAAAATACCGAAACTAAAAAAATCAAAAACATTGATTAATAAATAAAAGTAATGTATAATATTAAAAGAAATTTGTCAAAGGAGAGAGAAAAAATTGAATCCAAAAATAAAAAATGCCTTAGAATGGGTATATTGCATTGTAATAGCAGTAGTATTAGCACTATTATTTCGCTACTATGTAGGAACGCCTACAATAGTTCAACAAGTATCAATGTTACCAACATTACAACAAGATCAAAGACTATGGTTAAACAGATGGGAAAGAACTATGAAAAAATTACCACAAAGAGGAGATATTATAACATTTGAAGCACCTAGTAAAACATCATATACAGAATCAGAAATAGATGAAAGTCATCCAATAGCAAAATATGAAAGAGAACCTAAAGGGATTTTTGGAAAATTCGTATATTATGTATTAGAAATAGGAAAAGACAGTTATATAAAAAGAACAATAGCATTACCAGGTGAACATGTACAAATTAAAGATGGAAAAGTCTATATAAATGATGAAGAATTAGATGAACCATATTTACAAGAAGGAATAGTAACAGACATTATGGGAGATGGATTTGATGATTTTATAGTCCCAGAAAACTGTGTATTTGCAATGGGAGACAACAGAAGTAGAAGCACAGATTGTAGAGCATTTGGTTGTATACCTTTAGAAAAAATAGAAAGTAAAGTTGCAATAAGAATATGGCCATTAAGTTTGTGGGGAAAAGTAGAATAAATCTCTTAAAGGAGTAAAGGATGTTTAAAAACATTATTGGAAATAATGAAGTAAAAGCTAATTTAATAAATTCAGTACAAAATAACAAGGTTTCTCATAGCTATTTATTTATTGGAATTGAAGGAATAGGAAAAAAGCTAATTGCAACAGAATTTGCAAAAATGATATTATGTTTAGATGAAAACAAATATTGCAATAACTGTAAATCGTGTATAGAATTTGATACAAGCAATAATCCAGATTTTATGATTATAGAACCTGATGGAAATAGCATAAAGATTGAGCAAATTAGAAATTTACAAAAAAAAATACAAGAAAAGCCTATTATTTCTAACAGTAAAGTATATATTATAAATGATGCAGATAAAATGACACGGAGAAGCACAAAACTGTTTATTAAAAACACTAGAAGAACCTCCTCAATATGCTACAATTATATTAATAGGAACAAATGAAAATTTATTTTTAAGTACAATAAAATCAAGGTGCATGATAATACATTTTAATAAAATAACAGATGAAGAAATGAAGAAATATTTAGAAGAGCAACAAAAAATGGAAAATATTAGTACTAATATGTTAAACATTTTTGGTGGAAGTATTGCAAAAGTAGAATATTTGAAAGATAAACAAGAAGAATATAACAATGTAGATAATATGTTAGAACAGATAGATAAAATAGACTTTATAGAATTTTTAAAAAAATCTAAAATATTATATAAAGCTAAAGACGAAATTGTAGATATATTAGATTATATAAATGTAGTATTACTAAATAAGGCTAAACAGAATTATAAATATGCAAATTGTATTAACATTGTGGAAGATACTAAAAAACATTTGAAGCAAAATGCAAATTATGATATGAGTATAGACAATATGGTATTTAATATGTGGGAGGAAATAAATTGAAAAATATAATAGGAGTCAGATTTAAAAAACTAGGAAAAATATATTTTTTTAATCCAAAAGGGATGCGAATAAAAAAAGGTGATAAAGTTATCGTGGAAACAGCACAAGGAGAAGAATATGGCGAAGTTGTAATACCTAATAGATTTGTAGAAGACGACAAAATTATAGCACCTTTAAAAAAAGTAATAAGAATAGCTAATTATAAAGACCATAAACATTATGAAGAATGTAGAAAAATAGAAAAAGAAGCATATGATGTATGCCTAAAAAAAATTAAAGAGCATAAACTAGATATGACACTAACTGATATAGAATGGAAATTTGATAATAGTAAGTTATTATTCTATTTTACTGCAGATGGTAGAATAGATTTTAGAGAGTTGGTAAAAGATTTAGCAGCTATATATAAAACTAGAATAGAATTAAGACAAATAGGAGTTAGGGATGAAGTAAAAAGAATTGGTGGAAATGGAGTTTGTGGTAGAGAATTGTGTTGTTGTACATTTTTAAGTGATTTTGAAGCAGTTTCTATAAAAATGGCAAAAGAGCAAAACATTTCTTTAAATCCTTCTAAAATATCAGGAAATTGTGGGAGATTAATGTGCTGTTTAAAATATGAAAATGATGTCTATGAGGAAAAATTACAAAGACTTCCTAATGTAGGTGCAATAGTAAAAACAGAAGATGGAGAAGGAGAAGTTGATAATATAGAAACTTTGAAAGAAAGAGTAAGAGTAAAAATAAAAGATGGGGAAGGATATCTTTACAAAAGATATGATGTAAAAGATATTAAAGTTATTAAAGATGTAGAAAAAGAAAAAATAGATGAAGAAGAATTAGAACATAAAAAAGAGTTAGAAGAATTAGAAAATTTAGAAAAAGAGGATGTAAAAGAATCAAGATAGAAAATATAGAAGCTGGTGTTAGGAGGTGAAATAAATGGCATATAAAATAACAGACAAATGTATCTCTTGCGGAGCATGTGCAGCTGAATGTCCAGTAGGTTGCATTGCACAAGGAGACGGAAAATTTGAAATAGATGCATCTGCATGTATTTCATGTGGTACATGTGCAGGAGTTTGCCCAGTAGAAGCTCCAAAATCAGAATAATTATGCATACATAAAAATAATAAAAAGCAAGGACATTATATATATTAAAATGAAGTGATGCGTAGCCCTGGAAGGGTACAAATCATATTGATCAGCTAGATTAATATTAATATATTTTGAATTATTTCTAACTAATTTATATGATTAACCCGACCAACAAAGAACGTAATTTTAATATATATAATGTCCTTGCCTTTTATTATTTTATGTATTTATTTTATTTTTAGTTGGGATTAGAAATAAAGCACCAACTATAATAGGCAAATAAAATGTATATAATCTCCAAAATAAAATTGACATATTAATAGTGCCATTCTGAAATATAGAATTAAACAAAAGTAAAAATCCGCCTTCAGCACCTACGCCAGCACCAGGAGTTGGAATAAATGTCATAATAAGTAGTAAAAATGCTTGAACAGGTATAATTTGCCAAAAACTAATACCAGAATTTCCAAAAGCACGATAAACAGTATATGTAATAGAATAATAAGCTAAACTTTGAATACATGCAATTAAAAACATTTTTAATACCATTGTTTTTTCATTTCTCATAACATTAAATTGATTTCTAAAATTATCAATACTTTTATCTAATTTTTCAATTACCATTTCAGGATCTTTTAAAATATGAATTTTGCCTAACAATTTTATAATAGGATTAGTTATAAATGTAATCACACGTTTTTGTATGCCAGCAATAAAAACAACAATAATGGCTAAAATATTTATTAAAAATCCAGCAATAGCAATCCAAGCAAAATTTTGTAAAAGATTTGTAAAAAAATTAAACTCAAAGATTACAACAATAAGAGTAGTTATAACTAAAGCTGTTTGGGTAATAATAAATTTTATAGCAAAAATAGATAAAGAATCACTAACTTTTTTACCTGTTTTTGTTAATTCATATGCTTGCATAGGCTGACCACCAGAAGAAAATGGAGTGATATTATCAAATAACAGTCCTATCATGGCTACTTTAAATGAGTTTGTAAATCGTTGAGAACTATACATTTTTTTTAATGGAATATGGAGTGTTAATGATGTACATATCCAATGTATCATTAAACACCCAATTCCTAACATTACCCATCTATAATCAACCGTTTTTAATAGGTTTAAAATGTTTTCAATTCCGTCAACATTTATCATATATATAAATAATCCTACAAATATTATAATTATAAGAACAATATTAAGAATAGTAACTTTTTTATTTGTAGGTTTAATTTCATTTTCCATATTATTCCTCTATTATCTATTTGTAATTTCTTCCAAATCTAGAAGTTCTTGCCATCTTGAATCAACCTCTTTTTGGAATTCTTCAATCATCCATTCATTACCTGGTTTAAACATATGTTTAAATCTTTTTTGTGGTTTTAAAAATTCTTCAATAGGCAATTTTTTAGCTGGTTTGTATGTAATGTGGTAAACGCCATCAACAACTTCATATAAAGGCCAATAACATGTTTCAACAGCGAGTTTATTAATATCCATTAACATATCTGTTGGATATCCCCAACCTCTAGGACAAGGAGCAAGAACATTTAAAAATGCAGGACCTTTTGTATAAATTGCTTTTTCAGCTTTTTCATATAAATCTTTAAAATTCATATATCCAATTGTTTGACCAACGTATGGAATATGATGACCTGCCATGACTTTAGCTAAATCTTTTCTTGATTGCATTTTGCCAGGAATAACTTTTCCAGCAGGAGAAGTAGTAGTATCAGCAAATTTGGGAGTTGCTGAAGATCTTTGAATACCAGTGTTCATATATGCTCCATTGTCATAACAAACATAAACCATATCATGCCCACGTTCCATAGCTCCAGATAAACTCTGAAGACCTATATCATATGTTCCACCATCTCCACCAAAGGCAATAAATTTTGTATCACCTTCAGGTAGTTTTCCTTGTTTTTTCATTGATTGATAAGCAGCTTCAACACCTGATAAAGTAGCACCAGCACATTCAAATGCTGTGTGAATAAAAGAATCAGTCCAAGCAGTATAAGGATATATGAAAGTAGAAACTTCCATACAACCAGTAGCACAAGCGACTACTGCATGATCTTCTGTTTTTAAAGCTCTCATTACGTGTCTTGCAACAGGAGGAGCTCCACATCCAGCACACATTCTATGACCTGCTGTAAATCTTGAAGGTTTATTTGCAATAATTTCTTTATGATTATATGCCATTATTTTGCACCTTCCTTTCTTAATCCTAAATAGCGATAAGGATTATCAATTTTATTAGTTTTTACAATTTCTAATAAGTCATTATAAACAGATTCAATATCATCTGCTTTAGTATCTCTACCACCAATACCATAAACATAATTTACAGCTGGCACATGTACATTGTTTACATACATAGCTGAAGTTACATCTTCAAATAAAGCACCACCAGCGGCATTTAAAGAGTCAGCTTTATCTAAAACAGCAATAGCTTTTAAGTGAGACAAAGCTTTAGAAATTTCTTCAGCAGGGAATGGTCTATAAACACGAACTTTTAAAAGACCAGCTTTAATTCCTTTTTCTCTTAGATTATCTACTACAAATTTAGTAGTTCCAGCAGTTGAATTCATACAAACGATAGCAATTTCACTATCTTCTAATTTGTACTCTTCAAAAAGACCATATTTTCTACCAGTCATTTCTTCAAAATCTTTTGATACATCTAAAATTACTTGTTTTGCATTTTTCATAGCTTCTGCTTGTTGAGCTTTATGTTCAAATAAATAAGCTTGTAAATCTAAAGGCCCAACAGCTATAGGTTCGTCTCTATTTAATAAATAATGTTCAGGTTTATAAGTTCCGACGAAATCTTTTACTTTATCATCTTCAACTAATTCAATATTTTCAATAGAATGAGATGTAATAAATCCATCTTGACATATCATTAGAGGTAATTTTACATCTTTATGTTCTGCAATTCTGTGAGCCATTAAAGTATTATCATAAGCTTCTTGATTATTTTCAGAAAATAACATAATCCAACCAGCATCTCTAACGCCCATTGCATCTGAATGGTCATTATGAATGTTTAAGGGACCAGACACAGCTCTATTTACTAAAGATAAGACAATAGGAAGTCTTAAACTTGAAGCTATATAAATCATTTCCCACATTAGAGATAAACCATTTGCAGAAGTAGCAGTCATAGCTCTTGCTCCTGCAGCCTCAGCACCTATACAAGCAGACATGGCACTGTGTTCACTTTCTACTGCAACAAATTCTGTATCAACTGAACCATTTGCAACAAAAGTTGAAAAATATTGTGGAATTTCAGTTGAAGGAGTAATAGGGAAGGCAGCCACAACATCAGGATTGATTTGTTTCATAGCAATAGCAGCAGCTTCATTACCACTTAATCTTTCTCTTATACCCATTATTTAAACACCTTCTTCCTTCATTTCTATTGCATCAAAAGGACATACTTTAGCACATACTCCACATCCTTTGCAATAGTCATAATTAAAATCTTCTCTTTTGCATTCTTTATTTACTGGAATGGCATCATCTGGACATACAGGAAAACATAAACCACATTGTTTACATTTTTCTTCTATAAAAACGGGATAAATGCTTCTCCAATCACCAGTTTTAAAATCTCTTGCATTACCAGAAGTATATATATCACCACCAGGAGTAAGCTTTTCCATAGGTGTATTATTATTTATATTTGTCATATCTTTTTAACCTCCTTCAAAGCTAATTCCAAAGCCTTCATGTTACCATCAATAACTTCTGGCTTCTTAGCAAATTTATGTTTAAAAGAACCTTTCATGTCTTCTAAAAGTTGTTCATCTGACATAATACCAGAAACTTTAACAATAGCAGCAAGCATAGGAGTATTAGGAAAATACTTTCCTAAAGCTTCTTCAGAAACTTTTCTTGCATCAATTGTGTAAACACTTCCAGAGTATCCTTTTAATACATTTTTTAAATAATCAGCTGATTTAGTAGTATTAATAACGATAGCACCAGATTCCTTTAATCCAGATGTAACATCAACACATTCTAAAAGTGAATCATCAACAACTACTACATAATCTGGTTCATAAATATTACTATGAATTGTAATAGGCGTAGAGCTGATACGATTATATGCAGTTATAGGTGCACCCATTCTTTCTGGACCGTATTCAGGGAAACCTTGAATATATTTACCAGTATTAAAAGCAGCATCAGCAAGTAATAATGACGCTGTTTTTGCACCTTGACCACCTCTACCATGCCATCTAATTTCTATTAAGTTATCCATTATGATAGCCTCCTTTTCTTTTATTTTATGGGTTTAGTATATGACTAAATAGGGGTAATGTCAAGTATAGTTTTTTTTAGTTTATATATTTTTGGGTAATAATATATATAGCTGTTACTAGATAATAATCAAACCATTGATGTAGTTGCTAGTGCTATAATAATATATTATTTATTTGTAACTCCCAGCTACATAATAGATTGTAGAACAAATTTTATAATAAATTACAAAATTTGTTGACAATCTATAATTTGCTGGTCCCCCCGAATTGTTACTGCATAAATAATATATTATTATAGCACTAGCAACTACATCAATGGTTTGACTATTATCCAGTAACATAAAATTAAAGAAAGTAAAAAAAATATAGGTTTACAATAGATATGTCACACTAAGATATAAAAAAGGAAATACCAATATGATATAATGTTTTTAAC
>CANPZF010000022.1 GCA_947589015.1 uncultured Clostridia bacterium
TGGTTAAAAACATTATATCATATTGGTATTTCCTTTTTTATATCTTAGTGTGACATATCTATTGTAAACCTATAAAATTTTTTCTAGTGTAAATAAGTTTCAAGATAATAGAAGAAAATTGCAATTATTTTTGTCCTTTAGGTGAATTTACTTGTAAAATTTTCAAAGTTGGTGTAAAATACCAATATATCGTAAATAATAAACTAGGAGGAATTTACAAAAAATGAAATTAGTAACAGATGAAGAGTCGAAAAAGGCATATAAAAAATTTTTAGAAAGTCATGAAAGATGCAACTTTCAGCAATCTTTAGAATGGGCAGAAGTAAAAAAAGCTAATTGGAAACCAGAAGTAATACTAGCGGAAGATGAAGAAGGAAACATCATAGGCTCTTTGTGCGTGTGGATTAGGAAAATGCCGATATTTGGAAATATCATGTACTCATCAAGAGGACCAGTGTGTGATATACATGATATTGCAGTTATGAAACAATTAACAGATGGAGCTAAAGAATTAGCACAAAAATATAAAGCAATAGTTCTAAGAATGGAACCAGATGTATTAAGTGATGATCAAACATTTAAAGATATAGTAACAAATTTAGGATATAAAATTAAAGATGACGCAAAAGATTTTAAAGATGAAATTCAACCAAGATATGTATTCAGATTAGACATAAAAGGCAAAACAGAAGAAGAAATAATGGCAGGTTTTAAGCAAAAGTGGAGATACAATATACGTTTAGCAACCAAAAAAGGAGTAACGATAAAAGAAGGAACAAGAGAAGATTTAAAAGATTTTCATAAAATAATGATAGAAACAGGTGAAAGAGATGGCTTTATTACAAGACCATTAGAGTACTTTGAAAAAATGTATGATTGTTTAGGAAAAGAACACATGAAGCTTTTAATGGCATATTATGAGGACAAGCCAATTTCAGGAGTAATACCTATTTTTTACGGAAATAAAACATGGTATTTATATGGAGCTAGTAGTAATGAACATAGAAATTTGATGCCAAATTATTTATTACAGTGGGAAATGATAAAAATGGCAATTGCAAGACATGATGATGTATATGACTTTAGAGGAGTATCAGGAGTTGTAGACGAAAATCATCCACAATATGGATTATATAGATTTAAACAAGGTTTTGGAGCTACTTTTACAGAATTTATAGGAGAAGTATATATGCCATATAAACCTTTAACATATAAAATGTACAGATTTTCGGAAAAAGCATTTAGAACAGTTAGACAATTAAAGATGAAATTAAAAAAATAATTTCGGGAGGCAAAAATATTGAAATCATTAGTAATAGATACTAAAGACTTAAAACATAATATCCGACAAATAAAAAAACATAGTAACATAAATGAAAAAGATGATAATGGAAATAATGTGAAAATAATAGCTATTGTAAAATCTAATGGTTATGGATTAGGATTAGTAGAATATACAAATTTTTTAATAGATAATGGAATTTCTAATTTTGCTGTTTCCACAGTAGAAGAGGCAATAAAATTAAGAAAAGCAGGAATTAAAAATCCAATATTAATGTTATCATCTACGGCAATAAAAGAAGATTTACAAAACTTGATTGACAATAATATAACTGTAACAATAGGTTCTAAAGAATCTGCACAAATGGTAGAACAAATAGGAAAAGAAAAGAATATAAATATAAAGGCACATTTGAAAATTGATACTGGCTTTGGAAGATATGGCTTTATGTATAATAAAAGAGATGAAATAGTAGAAGTTATAAAAAGTTTACAACATGTGAAGATAGAGGGAACATATTCACATTTTTCAGTTAGTTTTTTTGATGATAAGTATACAAATATACAATTTAATAGATTTATTGATGTTATAGAAGTTTTAAAGATGAATGAAATAGAGCCAGGTATGCTTCACATATGTAATTCATCAGCATTTTTAAAATTTCCAAGAATGCACTTAAATGCTGTAAGAATAGGTTCAGCTTTTTTAGGAAGATTAGCATTTAGAAATAATATAGGACTAAAAAAAATAGGAACATTACAAGCACAAATAGCAGATATAAAAGAATTACCTAAAGGAGAATATGTAGGGTATTCAAATGCATATAAAACTACAAAGCAAACTAAAATTGCAATTATACCATGTGGATATATTGATGGTATAAATATTACTACTGGAAGAGATATGTTTAGAAAAATTGATAAACTTAGATATATTGTTAGAGATGTAAAAGATTTTTTTAAAGACCAAACATTAAATGTAAAAATTAATGGGAATACATGTAAAATTATAGGAAGAGTAGGAACTCATCATGTGATATGTGATATTACAGGGAAAGATGTAAAGGTGAAAGACAAGGCTATTTTTGAAGTAAATCCAAAGTATGTTAATCCTGAAATAAGAAGGGAGTATAAATAATGGAAAAACAAGATAGTAATGTAGAACAAAAAGAAGTTTTTAAAAAAGGATTTTTTAAAAAAGTATGGTATTCTATAACTAAAATAGAAAAATATCCAGAAATGGCAACAGAGGGATTGGGAAAAGCTTTTTCATATTTATGTAAAATTGTAGCTATACTTGCAATTGTTTTAAGCATTTGGATGACATATGAAACTTATAATTTAATAAAGCAAGGTGTGGATTATATACAAAATGAGTTTCCGGAATTTTCATATAAAGATGGAATATTACAAGTTGATAGTCAGGAACCAATAATACTAGAAGGACAAAATAATCCATTAGGTAAAGTTATAATAGATACTAATACAACCTCAGAGGAAAAAATAGATGAATATTTAAATTCTATAAATCAAGATACGGGAATTGTTATATTGAAAAATAAGGCTTTAATAAAAAATAGTTCAACTTTAGGTGAGATATCCTATGATTATAAACAAGCATTAGAGGAATTATCAATAACGGAATTTAATAAAACAGACTTAATAAATTATGCTAGCAGTGGGCAAATATATACAGTGTATATAAGTGTATTTATTACAATGTTTGTATATACATTTGTTATGTATTTGATGACTACATTATGGTATGTACTAGCAATTGGTATAATTGGGTATATTACTGCACTAATACTAAAGATAAAAATGAGATATGTAGCTGTATTTAATATGTCAGTTTATGCCATTACATTATCAATATTATTAAATATTATATATTTGGTAGTAAATATGATAACTACATTTGATATGCAATATTTCCAAGTTATGTATATAGCAGTAGCAACAATTTATCTAATAGCAGCAATTTTTATAATAAAATCAGAATTTATAAAAAAACAAGCAGAATTAATAAAAATTGCAGAAGCACAGGCAATTATAAAAAAAGAAATGGAAAATGAAAAAGGGGAAGAAGAAGATAGAAATAAAGACACAGGAAAAGAAGAAAAAAAAGATGAAGAAGAGAAAAACGAAAATGATAAAAAGGACAAAAAGGATAAAGGAATAGATAGTGAACCAGAAGGGTCAAATGCATAAAATATATGAAAGGAGATATGTTAGTTATAAAACTTAACATAAATAATTAATGATGGATAAAAATGATAAAAAACAAAAACAAAAAAGAAATTTAATAATTTCTGCAATAGCTCTCGCAGTAATAATTGTAATAGCAGCAGTAGTAGCTATATATATGGCTGAAAATACTGACAAAGAAGATGAAAAAACATTGCCATATACAGATTTGATAAAAGAAATGTCTTATGGAAATATTGAAAAAGTGGAAATGACAGTAGGAAGTACAACTGTAAAAGTAAAAGTAAAAAATGTGGAAGAAGAAAAAACATCAATAGTGCCTAATACAGAAAGTTTTATGAATTTAGTTCAACAAAAAGTTACAGAGGGTAATGAAATAGAATTAATACAAAAACCAAGAAGTGTAATTTCTCAAATTCCTGGCATAATAATTTCATTTTTACCAACAGCAATAATGCTTGCATTATTTGTTATGATATTTAAAATGCAAGGAATGGGAGAAAAAGGAAAGGTTTATGATGATACAGAAAGAAAGACAAAGGTAAAATTTGATGATGTTGCAGGATTAGATGAAGAAAAATCAGAATTAATAGAAATTGTTGAATTTTTGAAAAAACCAGAAAAATTTGCAAAAATGGGAGCAAAAATTCCCAAAGGCGTGCTTTTATATGGAAAGCCAGGTACTGGAAAAACTTTAATTGCAAAAGCTATTGCAGGGGAAGCAGATGTACCATTTATTTCTATGAGTGGATCTGAATTTATAGAAATGTTTGCAGGATTAGGAGCATCAAGAGTTAGAAAGTTGTTTGAGAAGGCAAGAAAAATATCTCCATGTATTGTATTTATAGATGAAATAGATGCCATTGGTTCTAGGAGAAGTTCTAATAGTGGTGCTGAAACTGAAAATAATCAAACATTAAATCAATTATTAGTTGAAATGGATGGATTTAGTTCAGAAGAAACAATAATAGTTTTAGCAGCAACTAATAGACCTGAAATGTTAGATAAAGCATTATTAAGACCAGGAAGATTTGATAGACAAATTACAATTCCTACACCAGATTTAAAAGGTAGATTGGAAATATTAAAAATTCACACAAAAGAAAAAAGAATTGCAGAAGATGTAAACTTAGAAAGTATTGCAGAAGATACAGCAGGATTTACAGGTGCAGAATTGGCTAACATTTTAAATGAAGCAGCAATTATTGCAACTAAAAGAGAACATGAAGATATAGAAAATGATGATATTGAAGAAGCTGTTAAAAAGGTAACTGTAGGGTTAGAAAAACGTCAAAGAGTTATATCTGAAAAAGATAAAAAATTAACAGCATATCATGAAGCAGGACATGCTGTTGTAAGTAGATATCTTCCAACACAAACAGACGTAAAAGAAGTTTCTATAATTCCTAGAGGTGTTGCTGGTGGTTATACAATGTATAAATCAGATGAAGATAAGTACTATATATCTAAAACAGAAATGCAGGAAAAATTAATTGCATTATTAGGTGGTAGAGCAGCAGAAAAATTAGTTTTAGATGATATTTCAACAGGCGCAAGTAATGATATTGAAGTTGCAACACAAATAGCAAGAGATATGGTAACTAAATATGGAATGAGTGATACTCTTCGGACCTATTGATTTTCAAGGAAAAGAACCATATGAAATTCAAATGTTTGGAGAAAATATTGGAGATAAAATAGGACTTGAAGTAAAACAACTTATAGACACAGCATATAATGATGCTCAAATTTTGTTAAAACAACATAGAGATAAACTGGATATGATTGCTTTAGCATTATTAGAAAAAGAAAAAATTAATGAACAAGATTTCAAAAAATTTTTTAATGATGTAGAAAATTAAAATAATACGAAAAGCCCCCCAAAAGGTAGCACCTCTGGGGGACTTGGTGTGTAGGAAGGTTTAGTTGTTGCCATGGCCAAAAGCCACTTGAACCTTCGACAAATAATTAAACATTTGACGTTCAGTGTAGAATACTGCATAGAAAGAACTACATTCTACTGCGTCGAGTTTCAGAGCTTCGGTCATAAGTCCAGTTCTAAATTCGAAAATAGCTGGGTTATCGATTAAACATGTTGTTTTTGTTTCTAAATTACGAATAGAAAAACCTTTAAGACGACTCATATTATGCTCCTTCCTTTTTTCAAAAAATAACAATAAGTCAACATAAATATTATACCACATTTTATAAAAAAATCAAGTTATTTAGCAAGCTCCAATATAGCTTTGGTATAAATTTTACAAGAAAGCATCAAATTATCTATAGAAATAAATTCATCTGTTTGATGACACATATCTTTATGACCAGGAAGATTAGCACCGAAAGATACAAAATTAGGAAAGGCACGAGCATATGTTGCACCACCTATAGCTATTGGTTCCAAATTTTGATTAGTAGTTTCATTATAAATTTTACATAAAGTAGAAACTAAATAGTTATCCTTAGATATATAAAGAGGAGACATATATTTTTCTGTTAAATAAGTTAAATTATCATAACAAGAAATATGTTTAGCAAATAAAGCTTCAATATCTTCTAGTTTACTGTGTACAGGTACACGAAGATTCATTCCAATTTTTAAAATATTATTTTCTAGAGACATATTTCCTATATTAAGGGTTAAAGGGCCAGATTCATCTTTAAAATCAATATTTAAACTTTTTCCATTATATTCTAAATTAATATGTTTTGTAAAAAAGTCAAATAATGGTATAGAACAATTATAATTTTTTAAAAATTCATCTAATATAATTATTAATCGAGATATGGAATTAATACCTAAATCTGGATGAGCACCATGAGCCTGAACACCATGAGAAGTCAATTTTAGCTCTTCGTCATTTATTTTATAAATATCAATTTCAAAATCATATTTTTCAATTATAGATTTTATTGTAGAAATACAGTTCTCCATTATAAGTTTTGAAGAGTTTATTTTTAAACAAGCTGAACAAATTTTAGGTACAACATTAAGTGGATTATTATTACAATCAATATTAGTAATATAAATATTGTCACTTGCATTTGCATTGTAAGGCATAGATATGGAACTATTTAATACACCTTTTTCTGCATAAATACAAGGAAAATCTGCATCAGGGCTGAATCCAATTGTTGGAATTTCTTCATGTTCTTTGTAGTAATTTATACATTTCCAATCTCTTTCTTCATTTAGTCCTAAAATCAATCTAACACGTTTATGTATCTGAAAATTTTCCATAACAGCTTTCATAGCATAAAGAGAAGCAACTACAGGACCTTTATCATCAATTGCACCTCTACCATAAATATTTCCATTATGTAGTTGACCTTCAAATGGAGGATATGTCCAATTTTCACCTTCAGGAACAACATCTAAATGTCCAATAATTCCAACTAAATCATCTCCTTCACCAAATTCTATGTAACCACAGTATCCATCAACATTTTTAGTTCTAAATCCTAATGATTCTCCTAAAGAGAGAATATATTCTAAAGCATTATTTGCTTCTTTTCCAAATGGTTGAAATGGGTTTGGAGAGTCTTTATGAACACTTGGAATTTGTATTAATTTTTGAGTTTGCTCAATGATGTCATTTTTATAATTTTCAATAATTGCATCTAACATATAATCAACTCCTTTTGGTTATTATATTTTATTATATAGAAAAAAACAACAATTTATGCAATTTATAATTAAACTTATGTAAATAAAATAGGAAAAATACCAAAAATATGATATAATGTTTTTACGACCAAAGTTTTTTACAATGAGGTATGAAATTAATTAGAGAGAGTTTCAAAAATGAATAATATTAAAAATAGAGCAGAAAAAATCGTATTAAATAAAATAATCTACAAATAATAAATTTGAGAAAAAAACTATTCAAAAATAAGCAATTTTGTGTTATACTATAAATAATATGAAAAGAGAGGTGGTTGAAAATGCAACAAGTAACAAGTTTACAACAAATAGAAACATTTATTAATCAAAATGGAGAAATGGTGATTGGAAAAAATAGTAAAAATAATGTAGTAGTAATGAGTATGGAAGAATACAGAAATAATATTTTCGATAATGAAACAGTAAAGAAACTTTTAAAATCAGAAGAAGATATTGAAAAAGGTAGAACAAGAAAAGCAACAGAAGTAATAAAGGAGTTAAGAGAAAAGTATGGATTCTAAAAATGAACCATTTGAAGTAGAATTTACTGATGAATGTATCGAAGAAATGACCGAAATTTATGAGTATATCTCTAATAATCTAAAAGAAGATAATGCAGCTAAAAGATTAATGACCGAAGTAACGAATAAAGTGTTAGATTTAGCAAATGCTCCAGAATTATATATGAAAATTGGAAAAGTTGATAGATTGAAAAGAGAATATCATAGAATGGTAGTAAAAAATTATGTTGTATTATATACAATAGATTTTGAAAAGAAAACCGTATTTATTTCTCGTATAATATATGTAAGAAGAAATTACTTAAATTAAAAAAGCCAATAAATAATTACGCTTTGAATTTAGAAATAAGTTCAAGGCGATTTTTTATATAATAGGAAACTTTAATTCTAACTTTTCTTCTATTTTAATTCTTTGTTTCAAGGAATATGTTTGACAAACCTACATTCAGAAGAAATTTAACATATAGACATCAGTTGAACATTTAAAGCATTTATGATATATTATGGAAATGAAAGGTTGTGATTTTATGAAAATAACCCAAATAGAAGAATTAGAAAAAAAAGCAAAACAAGTAAGAAAAGGAATAATAGAAGCTGTATACAGTAACAAATCAGGACATCCAGGAGGTTCACTATCAATAGCAGATATACTAACAGTATTATATTTTTACGAAATGAAAATAGACGAAAAAAATCCAAAATGGGAAGAAAGAGACAGATTAGTATTATCAAAAGGACATTGTGCACCTGCATTATATAGTTGCTTAGCAAATAGAGGATTTTTTCCAATAGAAGATTTGAAAACATTTAGAAATATAAACAGTTATTTACAAGGGCATCCAGACATGAAAAAAATACCAGGAGTTGATATGACTACAGGGTCTTTAGGACAAGGACTTTCAGCAGCAAATGGAATGGCAATCTCTGCAAAATTAGACCAAAAAGATTATAGAGTATATTGCATATTGGGAGATGGAGAAATAGAAGAAGGCCAAATATGGGAAGCTGCTATGGCAGCAAATAAATATAAATTAGATAATTTATGTGTGATAGTAGATAATAATAATTTACAAATAGATGGAACAATAGAAGAAGTAATGAGTTCATATCCAATTGATGAAAAATTTGAAAGCTTTGGATTTCAAGTTATTAATATAGATGGTCACAATATTCAAGAAATAATAGATGGTTTAGAAGTAGCAAAAACAGTAAAAGGAAAGCCAACATGTATTATAGCAAAAACTATAAAAGGAAAAGGAGTACCTTTTATGGAAAATCAAGTAGGTTGGCATGGAAAAGCACCAAATGAAGAACAATATAATGAAGCAATGAAATGCTTAGAGTAAAATAAAAAGGAGAACAAATGGAAATTAAAGGAGAACTAAAAGCTATTATATATAAAAACGAAGTAAATAGTTATTTAATAGGAGAACTAGAAACAGAAGATGAGTTAATTACAATAGTTGGATATATTCCATTTGTAAATGTAGGAGATAGTTTAAAACTAATAGGCAAATATGTAGAACATAAAGAATATGGAACGCAATTTAAAGTAGACACATTCGAAAAATTAATGCCAGAAACATTAGGAGCATTAGAAAAATATTTAGCTAGTGGAAATGTGAAAGGAATAGGAGCACAAACAGCAAAAAAAATCATAAAAGCATTTGGAGAAGAAACATTATATGTATTTAAATATGAATATGAAAGATTAGCTAAAATAAAAGGGATTTCTTTAAAAAAAGCAAAAGAAATGTCAGAAAGTTTTATACAAAATTGGGAAGTTTGGCAAATAGTTGGATTTTTAGAAAGATTTGGAATAGGTGCTGATAATGCAAAAAAGGTATATGATTTATTAGGAGTTAGCGCAATAGAAAAAATAGAAGCAAATCCATATTTATTAATAGATTTATCAAGAGGTGTAGACTTCAGGCAAATAGACAAAATGGCAATGGATTTAGGTATTGCATATGATAATGAACAAAGAGTTCAAAGTGGTATTAAATATGGCTTAATAAGAAGTACTTATAATGGAAATACGTGTGTTTTAAAAAATAATTTAATAGAATTTACGATAACTTTATTAGATGTATCAACAGAAAATGTAGAAGATAATCTAATTAATTTAAAAGCAAAAGGAGATATAGTAATAGAAAAAAGAAAAAATGAAGAATGGGTATATTTAAATACCTTTTATGAAGCAGAACAGGAAATTGCAGTTAGATTAATTAGACTAAACAAGGCCAAAAACATCAAAAAGATTAATAACATTGAAGTTTCACTAAAGAAAATAGAAGGTAATTCAAGTATAGAACTTTCAGAAAAACAAAAAGAAGCAATAAAACTAGTAAATGAAAATAATGTTACTGTAATAACAGGAGGACCAGGAACAGGAAAAACTACAATTATAAAGAGCATAATTGACATATATGAAGAAAAAGGAAAAAAAGTAGTACTTTGCGCGCCAACAGGGAGAGCAGCCAAAAAGATGACAGAAACAACTGGAAAAGATGCTTCAACATTACACAGATTATTGGAAATAGGAACAATACAAGATGACAATATGTATAAAAATACAATCAATTATGAAGGAGCTCCAATAGATGCGGATTTAATAATTGTAGATGAGTTATCAATGGTAGATATGTTTTTAATGAATTATCTTTTAAAATGTATATATCAAGGAACAAAACTAATATTAGTAGGAGATTCAGACCAATTAGCATCAGTAGGACCAGGAAGTGTATTAAAAGACATAATAAACTCTGAAAAGATAACAACAATACATCTTGATAAAATATTTAGACAGGCAGCTAAATCAAAAATCATTGTAAATGCACATAGAGTAAACAATGGAGAAGGCTTTATAAAAAAGAAAGAAAAATTTGAAGAAGAATATATAGAAGAAAATCAAACACAGCAAAGCAGTGAAAATCAGGAAATGAATGAAGACTTTTTCTTTATAAATGAAATTTACCAAGAAAAAATGTTACAACAAGTTATATCTTTGTGTACAGGAAGACTTGAAAGATATGGAAATTATGATTTCTTCAAAAATATACAAGTACTTAGTCCAACAAAAAAAGGAATGCTTGGAACTAAAGAGTTAAATAAAGTTTTACAAGCAAGTTTAAATCCATATGCTAGTGATTTAGGAGAGAAATCATATGGAGAAATTATTTATCGTGTTGGAGATAGAGTAATGCAAATTAAAAATAATTATGATATAACATGGGAAAAAATTAAAGAAAATGAAGAACAAAACAATGAAGTAGGAAGTGGAGTTTTTAATGGAGAAATAGGAACAATTATAAAAGTTGATGATATAGAAAAAGGAATAAAAATTAAATTTGATGATGGAAAAATAGCTTGGTATGAATATTCTGAATTAGAACAGATAGAACATAGTTATTGTATAACTATACATAAAGCACAGCGGAAGTGAATTTGATGTTGTAATAATGGCAATTCCACCAGCTTCACCAGTACTTTTAACTAGGAATTTATTATATACAGGAATTACAAGGGCTAAAAAACTTTTAATAATTATTGGAAATGAAAAAGTATTAGAATTTATGATAAAAAATGTTGATAGTAAAAAAAGGAATACTGGATTAGAATTTAAACTAAAAAACATAAAGGAGTAAACATATTTGACAATTATAGATTATTTATTTCCACAAGTGTGTGGCATTTGTGGAAAATTAAATAAAAATAGCTTATGCAAAAAATGTGAATTAAAATTAAAAAAAATTGGCAAAGAGGAAATACAACCAATAAATAAAGAAGAATTTTATTTTGAAGAACATATATATTTATTTAAATATGAGGGAATAATAAGACAACTAATTATAGATTATAAATTTAATGAAAAATCATATTTATATAAAACTTTTGTGAATTTTTTGTTAAAAAATGAAAAGATATTTGAAAAAATAAAAACTTATGATACAATAATACCAGTTCCTATAAGCAAACAAAGAAAAAGGCAAAGAGGCTATAATCAAAGTGCAATAATTTCAAAAGAAATAAGTAAGCACGCAAAACTACAATATAATGACAAAATATTAATAAAAAGTAAAAACATAATAGAACAAAGCAAGTTAAATAAACAAGAAAGAATAAAAAATATACAAGGAGTATATGATTTAAAGAATAGAGAAATAATAAAAAATAAAAAAATATTATTAATTGATGACATATATACAACAGGAAGCACAGTAAAAGAATGTAGTAAAGTCTTAAGACAAGCCGAACCTAGAAAAATAGGAATATTTACACTAGCAAAAGATTAAATTAGTTCTTTTAAAATTAAGGAGGAATAAATGGAAGATTTAGTTGAAAGTATTTTAGATTATGTAAGATCAGATTTTACAGATTATGCAATAATGATAAATGGTGAATGGGGCTCTGGAAAAACACATTTTTGGAATCATAAGATAAAAAACAAAATAGAGTCAATGCAATTAAATGGAAAAAGATATACAACAATATATATGTCATTATATGGAATTTCAAACTTAGAGGAAATCAGCAAAAAAATCTTTATAGAAACTACACAATTAATGGATAAAAACTTAAGAAAATTTATGGATTCAAATGGTCAAACGCGAATTCCAGAATATGCAAAAACAGGAATAGATATGGCAAATTTCTTTGGAGTAACGCAAAATGGAGATAAGGTAGACTATGCAGAATTCTTTTCAACAGATGATAAAGTCCTTTGTTTCGATGACTTAGAAAGGGCTAATGTTGATGTTATTGATATTTTAGGATATATAAATAACTTCGTAGAACATGATCACATAAAAACAATTATAATTTGTAATGAAAAAGAGCTATCAACAAAATTAAAAAGTTCTAACTTAGAGATGAAAACATTTATTGCAACATATTTGTTGGACAAGCAAGATGAATTAAATAAATCAGACAAACCAATGGTAGAGAAAATTCAAGATAAAATAGAGCATGTATTTGATAAAGCAAATGATTATGAAAGAATAAAAGAAAAACTAATAGGAGAAACTTTTGAGTATGCTCCAAAGTTTGACTATATAATAAATGGTATATTAATGCGCTATGAAAATAATGCAGATTTAATTAGATTTTTAAGAGAAAATACAGGACTTATAATATCTACTTTTAATAAAAGTGGAACACGAAACTTAAGAATTTTAAAACATGCATTAAATGATTTTAAAAAGATATATGAAATGGTAAATAAATCATATCCAAATACTAATCACAGAGTTATGCAAACAATGTTAATATTTACAATAGCTGTATCTTTTGAAATAAAAGCGGGTAAAATTACAAAAGATAAATTTGTAAACATAAAAGACAATGAAGAATATAAATCAATTTTAGTTTCATCAAGAATATTAATGGATAATAGACAATTTTATATAAAAGAATTTGATAGTAATTATTATTATAACTTTAAATCAGAATATAGATTCTTTAAATTTATAGAATATTATATAAGAACAAGAATATTTGATATGAAATTGTTTAAAGATAATATGGAAACAATAAGAAATACAGTTGATACTGAAAACTTACCAGCATATAAGAGATTATTAACAGAAGAATACTGGAAAATATCAGATGATCAATTTGATAGAATAATTAATGAGATATTTGAAGATGTAAAAGCGGGAAAATTAAAACTAATTGACATTGTAAAACTATTTGCATATTTTAGTTATTTTTCAAGAAAAGGATTAATTGAATATGATTTAAAAACATTAAAAAGTGTATTTTTTAATGGAATGAATCTAGCTTCCTTAAACTCTGTATATTGTCCAAATCCAGAAGAAGAATTAGGAAAAATTGCAATTGAAGATGTGGCTGAAGATATGGAAGAAATTTTAAAGCATTTTAATAATTTAAATGAACAGTTGTTAGAAAAAATGTATAAAGAAAAAGCAGAAGATATATTTAAATGTATTCCAATGAAAATGGAACAGTTTTATGAAAAATTTGATAAAGAATGTATGAATGTTCCAATATTTAAATATTATGATGCATATCAGATGTTCCAAAGAATTTCATGTGCAAGCAATGAAGATATTGTGTTAATAAAAGAAAAACTTTCAGATAGAGCTAATAGATATACAAAACAAATTGAACCAGAAATGAAGGTTATAAAACAATTAAAACAAGTAATTGATGATTATTTAAAAGGGAAAGAACCTACAATAAAGATTGTTATGTTAAAGGAATTTTCTAGAGAGCTAGGACATATTCTAGATAAATATAAAATCGGATTCTTATCAAAAAGAGAAGAAGTAGAGGAGTTAGAGGAAGTAGAGTAAAAAAATAATACAAAAAAATGCATATTTTTTTCTCCATTAGCAATAATAAGAGTAGACATAAATTTAAAAGGAGGAAAAACAATGAAAGCAACAGGTGTTGTAAGAAGAATAGATGATTTAGGTAGGGTAGTAATCCCGAAAGAAATAAGAAAAACACTTAGGATAAAAGAAGGAGATCCTCTAGAAATATTTACAGATAGAGAAGGACAAGTAATATTAAAGAAATATTCTCCTATAGGTGAATTATCAGAATTTGCTACTGGATATGCTGAAACATTATCAAAAACAACAGGACATATTGCTTGCATTACAGATAAAGACACTATAATTGCTGTTTCAGGTGGTTCAAAAAAGGAATTTTTAGAACAAGATGTAAGCCAAGAATTGGAGCAATTAATGGAAGATAAAGAAGTTTATACAAGCAAAGATAATAGCGATATAGCTATGCCTATTACAAAGAATGATAATAAAGAGAGAAAATATAATGCACAGGTTGTATATCCGATAGTTTCAAATGGAGATACTATAGGAACTGTTATATTAATGGCTAAAGAACCAAATGGAAAGATGGATGACGTAGAAAAAAAGGTGGCTCAATCAGCTGCAACGTTTTTAGGGAGCCAAATGGAAATATAGCAAAAAATAAAAACAAGTTAACTTTTTTAGTAAATTAGCTTGTTTTTTTATATTTTATAGGATTGTTTCTTTCATTGGATAATCCTACAATATAGTCTACAGAAGTGTTATAATATTTTGCTAAAGTTATTAGATGTTGAATGGTTATTGTTCTTTTACCATTTTCATATTCAGAATAGTATTGCTGAGAAATACCTAAGAGATTAGCAATATCTTTTTGAAATTTATCATTATCTTCACGCAAATCTTTTAATCTTTGAAATTTCACTTTTACCTCCAATAGAAAAATATAATAATATTTATATAATTTTAACAAAAAATATTTTAATTAATAAAACTTACATAATAAATTATGTAAATGTGTAAGCTATATTACGAGATGATTTCAAAAATATTACAATGTATTAAATAAAGTAAAAAAATATACAATTGACTTTTTATAAGAATAGTAGTATAATAACAAACAGAGTGTAAATAATAATATTGATCGGAATTTGTTAGAAAGTTTATAAAATGTGAGTTAAGAGATAAAAAAGACCACATAAAAAATATAAACTTTACTATTACATAAGCAAAAATATATGTATTAAGTAAATAAATTAGATCAGATAGTTTAAATTTTTAAACTATTTTTTTAAGTTTTTTTATTAGAAGAAAGGAGATTATATGGCAGAAGAATTAAATAACAAACAAGAAAATATAAATAAAATACAAAGAGGTTCAGAAGGAAGAAATTACAGAAAAAATACAAAAAGTATAAACAGGAGAAATAAAAAAGATGATACAGAAATAGGAAGTATAAAAAATATAAATGAAAATAAAGAAAATCAAAATACTGAAGGAATAATTAATGGAAGAAATAGAAGAACACGAAATAATACCAATAAAAATAATACAAAATTAATCTTTAAAAAATCAAATCTAAAAATAATCCCTTTAGGAGGATTACATGAAATAGGAAAAAACATTACAGTTTTTGAATATGAAAACGAAATAATTGTTGTAGACTGTGGACTATCATTTCCAGAAGACGATATGTTAGGAATTGATTTAGTAATACCAGATATTACATATCTAGAAAGAAATGTAGATAAAATAAAAGGATTGATAATTACACATGGGCATGAAGACCATATAGGTAGTGTACCATATTTATTAAAAAAGATTAATATTCCAATTTACGCTCCAAGACTAGCAGCAGGTCTAATTAGAAACAAATTAGAAGAACACAAATTATTAAGAAGCACAAATTTAATAGAAGTTATGCAAGGTCAAGTATTAAATTTAGGTGAAAATTTTAAAGTTGAATTTATAAGAAGCTCACATAGTATACCAGACTCAGTAATGTTAGCAATAACAACACCTGTAGGAACAATACTACATACAGGAGATTTTAAAGTAGACTATACACCAATAGACGGAAAAATAATGGACTTTGGAAGAATAGCTGAACTTGGAAATCAAGGTATTTTAGCATTAATGTCAGATAGTACAAATAGTGAAAGAAAAGGATTTACAATGTCTGAAAGCTCAGTAGGAGAAGTGTTTGACAAGTTATTTTTACATTGTACGAAAAGAATAGTAGTTGCCACATTTGCTTCAAATGTGCATAGAGTTCAACAAATTGTGAATTCAGCTATAAAATATAATAGGAAAATAGCAGTTTGTGGAAGAAGCATGATAAATATGATACAAACTGCAAGAGAATTAGGATATATAGAAGCACCAGAAAACATTTTTATAGACATAGATATGATTAGTCAATATACAGATGAACAACTAGTAATAATAACAACAGGAAGTCAAGGAGAAGCGATGTCGGCATTGACTAGAATGGCAGCAGGGGACCATAGAAAAGTAAAAATAACACAAAATGACTTAGTAATAATATCTGCAACACCAATACCAGGAAACGAAAAATTTGTATCTAAAGTTATAGATGATTTAATGCAAATTGGAGCAGAAGTTGTATATAGTTCATTAGAAGATATACATGTTTCAGGACATGCTTGCCAAGAGGAGCAAAAATTAATTTTAGCATTATCAAAGCCAAAATATTTTATACCAGTACATGGAGAATATAGGCAATTAATAGCACATAGTGAAACAGCACAAAGTATGGGAATAGATAAAGACAACATAATTATGATGTCAAATGGAAGAGTACTAGAAATAAATGAAGATAAAGCAGAATTTACAGGAGTAGTACCAAATGGAAGAGTTTTGGTAGATGGATTAGGTGTAGGAGATGTTGGAAATATTGTATTAAGAGATAGACAACATTTATCACAAGATGGTTTAATTATAATTGTTTTAACAATGGATTCATCAACAGGTGAAGTAGTAGCAGGACCAGATGTTATTTCAAGAGGTTTTGTTTATGTAAGGGAATCAGAAAATTTAATGGATGATGTCAAATCTGTAGTAAGACATGAAATAAAAAAATGTGAACAATTAGGAATTAGAGATTGGGCAACAATTAAAGCTAAAGCAAGAGAAAATTTGAGAGATTATATTTTTACAAAGACAAAAAGAAATCCTATGATTATACCAATTATAATGGAAATTTAAAAAAATAGTGAAAAAGATTATAATTACTTGCCAAGAATTTATATAAAAAAATGAAGTTCTAAAAAGGTGGCATAAAAATAAATATATGTAATAATTTGTTGTTATATTATAAAGAGGAGTATATGATGTATATTATAGAAAAAATTGAAAAAGAAATAAAGGAATCTTATTATCAAAATAATTATCCTAATGATGGTCAGAGATTTGTAGCTTGGTATTTAAGAAATATTTATAATTTAAATGAAGATGAAACTAAATATGCAGTTACAGATGGTCCAGATGATAAACAAATAGATGCTGTATATATAGATGATACTAATTCTATAGTTCATATAATTCAAGGTAAATATTATAAAAGCTCTAATATTAATGCAGAACCTTTAAGAGAAGTATTATCTTCATGGATTCAACTTAAAGATTTAGTAAGGTTACAGGAAAGTGCGAATAATAAATTAAAGCAGAGGCTGTCAGATATAAGTTTAGCATTAGATGAAGATTATGATATTGAATTTGAATTAATTATTCCAAACAATTTAACAGAGTCTGCAAAATATGATTTAAAAACATTTCAAGAACAAATAGCTATATCAGAAGAATTTTCAGCCTCTTTATCAATTGTTAATGAAGAAGAGTTAGAAAGAAGATATGATATTGCGTTAGGTCAAGAAAATCCTAATATAGACTACACAATATTATTATCAGATGGAAAATTTATGCAAATGCAACTAGCTGGAGTAAATGTGGTTATCGCTGCGATACCTCTTAAAGAATGTATAAAGATACCGCATATAAAAGATGGAGCTTTATTTAAAAAGAATGTAAGACAATCTTTAGGACTTAGCAATCAGGTTAATAAAGGTATTAAAGACAGTATTTATAATGATTCAAATAATTTCTTTTTCTATCATAATGGTATAACTGCTATTTGTACAAAAATGCAATTGGAAAATAATGAATTAAAATTAAAAGGATTTAGTGTTGTAAATGGTTGTCAGTCACTAAATACAATATTATCATGTAGCGAAAAGGTTAAAGAAGAAGATAATTCATATATAATGTTTAGATTTTATGAAGTTCCTAATAGAGAAACAGGTGATAAGATAAGTACATCTACTAATTCTCAAAGTGCAGTAAAGGCAAGGGACTTAAGAAGCAATGATAAAAGGGTTTTAGCTATAAAGAAAACTTTTGAGCAAAAATATAGCATGGGGCAATTAATAACAAAAAGAGGGGAACAAAAAAATGCATCCAAAGATGATAAGTATGTTATTGATATTGAATTGTTAGGAAAATATTTAATGACATGGCATTCTCAAAGACCTAATATTGCATATAGTCCAACCAAAATATTTGATAAATATTTTGATCAATTATTTAAAAAAGATTATGCTCCAGAAGATGTTCAAGCTTTGAATATTTTAGGAAAAAAAGTATTAAGCTATTGGACTAAAGATAATTTGCTTGGATTAAATGAATCATTATTGGCTATGAGAGCTTATGCTCCATACCATCAATTATATGGTGTGTCATTATTTTTTAGTATAGTTAATGGAATACCAGGAGAGTCAGTTATAAGTCCATCTTTAGCACTTAAAAAATTAGAAGAAAGTGATATGCTAGATTATATAATTAGAATGTCAGGAAAATGTCTAAATACAGCTTTGATTAATGCATCTGCGGAACCTCAACCAGTAAACAAAGTATTTAGTCCACAAAACTGGATAAAGACAAAAAAATGTTTAAATGATATTAGAAGTACAATATCTAGTATGCTTAATACAATTAGTATGATTCCAGAAAACGAAAAGACTTATAATAAAATAAAGAATGCATTAAAAGCGGAAAATGATGATTTTTATTCAAGATGGACTGCAGACTAGAATAAAGTTTTTAATAAGAGCAATAAGAGCTATATTTAATATGGAATTTTTGAATAATTCTAATAAATAATTAAATATAAATTGAGAAGTTTAATAAAAAGCCGAGAATTAACTTGGCTTTTTTAGATTCATATATACCATTATCAAGCACATTTGGATTTATATTATATACTAGAGAAGATAAAAATACAAAAGAATTAGTTAATTATTTAGATTTGTTAGACTAGAAAGATTCGAATTTGAAAAAAATAAGTTTAAACGAATATATAATGTGCATTATGAGAAGCTAAAGGATGAACATAAAAATTGAATGTTGTACTTATATTTGAGCATGTCCAAGTCTTGCTGCCACAACTGCCACATCTACATGTTGAGATATAATCGATATTATATTTGATGGGTTATAGCTATTATTATAGAGCAGAAAAATTAACTATAAAAAGAGAACCATATAAAAGAAATACAAGCCTAAAGGAATAGTAGTATTGTATTATTAAATACAAGAAATAGATTATATTACAGAAGGAGTAATACGAAAGACGACACAGAGAAAGAAAATATAACTAAACAAATAAATACTGTTACTATTGAATTAAATAAGGTTAGAAAAGAAATTAGAATGTGTGATGAAGTAGTAAAAAATGTTCCTAATATAAAAGAAGACCTAAAAGAATTAGATGAAAAGGAATAGGAAAAAGTAAAAGCGAAAAATAAAAGATCCGAGAGATTGTGAGCGATAAAATAATAAAAAGAAGTGCAATAATCATAAAAAAAGAACAAAAAACAAAACTGTAAATAAAAAACAGCTAAAAAACTTGACAAACTTTAAGAAATATGTTAGCATAAATTTGCATATAAAAAAGCACAACATATAAATTAGGTATATGCTATGCTTGAGCAACTTATTGCTATCTTCTTTTCTAATGATAGTATACATTTTTTTCATAGAAAAGTCAAATTGATCTAATATGCTAGTTTTATAGTATAGGAGGACAAAATATGGTTTATGTAGATAAGGTTCATTATAAGACTGATGAACATGGATGTAAAGTAATATCAAAAATGAAATGGACAAACGATAAAAATGAGTGGGCATCAAAAGAATGTACGAAAGCAGAAATGATTGATTTTATTAATCAAAATCCAAATTCTGCAAAAACTAAATATTTAAGATATGGTTATTGGACAACCGGAGAAGACATCAGAGTTATAAATAACAAATATCTAAGAACTGATGCAAATAAAGTAGAAGAAGATAATTTAGGAGAACTTCCAGAGTATTAAAAATAAAGTAGTATCCTAACTGCTACTTTTGTTTTTAGGAGGTAAATATGTTAAAAAAATTAAAAAATGTTGCTGAAATTATTTTTTGCATACTCGAAAAAGGAAATGAAGAAAAAAAATTGTTAACACCAGCTAATTTATTAGAAAATAATCAAATATCTTATATTAATAAAGACTATAAATTTAAAAAAGATGAATCAGTAATAATAAAAAAGAATGATATTTTATTAAAAAGAATTAATCCCACTTATATTAATTTTATAGAAGATATTCCTGAAGATATTTATGCAGGGAATAACCTTATTATAATTAGAGCTAAAGAAATTAATGCAAAATATTTAGCAGCTATATTAAATATTAATATTGAGAAATTTGTTAAAAAAAGTTCTGTTGGAGCAATTATTCCATCTATAGGTAGAAAAGAAATAGAAGAATTTAATATTGAAATATGTAGTGAAAAACAGCAAGACTTATTAGGTGAATATTGGATAAAAACTATAAAAAAGAGAAAATTTGAATTACAAAAAATAGAATTAGAAAAGCAGAAGAGTATTGTAATAGTTAAAAATTTTATAAATGAAATAGGAGGAAGTAAAAATGACTAATATAGAGGATATCAAAAATGCATTATGGGCAGGTGCGAACACATTTAGGGATAGTATAGATGCCGCTAATTATAAAGATTATGTTTTATCAATGTTATTTGTAAAGTATTTAAGTGATACATATAAGGAAAGCGTTGAAAATTTAAAAAAAGAGTATTTTGGAATAAGATTAGAAAGGCAAATAGAAAATTTACCTTTTTGCTTAAAAAGGGAGCACACTTTTGAATATATAGATGAAAATAAATATGCGAATGATATAGGAACAAAAATTAGTGAAGCCTTAACAGGCATAGAGAGTTCAAATCCAATATTAGCAGGGATATTTAGGGGAATTGATTTTAATAGTGAAGCAAATTTAGGAAAAAAAGAACAAAAAAATCCAATGCTTAGAAACTTAATTGAAGATTTCGAAAACTTAGATTTAAGGCCAAGTATGATAGAAACGAACGGAGAACAGGTACCTTCTGATGTAATTGGAGATGCATATGAATATATGATAGGAGAGTTTGCTACAATGGCAGGAAAGAAAGCGGGCTCTTTCTTTACACCACAGGAAGTTTCAGAAATAATGGCACAAATAGTTAATCCACAACCAGGGGATAGAATTTATGATCCAACATGTGGTTCGGGTTCACTTTTAATCAGAGCTGCAAGAAGAGGCGGCTTCAATAATGTGCAAATTTATGGACAAGAAGTTAGTAGTTCTGCAATTTCTATGGCTAGAATGAATATGTTTATTCATGATATAAAGGATGCAAAAATTGCATGGGGTGACACACTTGCCAGTCCGCAACATCTTGATAGTGATGGAAATTTGATGAAATTTGAATGCATTGTGGCTAATATGCCTTTTAGTAAAGATAAGTGGGCAGCAGGTTTTAATCCAAGAGGTGAGGTTTCTACTGAAAATGATAAAAATAGAAAAAAAGTAGAGTTTAAAATGGAACCATCACTCGATAAATTTCATAGATTTGATTATGGAATTCCTCCAGCAAGTAAAGGAGATTGGGCTTTTCTAATGCACATGATTGCTAGTATGAGTGGAAATGGCAGAATAGCTGCTGTAGCTCCTCATGGAGTTTTGTTTAGAGGTGCATCAGAAGGAAAGATTAGATCAGAAATAATTCAAAAAAATTTAATTGATGCGGTTATAGGACTGCCAGAAAATATTTTTTATGGAACATCAATTCCAGCATGCATTTTAATTTTTAAGAAAGGAAAAAGAAACTCGGATATTTTATTTATTGATGCATCTAAAGAATATGGAAAGGAAAAATCAAAGAATAAATTAACACCTAATAATATTAAAAAGATTGTAGAAACATATAAGAGATATATTAATGGTGAAAATGTTGAAGAAAAAAAATATAGTCATATTGCTTCTAGAGAAGAAATTAAAGAGAATGACTATAACTTAAATATACCTAGATATATAGAAACATACGAAGAAGAAAAATTTATAGATATAGAAAAAATAAATATAGATATAGACAAACTTAGAGAACAAATATCTATTACTGAAAATGAAATAGATGAATGCTTAAGGGAGTTAGGAATATGAATGAAGAAGTTAGAAAAAGAATAGATTTAATAAAAAGAAACATTTTACCCCAAAATTATAAGAATACTTCCATTGGAATAGTACCTGTCGATTGGATTGAAAATAAATTAGAAAATATTGGTATTTTTTCAAAAGGAAGAGGTATACCAGGATATGAAATGCAACAAACTGGAAAACCATGTATAGGATATGGAGATATATATACTAAATATTCATATATATGTGAAAAAGCAATTAATCATATAAGCGATGAAGTAGCAAAAGAAAGTACAAAAATAAAAAATGGTACATTACTATTTACTGGATCAGGAGAAACAGCAGAGGAAATAGGAAAATGTATATGCTATGAGGGAAATGAAGATGCATATGCAGGTGGAGATATTATAATATACAATAGTGATGAAGTTGATGGAGGATTTATTTCATTTCAAAATGGAACACAAAAAATAATAAGAATCAAAGCTAAATTAGCACAAGGACATTCTGTTGTACATATATATGAAAACAATATAAAAGCCATTCCAATTGTTTATCCATCAACGAAAATGGAACAAAAAAAGATATCCAATTTACTAAAAAAATGGAATAATTTAATTAATTATCAAAAAGAATTGATAATTAAAGTTGAAGAACAAAAGAAATATGTATTTGATAAAATACTAGAGCCAAAACAATCATGGAAAGAAGTACCTCTAAAAGAAATATTAAAAGAAAGAAAGGAATATGCAAAAAAAAGCGACATATATCCACATGTTACTTTATCAATAGATGGAATATATAAAAAAGGTGAGAAATATAATAGAGATTTCTTAGTAAAAGATAAAGAAAAAAACTATAAAGTGACACATAAAAATGATTTATGTTATAATCCTGCAAACTTAAAATTTGGTGTAATATGCTTAAATAGGTTTGGAAATGCAATCTTTTCTCCAATATATGTTACTTTTGAAATAAATAAAAAATATAATCCAGCTATATTAGAAGCTATTTTAACTAGTAGTAGATTCTTAAATAAAGTCAGAAAATATGAAGAAGGAAGTATATACGAAAGACAAGCTGTGAAAGCTAATGATTTTATAAAAGGAAAAATAAAATTACCAGTAAATGATGAAGAATTAAATAGAATTGTGAAAGTAATTAATTTATATAACGAAGAAATAAAGATGCAAAAAGAAAAATTAGAATTAATAGAAAATCAACAAAAAACAATGATAGAACTATTAACGTTGGGAGTAGTAAGAGTAAAATAGATTTTAGATAGGGGGCTAAAAAATGCCAAATCATTTAATTTTTAATGAAAGACCAGAATGTCAAGATAGAATGATAAAATTTTTAGAAAATTTAGGATATACTTATGTTTCAAGAAGTGAAGCAGAAAATAAAAGAGGAAGATTATCAAATGTAATTTTTGAAGATGAATTAATAAGATTTTTAAACAAGCAAACATATAAATATAATGGTTATGAGTTTAATTTCTCTGGAGAATCAATTTCAAAAGCTGTTAAAGCTTTAGATTCATCTTTGCTACAAGGTTTAAGTTTAGCAAGTAAAGAAGTTTACAATTTATTGACATTAGGTATAAGTTTAGAGGAAGATATCACAATAGATAAAGACATGCCAGTAAAACAATCTTTTGACTTACAATATATAGATTTTGATCATCCAGCTGAAAATATTTGGCAGGTGACAGAAGAATTTAGCGTAGAAAGATCTAATGGACAGTATTGTAGACCAGATATAGTGATAATGGTTAATGGAATTCCATTAGTAGTAATTGAATGTAAAAAATCCAGTATAGATATAAAAGAAGGAATTTTACAAAATGTAAGAAATATGATGCCAGATTATATACCTCAGTTATTTAAGTATAGTCAGTTAGTATTAGCAGTAAATCCAAATAAAGTAGTGTATGGAACAACAGGAACAACAGCCGATTATTTTGTTGAATGGAGAGAAGATGAAAATTATTTGGATTGGCAAAAAGATATATGTATGAAATGTTCGCCAGATGGACAAGTATTAGAACAAGACAAAATTTCAGTGTCTTTATTAGAAAGAAATAGACTGTTAGAAATAATAAGATATTTTATTATTTATGATAGCAATATAAAAAAGATAGCAAGACATCAGCAGTTTTTTGCGGTGAAAAATGCTATGAATAGAATAATTGAAAATAATCAAAGTGAACATAAAGGAGGAGTAATTTGGCATACACAAGGGAGTGGTAAATCGTTAACAATGGTAATGTTGGTAAAAATGATACAATTAAAGAAAGCAAAAGAGATACCAAGATTCATTATTGTTACTGATAGAATCAATCTTGATAAGCAAATTAGAGATAATTTTGCCAATTCTCAAATGGAACCAGTCAGAGCAGGCACGGGTAAGGGATTAAAAGTTTTATTAAAAGATAAAAGCAACATAGTAATTACTACTTTGATTAATAAATTTGAGACAGTTTGTAAAAATCACTATTTAGAGGCTGACAGTGAAAAATTTTATGTGCTTATTGATGAAGCACATAGATCACAATATAGTTCAATGTATAATTATATGAGAGAAGTTTTACCAAATGCGACACTTATTGCATTTACAGGAACACCTTTAATATCTTCTAAGAAAAAAAATACGTATAAAAAGTTTGGAAGTCCAATACATAATTATACAATGAAACATTCAATTGAAGATAAAATTACTGTTCCTTTAGTATATGAAGGAAGGAAGGTTAAACAGAACGATCCTTCAGATACAATTGATACATATTTTGAAAGCCTAACTGAAAATTTAACAGATGATATGAAGAAAAAATTGAAGGAGAAATATAGTAAGTTTTCTAAATTAGCAATAGCTAGTAGCAGAATAAATTTATTAGCCTTTGATATATACGATCATTTTATAAACTATTGTATACCCAAAGGCCTAAAAGCTATGATAGTTTGTTCTTCTAGAGGAGCTGCGGTTGAAATGTTTGAGGTGTTAAAAAACATGAAAGCGGCGAATCCAAGAGTTATAATAACTTTTGGAGATAAAGAAGAAGGTGAAGATGACCAAAATACACTATCAGCGATAAAAAGAATTAAAGAATATCATGAGAAAATAGTAAAACCTTTATTTGGAGATAATGATGAAAAATATGATGAAAGTGTTTGCGATAATTTTAAAAATCCCGAAGGAGAAATAAATATCCTTATTGTAAAAGATAAACTTTTGACTGGATTTGATGCACCAATAGCGGGAGTATTATATATAGATAAATCAATGCAAGAACATAATTTACTTCAAGCTATTTCTCGTGTAAATCGTGTGTATAAAAATAAGGATTTTGGACTTATAGTTGATTATTGGGGGGTTTTTTCTAAACTAAATAAAGCCATAGATATGTATAATGATGCAGAATCAAAATTTAATGAATATGATAGTGAAGATATAGAAGATGCAATTTTTGGACCAATTGATGAAAAGAATAGGTTAGAAGAATTAAATAAAAAGTTATGGGAACTATTTAACAATATACCGAGTACTGCAACATCGAATGAATGGCAGCTTGTATTAAAAGATGAAATGGTAAGAAAAGACTTTTATACGAAATTAAAAGAATTTGCTAATACATTAAATTTGGCTTTAACAAATAGACAGATTTTTACTGAAGTAGGTATAAATCAAATAGAAAAATATCGACAAGATTATTTGTTTTTTAAAAAATTAAAAAATGCAGTTATAGTTAGATATGATGATAAAATAGACTATTCTCAATATGAAGAAGGAATAAAGAATCTAATTGATACTTTTGTGAATGCTTCAGAAGTTACTCAAATTATTTCTCCGGTTTCTATTGGAGATGAAAAAGAAATGGAGAGATTATTAAATTCAATGGATTCAGACGAAGCAAGAGCTGATGCAATTAAAACCAGAATAGAGTCAGAATTAAAGCAAATTAGATATGATGATCCAATTTTATATGAAGAATTTTCAACTAAGATAAAAAAGACTCTTGCGGAATATGAACAAAATAGAGATGCGGATAAATACTATGAAAATATGGAAATAATGGCTGATGATTTTAGAAACGGCAGAGTTTCGAGAGATTATCCATCTAAAATAGCCAATGATAGTGATAGTAAGGCTTTTTATGGAGTAATAATTACTATATTAAAAAATGAAAAGGTTAGCATTATTTCAGAAGAAATTGAAGAAAAAATATCAGATTATTCTATAAATATAAAAAAGGCTATAGCAGATAATACCAAAAGAGATTGGAAAAATAACGAGATGGTCCATAAAGCAATACATAGAATATTAGATGATTATTTATTTGAAATATTTGAGGAATTGGGAATTGAAGTAACTAACAAAAATATTTATATTATTGATTTAATTATTGACGAAATAATGAAGATTGCAATAGTAAGATATTGACAATAAACTTAGGAGGAATTAATATGATAAAAAACTTTGAAATTAATTTAAGCCAACAAAATGGAAAAATTAATGTTAATATAATTGAAAAAAATATAAAGAATATACATTTAAAAGTATATAGCAATTTCAAAGTTAATTTATCAGTTCCTAAAAATACAGAACAAGATTGGATTGAAGAATTCTTATATAAAAAAAGTGACTGGATAGATAAACAAATAACAAAATATAGAATAGCAGAAGGAACTAATAATTTATTAGATATAAAAACAGGCACATCTACTCAATTTTTAGGAAAAGATATGAGAATATATAAAAATACATCATTAAAAAATAAAATTGTTGTAGAAGAAAAAAATATAAATATATATTTAAAGGATATCAAAGATCAAGAATATGCAAATAAATTTTTTAATAAATGGTGGAGAGAACAGGCTAATTTAATATTTAATGAAGAAACTAATAAATTATATCAAAAAATTTATAAAAAATATAACATTGATAAGCCAGAAGTTTGTATTAGAAAGATGAAGACTCAATGGGGAAGCTGTATACAATCAAAAAATAAAATTACATTAAATGAATATTTACTAAAAGCTAATAGAAGATGCATTCAATATGTTATATTACATGAGTTAACACATTTAATGTATCCTTATCATAATAAAGATTTTTATAATTTTTTAACTATTCAAATGCCAGACTGGAAACAAAGAAAACACGAATTAGACAATGATGTAGTCCAATGGTTATAAAAGGAGAAAAAATATGAATGATATAAAACTAAAAAGAGTAATAGAATTATATAAAAAACAGATAATTAATCAGGAAGAAAATGAAGCTATAAAAGAAAAGAAAGAAAAGAATATTATAAATCATGGACTAAAGAAAAAATAAAAAACATGACACAAGATGAATTTGTTGAGTATATAGGTAAGCTTTGGTCAATGATTGTCTGGTGAAATAAAAAATATATCACAGATAAAATAATTGAACTAAATGGATTGGAAAATATAAAAAATCGAATTATAGATTTATTATATGGATGTAATGATATAGCTAAAAGATGGGACGAGTTTTACAAAAATGTAAAACAAATGGTAGTCGATTATATGTTTTGGGATATTATATATCCATTATCTAAAAAAGAAAATCATGAAGAAACAATTGATGACATACAAATTGAAAAAGATGAAAAACAGTTTATTCATAATGATATAATAAACCAAATAGTAGAAATAGGTCGTTGGCTAGGATTTGAAAGTAAATCAGAAGTTAAAATTGCAAATGGGGCTGTTGATGATGCTATATGGCAAGCACAAATAGGAAATATGGGAAAAGTAATGTATGCTTTTGAAGTTCAAACACATGGAAGCATAGACAGTTTGCTATTAAATTTACAAAAAGCAACTAATAATTTTGCTGTACAAGCTATAATTGCTGTATCAGATGAAAAACAAATAGAAAAAATAAAAAGAGAATCAAAAGGAATAAGAGATATAGAAATATATTAGAAGAATTTGTTTAATTATTATGAAAATATATGTAATTATAATAATCGAAAATTACTCCTGAAAAGTAGTCTAGTAACTTAAAATAAATAGCAAAATAAAGGATATTAGATTTAACTAATATCCTTATCGTTTATTTCTCTAAAATTTATCATAGCGTAAATTCTCATAACCCGAAGGTCGTAAGTTCGAGTCTTACCCCCGCAGCCCAACCAAACTTATATCGCTACAGCTAACTAAGTTGTAACGATTTTTTATATTCTCCAATTAGTTTACAATAATGCTTAAAAATGTCACCCTTATGTCAAATTGGGAAAAAGTTGGGGAAATAAATCTCCAAAACTATTGATATTTCTAATAAAAATTCAGTAAAATACTATGGGAAACCTAAAAATATTTTTAGTAGTCTTTTACTTTTTTACATCGTAAAAAGGTTTATGACTTAGTGAAAAAAGTTTTAGACTAATTGTTTGATAGTAGCAAGTTTTGTAATGCAAATCCAGCTTTTCTGTTATGAGAAATAATTGGATGAACATAGAAATTATATGTTGTTGTAATTTGTGCATGTCCAAGTCTTGCTGCTACTACTGCTACATCAATATTTTGTGCTATTAACAATGTAGCATTTGTGTGTCTTAGTCCGTGAAAGTTAATTACAGGTAGTCCAATTGTACCTACATATTTTACAAACCATTTGCTAATAGTAGAAGGGTGCATAGGTTTGCCATCAGCTTGTACAAATAACCTATTAGAATTAGTCCATAATTCGCCATAAAGCGATTTTTGTTCATCATACCATAACTTATATTCCTCAAGTAGAGAAATGACAAAATCAGGTATTGCTACTTCTCTAATAGAGCTTTCTGTTTTTGGTACTTTAGTAAATACTCCTTTGTCTGCTAAATACTGACTAGAACGATTTATACTTATAATTCCATCTCTGAAATTAACATCATTCCATTCAAGCCCCATAAGCTCTCCAAGTCTAACTCCAGTAAATATTGTTAAGATGATTGCAGTTTTATATTTAATTTGTTCTTCATTTAGTTGTGATAAGTTTTCTAATAAAACTTTACATTGATCATCATCATAGTATTTTCTTTTAGGCTTTTTAGTTTTAGGTGGTTGAACACGTTCAGCAGGATTGGATATTATTATTTGCCAATAAACAGCTTTGTGTAGCATTGCACGAAGTAACCTGTGATGCTCTAATATAGTTTTGCTAGATAAAGGTTTTAATGTTTTGCTTCCATTATTGCCTTTTTTTCTAACTAACTGAGTATCTCTGCCAAGTAAGTCATAGAATTGCATAATATCTGTTGGCTTAATTTTATTGATGTAGAAATGTCCAAAGTAGGGTAGAAGTCTTGTTTCTAACATTCTTACATATCTTTTATAAGTTGATGGTGCAAGTTCTTTTGAACCATAATCTCTTTTCCATATTTCAGTAAATTCAGAGAATTTAAGAGATTTACCTTCAATAACCATACCATTTTGAACATCTGCAACAAATTTTGCAAGTTCTATTTCAGCATCTTTTTTACTTCCATGAACGGTTTTAGTTTTCTTAATAGGTTTGCCTTGCAAGTCATATCCAGCAATACAACTTAATCTGTAACTATTCTTTCCTCTTTTTTCAATACTCCCAGCCATTACCTTTTTCACCTCCTTTCAGGCATACCTATGGGTGGGAGAGAACAATACAACTGTTAACAAGATAAATTATATAATAAATGATAACAAAATGCAAGAGATAATAAAAAATTTATTAATGAATATCTTGAAAAATTTGTTTTAAAAATTACTTGAAAGTGATGGATTAATTTTACTTTTTATGATATAACCGTATACAAAGGAGTATTTATGAGAATTAATAGAATTTTAGAAGTCTACGGAGAAGTGCTAAATGAAAAGCAAAAATTCTTTATTGAATATTTTGATTTTACATCTAAACAATATAAAGATTATTCAGAAGATTTTTGCATTTTAGACTTTAATGTAATAATAGACTTGATTATTGAAGAATTAAATGAAAAAAATAATGTTAGAAATTTAAAATTTTTTAGAAAAAAATTGGGAGATTTTCTAAAAGAAGATATAATTTTGAGAGAATACTGTGGTGATTTTATAAAAAAAATAAATGAGCATATTTTATCAGATAAATCTTTTACATTAGAACTATGTAAGAAATTAAAAAAAGATTATAAGGATGGAAAATATGCTAAACTATGTTATAAAAGACTGATGAAATTATTAAAATCTGATGAGTTATTAGATGATATTAAAGACGAAATAAAATATTTAACTAAAGTGTTGATAATAGAATTGGCAATTTATGGTTATAGTCCTAAAAAGATTTCTGAATTAATGATAGATATATTTGATGATTACCGAATTTATGAAAATGGAATTTTTAGTTCTAAATTTCCTATCCCAAGAAATATAGATATAAAATCTAATGAAAATAAAGCTGAATATATGAACAATTTAACAATTGATGATAGATTTGATATATTAAATAAATGCTTTGAAAAGAAAAAAGAAAAGATATATTATGTAGTAGTATTAAAAGGAATTTCTGGTGAAAATGTTAATATAAAAATTAACAATGTTCATATTTACAATTATAAAATGTTTCCAAAATTTGATTTTGAGAAAGATGAAAATAACCAACCAATAATATGGGGAGAAGAATCAAAAGAAAAATTTAAAAAAAATGAAATACATTGCTCTATATGTATAGAAAGAATAGATGCCGATAATAGTATTGAATATGTAAAAAAAGAATTAAACTATGCAATTGATGTAATGCATATTTATCATAATGTTGAATGTATTATTGAAGCTGATTTTACTGATTACCTTGTTTTCAATAAAAAAAGAGAATTATATTCTCAAGGTGGAACAATGCAAGAAAATCAAGAATTTTATCAAGATGTTAAGTCCTTACGATATGATGATTATACGGATTTAAAAAATTTATATAAATTATATAAAAAATATGATAAAAATATTATAAATAATAATGGTAAAGTATCAAAGATTATTAAAAATTCTTCAAGATATTTTAGAAAAGGAAGAGAGGCAAGAGCAACTGAAGATAAAATTTTGAATTATTGGATTTGTATAGAAAATTTATTTAAAATTGAACAAGAATTTCCTAAAAGTATTTTAGATACAAATGAAAATGATAAAAAATATAATATTATAAGTTCATTACTTCCATATTTTTTTGCAAGAAAAAACATTCCTAATTTATATTGGAAGAACTGGCAATATTTTTGTAGTAAAGTGAATACATATAGTGATGGCAAATTTGAAATAGAAATTTCCAAAGAACTGTCAAAAAAGTGTCAGTTTAATTACATGCAAAAGATTAATTTATTTGGTTTTATAGACAATATAGAAGAATTAAAATCTAACTTACAGAATGAAGTGGATATTGAAAAACTAGAAGAAATACAAAACATATTGAATAACAATGAAATAGCGAGAAAATTCTTAAACGATAATGAAATAAAATTAAAAGAAATGTTGTTGTTAATATATAGATTAAGAAATATGATAGTTCATAATGCACAGTATAATATTATTTTTTTAGATTATTATGCTAAGCAAATTGAGAAAATAGCATCAGAAGCATTAAGAGTTATTATTTTTGTTTATTTAGATACATCAAAAGATAGTATGTATGAATTAATAATGGATATGTATATACACAATAAAATAGAATTACAGGAAGAATTAAAAACAAAAAATTTTTATGATTTAATGAAAGAATTGAAATAAAAAGAACAACAAATATTAACATATTTGTTGTTCTTTTATATTATTTATCTTGTTCTTCAACCCATTTAGCAAATTCCTCTTGTGAAATTTTACCATTGCAGAAATCTTTATACATTTTTGTACCAATTTTTCTAAATTGTTCTAAATCTTTTTGGTAGATTTCTATTTCAGGATTTCGAGAAGCACGAGTTTTCTTTCTAGTTCCAATTGTTCTATATTTACGATAGGTTTCATCACTTTCTTGTTTTCTTTTTTGATATTCTTTTTTCCCAATATCTTTACAAGTATTATCTCCTGTAACAATTCTTTCACAGTATGAAACATTTTCTTTTTGTGTCAAAAAGTATCTACCACAATTTCCACAAATTTTGATATGCCAATTTTTTATACCAATAATATTATATAAAGTAATATA
>CANPZF010000023.1 GCA_947589015.1 uncultured Clostridia bacterium
TTCGTCGTTTCATTCAAAAGAATATATTAATAATCATTTTGGCCTGAGTGAAAGAGGCTCAATTTTGTATATTAGAAATTCTTTTTGAATGTAATGAACAAGTTGATTTATCAACTAATATATCTACTACATGATGCCGTATTGTAGAATAAAAAGTGAGAAGTGCCAAAGTTACAAGAAAAATTTCGAAATTCAAATAAAAGTTTTTAAATCAATCTATTACAATGTCTCTTTTTAATAGCCCATTTTTTATTATTCCAATTCCTACAAAATTTCCTTCATTATATACTCTATATATTCCATCCTTTAAGTTACAGTTAATCCTTACACCATTTAAAAATAATGTTAATTTTTTATTATCTAGAATTATTTGTGACATATTTTTAAATAACTTTTCAATAGATATAAAATATTTTTCACACAATTCCCTATCTGATAATATTTTTTCTATTTTATTTACATCTATTGCATCATTTATATCAAATTCTCCAACTTTAACTCTTCTTAGTTCTTTCATATATCCCACTGTTTGCATTTTCTTAGCAATATCTTCACATAATGTTCTTATATATGTACCTTTTGAGCAATGCACCTCAAAATCTATCTGTTTTTTATTATTATCTATTTTTGTATTGTTAATAGAATAAATATTTATAATTCTTTTAGGTATCTCTACTTCCTTACCTTGTCTTGCATATTCATACAATTTTTTCCCATTTACTTTTATTGCAGAATAAATTGGTGGTGTTTGTTCTTGTTCTCCTATAAATGATTTTAATATTAATTCTACTTCTTGCCTTTCTAAAAATTCTTCCTTTACTACTTCTTCTTGTATTATATTTCCTTCTACATCAGCAGTATCTGTTTTTTTCCCTAGTTGCAAACTTACTTGATAAACTTTATCATGGTTTACTAAATATTTTGAGCATAATGTTCCTTTACCAATTAATAATGGCAACACTCCTGTTGCCATTGGATCTAAAGTTCCAGTATGTCCTACTTTTTTATTTAAATACTTTCTTGCTTTTTTTACAATGTCATGAGAAGTACATCCTTGTGGTTTATCTATTATTATTATTCCATCCATTATAAATACCTTCTAATCTTTACACAAATATTTATTTTAAAACTTTTCTTACTGCATTTATTATTTTTTCTTTTACTTGGTCTACATTTCCTTGAATTGCACAACCTGCAGCGCAAGGATGTCCTCCTCCTCCGAATAAAATGCATATATCTGATACATTGATTTTGTTTATTGAACGCATTGAAACTTTATATATATCTTCATTATTTTTCTGTCTTATAAATATAGATACTTGAACATTTTCTATTTCCATTCCTATTTCTACTAGTCCTTCATGATCTCCTACCTCTGCACCAGTTTCATCTTCATCAGCAGAAGTTATATATGTAAATGTTACTCTTCCATTTTCTAGTATTTCTAACCTATCAATTGCCCTTTTAGTTAATTCAAATGATGGTATTGTTTTGGTTTTCATTACTCTTTTATATATATCTGGAACATCTACTCCTATTCGTATTAAATCTGCTGTAAATTCAAAAGTTTCACTTTCTATTCCACTATGTCTAAATCCTCCAGTATCTGTAATAATTCCTGTCAAAAGACAAGTACCTATATCTTTTGTAATTGTTATATTAAAGTATCCATATATTCCTACTAATATTTCGCAACATGCTGGAGAAACTGGATTTACATAATTCAAGTCTCCATACATATTGTTACTTCCATGATGATCTATCACAACTGTTGTTTTAGCATTATCAAAATATTCTCTTTTGGATAATCTTTTTATATCTGCGCAATCTACTGAAATTGCTAAATCATATTCATTTACATCTGATTCTTTTTTTATTTCATTTGCTCCTGGTAAAAAGTTAAATAATCTTGAATATTCAGGAATTATAACATCTGCTTTTTTATTTAAACTTTCTACCATAAATTTTGTTGCTAAACTACTTCCAATAGCATCACCATCTGGAGATTCATGCGTTAAAATAACTATACTATTAGCAACTTTTATTTCTTCTAAAATTTCATCTAATGTCATTATTTCCTCCATCATCATTAATTTTTATCTTCTTTTTTAGGTAAAATTTCTTTTAAAATAGTATCTATTTTTGCACCATATTCTATAGAATCATCTAATTCAAAAATAAGTTCTGGTGTATTTCTTAAATTTACTCTTCTTGCTAATTCTGTTCTAATAAATCCTGATGATTTCTTTAATCCTGCAATAGTATCCTTTATATTCTTAGAATTTAATATACTAACATAAACTTTTGCATATTTTAAATCATTTGTTACATTTACTTTTGTTACACTAATTAGCCCTGTAATATTTGGATTTTTTAATTCATATTGTATAATCTGACTTAATTCTTTTCTGTATTCTTCATCAATTTTGTGAATCCTAGTATTACCTCTATCTGTCATTATAGTCTCCTCCTATTCTTTCAGTTATGTGGTTATATTTAGGTTCTTGGGTTTGCAATTGTTTGTACGCTTCGTTCCAATATATTGCACTTCTTGCATTTTCAATTTCTTCTGGATTACCTGTTCTTAATGCTTCCTGAAATTTATCTCTTAATTTCTTTTTTGTTTTATTTTCTTTTTTTCTATTTCTTTTTTCAATTTTATCTTCATCGTTCATTCTATTTATAATTCTATTAACAAGCTTTTTTTCTTGTTTTATTCTTTTTCTTCTTATTATTTCTTCTTCCGTTTCATTTTCACACTTATTTATAGTATTACTTCTTCTTCGTTCTCTTAATTGTGCTTCTACTTTTTGTGAATATTTACTCATTTAGCTTCCTCCTTTACACAACTAGTTTATCTCTTTATTTCTTCCATAACATATACTTCAATTATGTCTCCTTCTTTTATATCATTATAATTCTCAATTTGAATACCACATTCAAATCCTTTTGATACTTCTTTTACATCATCTTTAAATCTTCTTAATGTTGCTAATTTGCCATCATGAATAACAACATTGTCACGAATAACTCTTACTCCTGCATTTCTTTCTACTTTTCCGTTTAATACATAACTTCCTGCTATTGTTCCAACATTTGATATTTTAAATGTTTCTCTAACTTCTACATTTCCTATTACTTTTTCTTCGAATTTAGGCTCCAACATTCCCTTCATTGCTGCTTCTACATCTTCTATTGCTTGATAAATAACAGAATATTGTTTTATTTCTACTTCATCTTTTTCTGCCATTTCTTTAGCTACATTATCTGGTCTTACATTAAATGCTATAATTATTGCATTAGAAACTTTTGCAAGTGTTACATCTGATTGATTTACTGCTCCTGCTGCTGCATGAATTACTTTTATTCTTACTTCCTCATTAACTAATTTTTCTAAAGATTGTTTTACAGCTTCTACAGATCCTTGTACATCTGCTTTTACTATTAAATTTAATTGTTTTAAATTTCCTTGCTCCATTTGACTAAACAAATTATCCAAAGTTATTTTGGTTGAATTATTTATTGCTTTTTCTCTTGCTTGATTTTTTCTTCTTTCTATTAAATGTTTAGCCATTTTCTCATCTTTTACTTCATAGAATGTATCTCCTGCTTCTGGAACTTGAGTTAATCCCATTATTTCTACTGGTGTAGATGGTCCTGCTGATTTTACTTTTTTACCTTTGTCATCTTTCATTGCTCTAATTCTACCAATAGAAGATCCAACTACAATAGTATCTCCTTCATCTAAAGTTCCTCTTTGAACTAGCATTGTTGCAATTGCACCTTTTGTTTTGTCTAGTCTTGCCTCTATAACAACACCTTTTGCTTGTTTTTTAGGGTTTGCTTTTAATTCTAATACATCTGCTTCCAATAATACCATTTCTAATAGTTGATCTATATTTTGATTCTTTTTTGCAGATATTGGTACAAATATTGTGTCCCCTCCCCATTCCTCTGGTACTAAATCATATGCCATTAATTCTTGTTTTACTTTGTCTGGATTACTGTCTGGTAAATCAATTTTGTTTATTGCAACAATTATTGGAATTCCTGCTGATTTAGCATGGTTTATTGCCTCTATAGTTTGAGGCATAACTCCATCATTTGCTGCTACAACCAATATTGCTATATCTGTAATTTGTGCTCCTCTAGCACGCATTGCTGTAAATGCTTCATGTCCTGGTGTATCTAAAAATGTAATTTCTCTATCATTTATTTTTACTTTATATGCACCTATTGCTTGTGTAATTCCTCCAGCTTCCCCTTCTATTACATTTGTTTTTCTAACTGCATCTAATAAAGAAGTTTTACCATGGTCAACATGACCCATTACAACAATAACTGGTGGTCTTGTTACTAAATCCTCTTCTCTATCTTCTGATTCGTCAAATAGTATATCTTCTTCTGTTATTGTTTCCTTTTTAGTTGCATTTATTCCAAATTCTTGAGCAATAAGATATGCTGTATCAAAGTCTATTTCATTATTGATAGTTGCCATTATTCCATATCCTAATAGTTTTTTTATAACTTCTGCTGTTGTCTTTTTCATTTCTGCAGCTAAATCTTTAACTGTTATATTTTCTGGAATTTCTATTTTAGTTAATTTAAATATTTTTTGTTTTGTTCTCTCTTCTTGATTTTTATTATTTCTTTTCTTACCTCTTCTACCACGTTCGGTTGTTAAATCATAATAATCAAGCATACCGCCATCTTGCTCATCAAACATATTAGATAATCTATTAGTTTGTTTTAAACTTTTTAATTTTCCTTCATCAAAAGAATTGTTACCATTTTTTCTAGATTTTGATTTTTTATTTGTTTTATTATTTTCTTCAAATTTATTATTAACTTTTTGCTTATCTATAGCTTTGTTATATTCTCTAACAGATTCTTTTTCGACAGTTTCTACTGACATAATATTTTTTATATTTTTTTCTATTCCTTTTTCATCAAGAGGTCTTTTTTCAAATTTATTATTAGGTTTATTATAGTTATTATTTGGATTTCTATTGTCTCGATTCTGATTATGATAATTGTTATTTCTATTATTATGGTTTTGATTATTTCTGTTATCTCGATTTTGATTATAATATCCATTATTATTTCTGTTTTCTCTATTATCTTTTTTAATAAAGTCTACATTTTTATTTTCTTTATTTATTTTTTCATTTTTTGAAGAAACTTTATCTTCTATTAATTTTTTTGTTTCTTCTATTTTTATACTTTGTGTCTTTTCTACTATTATTTCTTTTTCAGCTACCTTTGTCACTTCTTTGTCCTCTTTTTTTTCTGTTTTTATAACATTCTCTTCCTTTTTCTCTTCTTTTTTCAAGCCAAACAATTCACTTACAGTCATTGGTTTTGATGGTTTATTTCTATAAACAATATTATAATCTTTATTTTGCTTTCTTTCTATAAAACCTATATTATTTCTTTTTTCTTGTTTTTTTACTTCTTCTTGTTTTTTTACAGGTTCATCTTTAGCAATAATAACTTCTCTTCTTATAATAACAGGTGCTTTTTGCTCTTTTTTTGATTCTTTCTTTTTATTTTCATTTTTTGAATTTACTTTTTTTCTTAATTCCATTTCTATTTGTTTTGCTTGTTCCTCATCTACTCCGCTTAGATGACTTTTTGCTTCTATTTTTAACTCTTCTGCCATTTCTAGCACATCTTTACTGGTTAAGCCTAGCTTTTTAGCTATTTCATGTATTTTTATCTTACCCAATAATATCACCCCCATTATTTATTTTCTCAATCTGTGCTGATAAATTTATATTCTTTATCCCAATAATTGCTTTATTGGATTTTCCTATAGATTTACTAATTTCATCTATATCTCCATCTATTATTATTGGTATTTTATATTCACTACTTAATTTTATAAATTTATCTTTTGTTCTTTGTGATGCCTCTTTAGATACTAATATTAAATGAACCTGTTTCTTTTTTATCTCTGTTTCTACATTATCTGCTCCAAAGGCTATTTGCCTTGCTCTTGCAGCTAATCCCACTAATCCTAATATTTTCTTATTTATCAAGAATCACACCTCTTAAATTTTCATAGATTTCATTTGATATTTTCATATCAAATACTTTTTCTAATCTCTTTGATCTTATTAGTTTTTCCAAACAGGTTATATCATCACATATGTATGCCCCTCTACCTTCTTTTTTTCCTGTTCTATCAATACTTATTTCATTTTCTTTATTTTTTACTATTCTTATAAAGTCTTTTTTGTCTTTTTTGCTATTACATCCAATACATGTTCTCTGAGGTTGCTTTTTCATTATTTGTCCCTCCTTTTATTGTATGCCTGCTATTTTCTTTTATTCTGTTTCTACTTTTTCTTCATTCTGAGTCTCTTCTTGTTTTTTCATTAACATTTCTCTAAATTGTGTTTCTGATTTTATATCTATTTTCCAGTTTGTAAGTCTTGCTGCTAATCTTGCATTTTGTCCTGATTTTCCTATAGCTAATGATAACTGATCATCTGGTACTATAACTTGTGCAAATTTTTCTTCTTCTTTTATATCAACTGCCAATATTTGTGCTGGTAGTAAACTTGCTGCTATATATATAGATGGATCCTCATTCCACTCTATTACATCTATCTTTTCTCCATTTAATTCATTTATTACATTTTGAATTCTTACTCCCTTTTGTCCTACACATGAGCCAACTGGATCTATATTAGGATCTGGTGAATATACTGCAACTTTACTTCTATGTCCAGGATCTCTTGAAACGCTCTTTATTTCTATAACTCCTTCATATATTTCTGGTATTTCAAATTCTAATAATTTTCTTACAAAATCTGGATGACTTCTAGAAACTATAACTTGTGGTGCTCCTTTGGCACCTCTTTCTACATCTAAAACATATCCTTTTATTTTATCATTTACTTTGTAATGTTCTGTTGGTATTTGCTCTTTTGAAGGCATTACTCCTTCTAGTCTTCCTAAATCCATTACAACTATATTATGATCTGCCTTTTGAATTAACCCAGAAACAATTTCTCCTTTTCTATCATTAAATTCTGTAAAAATTATTTCTCTTTCTGCTTCTCTTAGTTTTTGTATTATTACTTGCTTTGCTGTTTGTGCTGCAATTCTGCCAAAATCTCTTGGTACTATTTCTACTTCTACTGAATCTCCTATTTTTAGGTCTTTATTTATGTCTTGTGCCTCTTTTAAACTTATTTCTAATGCACTATCATTTGCTTTTTCAAGTACTTCTTTAATTGCATATACATGTGTTGCTCCTGTTTGTAAGTCCATTTGCACTTTTACATTTTCTAGAGAATCAAAATTTCTCTTATATGCAGTAACTAAGGCTGTTTCTATAGATTCTAGCAAATATTCTTTTTTGATTCCTTTTTCTTCTAATTCTTCTAGTGCTAGTATTAGTTCTTTGTTGTCTATACCTTTATTTTTCATTTTTCCTATTCCTCCCTTTTACCAATTATATATGGTTTTTATTTGTGCTATATTTTTTCTTTCTATTTTTTTATCATTTTCCATTGTAATTGTTATTGTATTTTCATCAAATTCTTTTAATATTCCTTGGTATTCTTTTTTGGCTTCTTCATCTTTTTTGAATAGTTTTACATTTATTTCACTACCTATGTTTTGCTTTAGATGCTTATCTTTTCTTAATAATCTTTCAATACCTGGTGAAGAAACTTCTAAATAATATGAATCTTTTATATAATTTGCTTCATCTAAAATGTCATTTATGGCATTGTTTACTTTTTCACAGTCTTCTACGTTTATTCCTGTTTCTTTATCTATAAATACTCTTAATATATGATTTTTTCCTTCTTTTACATATTCTACATCATATAATTCGCATCCTGTTTCTTCTACTTTGCTTTGTATTAGATTTTCTACTTTTTCTTCTATACTTGCCAAAGTATACCCTCCTTTAACAAAAGTTAAGAGTGGGATTTGTTCCCACTCTTCTGTCTTTACTTTGTTTCTTTACATATTATACCCATTTTTTCCCAAAAATGCAAGAGTTTTGCGAAAATTTATTTTAATTCCGATATTTTATGGTTACAATTCACATCTAGGTCAATTTTTTGATTATTAACGTTTCGATATTGGTAGTATATATATCTATTTATAAATCAACGCTTGATTGAAATGAGAAATAGAAATTCTTATATACAAAATTGAGGGATGTTCACGGAAAAAGGATTACTAATTATTCTTTTTCTTTACACGACTCGGCTTGATACATGACCTAGAAATTCTAAATAAAATCAATCAGCGCCCTCGTGAGGCGAGATTCCCTAATTGATTTTATTTAGAATTTCTACAGTCATTCCACGGCGCATTCGTCGTTTCATTCAAAAGAATAATTAATAATCCTTTTAGCCTGAGTGAAAGAGGCTCAATTTTGTATATTAGAATTTCTTTTCGAGTGCAATGAACAAGTTGATTTATAAATAGATATATATACTACCAATATCGAAACGTTAATAATCTAAAAATTGACTTAGTTGTGAATTGTAACTATTTTATTGTTCATTTCTTCTTCAGTTACACTATCAACTTTGCCTGTTATATCTTCTATTCCTTTTATTCCTCTTCCACATGTTCCTCTTAAATAAAAGCAATTATTTATATTAATACTTACATTTTCTGTATCGCTATTAGATACTATTGCTCCTAAATTTTCTCCATCAATTTTGCCTAAATTAAAAGTATCTTCTATATCTGCTTTTTTGCTACAAACAATTCCTGCAGATACATTTCCTGTTATCTTTCCTGAATTATAACATTTTTTTATTATTAGATTTGTTGAGCTATATCCATCTCCAATAATTCCTCCTGCATAAAAATCTCCTTTTACATCTGCTTCATTATAACAATTTTGTACCTCTATATTAGTTGGTGCAATTCCAATCATTCCTCCTACTATAGTTCCTGTTATTTTAGCAGTATTTTTACATTGTGTGATATTTAAATTTGTATTATATGCTTCACCTATAAAGCCTCCAGCTCCTCCTCCTGCTTTTATATTTCCATCTATCACATTACAATTATCTATAATTACATTAGAAGATTGATAACAGTATCCTATTAGAGCTCCAGCACTATTTCCTTCTACATTTACATCTTTTATTGTTATATTAGAGATTTTTGTTTCTTCATTCTCATTTGATGATACTATTCCTATTAGTCCACTATAAATTCTAGCATTTTTACAATATAAGTTTGAAATAGTATGTCCATTTCCAATTATTTCTCCAGAAAATGGTGTTTGCTCATTTTTCCCTATTGGTATAAATCCTGTTCCTGTTGTTAGTTCTTGATATAAGGTTTCTACTTCGTTGTTTTGATTTATATCTCCTAATTCTAAAAAGTTTGTTTTATCTGGTTCTACATATGAGTTTTTGGATTTAAAGTCTAAATCTGTTTCTAAACTGTATATTTTTCCTTTACCTATTGTTCCATTATTTATTCCTCTTGAAATCAAAACTAAATCTTCTATACTCTGAATTAAATATGGGTTTTCTTTACTTCCATCTCCTATTAATTCTTCTGCATTTTCATCTGTTGTATTACTTACTTGCAAAATTTCTTCTTCGCTTTGCTTTTCTTCATTTTCTTGTTTTTTATCACTGTATTTATATACTGCAAAAATAATAATTCCAATTAAAATAATTAAACATAAAAATATCATTATTTTTTTATTTTTCATGCTCATTCCTCACTTTTAATAAATTATATATGCATATTTTATCATTGTAATTATTATTTTACAATAATTTTAATTCTATTATTTTTTAATTGATAAATTCCATTATAAAAAGAGTTTAAGCGGGAGATATAGCTCTCCCGCGTAAATCTTGACCTTTTCGCCTGTGCCGCCTGATCTGCCTGATCCGCTGTTTAGTGAAAAACTGTTTGAAATGTAAAACCCAAGACCTGGATAGCCAGGAAAATCCACAAGGCAACTGCCTTGCCTCTTCTTTCTTGGATTGCCCTTACCAGCCTCCATATCACTATGGTTGCTGCTGCTACAATAAACACTACGTGTGGCAGCCTAAACAGAATCACCGGCAGTACAGTCACTACCAAATTTGCCACCACCAGCAGGATAATTGCTATACAAATAGCTTTCGCTATTTTGTTATCTGCCAATCTTCCGCTATTTGTCCTAGTTGCTGGTCTCCGCGTTCTTCTCGTTGCTTTTCTTGTCGACATAATCATGTCTCTCCTTTCTTTTCAAAAAAACTATTTTAGTTACACCTTTATTATATCATATTTTACATAATTTCTCAACATAAAAGAGTGGTAGTCGAAATCTATCACTCTTTTTATATCATTTATTTATTACCTTATTCCTGTATTTCTTCATTATCTTTACTGTCTTTCAAATCTTTCATACTTAAATTAATTCTACCCTGCTCATCAATATCTGTAACTTTAACTGCTACTTTATCACCAACATGTAAAACATCTTCAATATTTTTTACTCTTTCTTTAGAGATTTTTGATATGTGTAATAGTCCTTCTTTTCCTCCAAAGCCTAAATCTACAAATGCCCCAAAGTTCATTAATCTTACAACTTCTCCATAATAAATTGCACCAACTTCTACTTCTCTTACTATATCTTCTATTATCTCTAAAGCTTGTTTTGCCTTTTCTTGATCATTTGAATAAATATATACTTGTCCATCTTCTTCTATATCAATTTTTACTCCAGTTGCATCTATTATTTTGTTTATAGTTTCTCCACCTTTTCCAATTACATCTTTAATTTTTTCAACTTTAATAGTTGTACTAATAATTCTTGGTGCATAAGCAGAAATATCTTCTCTAGGTTTAGAAATTACTGGCATCATAATATCATCTAAGATATGTTTTCTTGCTATTCTTGTTTTCTCAAATGCTTCTTCAATTATTTCATAAGTTAATCCATCACATTTAATATCAACTTGTATTGCTGTAATACCTTTTTCAGTACCACCTACTTTAAAGTCCATATCTCCAAAAAAGTCTTCTAGACCTTGTATATCTACTAACATTATATAATCAGAATCATCATCTGGATTTGTTACTAATCCTGTAGAAATACCAGCAACTGGTCTTTTTATTGGAACTCCTGCATCCATTAATGATAATGTACTTCCACAAATACTTGCTTGTGATGTAGAACCATTTGAAGATAATACTTCAGATACTACTCTTATTGCATATGGGAATTCTTCTTTAGAAGGTAATACTGGTACTAAAGCTTTTTCAGCTAATGCTCCATGTCCTACTTCTCTTCTTCCTGGTCCTCTTGAAGGTCTAGCTTCTCCAACACTATAACTTGGAAAATTATAATGATGGATATATCTTTTTGACTCTTCTGTATCTATTCCATCTAATTTTTGCTCTTCTGAAATCATTCCTAATGTTGCAACAGACATTACTTGTGTTTGTCCTCTTGTAAATAAAGCACTTCCGTGTGTTCTAGGAAGTAATCCTACTTCACATGACAATGGTCTTATTTCATCTAATGCTCTTCCATCAACTCTTTTATGTTCGAAAAATATCATTTCTCTTACGCATTTTTTCTCTAGCTTATATATTGCTTCTGCTATATCTGATTTGTGTTCTTCTGCTGCTTCCTCTCCAAATTCTTCTATATAACTATTTGCTATTTTATCAGATAATTCAGCTATATTGTTGTCCCTTGTTTCTTTGTCTTCTTCTTGAACTTTTTCTTTCATTTCTTCTTTGAAATTTTGCTCAATATATTCATATACTTCATGGTCAACTTCAAAAGATTTATATTCAAATTTTGGTTTTCCTATTTCTTGTTGTATTTGTGCAATAAATTTACATAATTTTTTAATTTCTTCATGTGCTACTTTTATTGCTTCTAGCATAACTTCATTTGGTACTTCATTTGCTCCAGCTTCTATCATTGTTATTTTACTTTCAGTTGCTGCAACTGTTAATGTTAAATCACTTTTTTCTCTTTCTGCTTCTTTAGGATTTATTATGATTTTTCCATCTACTAATCCAACATTTACTGCTGCAGTAGGTCCTCCAAATGGAATATCTGATATTGCTAAAGCGGCAGCAGCTCCTATCATAGCTGCAACTTCTGGTGAATTATCTTGTTCAACACAAAGTACTGTTGCTACTACTACCACATCATTTCTAAAGTCTTTTGGAAATAATGGTCTTAAAGGTCTATCAATTGCCCTTGATGTTAGAATTGCTTTATCACTTGGCTTTCCTTCTCTTTTCATAAAGCTTCCTGGTATTTTTCCTACTGAATATAATTTTTCTTCAAAATCTACTGATAATGGGAAAAAGTCTATTCCTTCTTTTGGTTCTTTTGAAGCTGTTACATTTACTAGTACACATGTATCTCCATAACGTACTAACACACTTCCATTTGCAAGTTCTGCTAATTTTCCTGTTTCTAGTATTAATTTTCTTCCTGCTAGTTCTGTTTCATATGTTTTAAACATATTAATTTACTTCCTTTCTTTATGACATATTTAATATTTTATTTGCAAGTAAGTTTAGATGTAACCTCTATCATATATTAACTTTTAATTAGCTTTCTTTTTAGTATTTATATATATGTTAGTATATGATACAAGCTACTTTCTAATTCTTACTTACTTTCATATAATTATTATTAATAAATTTATTAAACAATATTCAATAATCTCACAAAAGCCCACGCTAAAATAAGCCTGGGCTTTTGATAAGAATTATTTTCTCAATCCTAGTTTTTCAACAATAGCTGCATATCTATTTGTATCTTTTCTAGATAAATAGTTTAGCATATTTCTTCTTTTTCCAACCATTTTTAAAAGTCCTCTTCTTGAATGGTTGTCTTTTTTATGAACTTTTAAGTGTTCTGTTAATTCATTAATTCTTTCTGTTAAAAGTGCGATTTGTACTTCTGGTGAGCCTGTATCGTTTTCTTCTTTTTTATAAGTATTAATGATTTCTTGTTTTCTTTCCTTTGTCATAATTAATATACACCTCCTAATTTTTTTGTTCCTTAAACTGAGCTAAAAATGGGTGTTTTTTTCTTAGCTAAGTATAAGGCTTTGTTTTTTGACATATATATTTTACTATAAATTGTTACATTTTTCAAGTAATTTATGAATTTTTTGTCTTTTAAAATACGTTTCGCTTTTAAGAAATATATTTTTTTAATAATTGCTTTATTCTTTCATTTTGTTTCTTCAAATATAAATACCCTATTAAAGCTTCAAAAGCTGTAGAATACATATATTCTTGTACATTTGAGTTTTTAGGCAAATGATGATTTTCTGCATTTCTTCCTCTACGAACAATATCCTTTTCTTCCTCTGTTAAATTATCATATATTTTTTCTAATAATTCAGCTTGAGATTTTGCTTTAACATATTTTATTGCCTCTATATGTAATTTATGTGGTTTATAATTAGTTTCATTTACTAATTTCGTTCTTATATATAATTCATATACACAATCTCCAATATATGCCCATACTAATGGTGGCATCATATCTATTTCTTGATCTGTTTTGTTTATTTTAATTAATTCTTCCATTATTTATTCCTCTATGCTCTTTCAATTGTTATTTTTCCTAATTTTCCATTTTTAAACTCATCTAATAAAATTCTAGCTGTTTTTTCTTCGTCTATATTTCCACCAGAGATAATACATCCTCGTTTTTTTCCTATTTCTAACATGATTTCATATATATTTTCATTTTCGGCTTGATTTTTATTAGATAATATTTTTTCTATTAATTTTTCTTCTAGATTATATCTGTCGCATAATTTTTTTCTTTCACATTCTAATAAAAATTTTAATAAATGATATGCTATTTCTGTTCTTTCTAAAATATCGTCTTTTATTGTTCCTGTGAAGCATAAATTTAATGCTACCTCTTCGCTTTCAAATTTTGGCCACAATACACCTGGTGTATCTAATAGTTCTATTTTATCATTTATTCGTATCCATTGTTTTTGTTTTGTTACACCTGGTTTATTTCCTACTCCTGCTGTTGCTCTTTTAGCTATTCTATTTATGAAAGATGATTTTCCAACATTTGGTATTCCCAATATCATAGCCCTTATCCTTCTGCCTACTCGTCCTTTACTATTTTGAAAAAAAATTTCTTGTTGCATAATATCTTCAATTGTTTTAATACAATTTTCTATTCCTTTTCCTGTATTAGAGTCTGTTAATATTGCTGGTATTCCTTTGGCACTAAAATATTTAATCCATTCTTGATTTTGATACTCCTCTGCTAAATCACATTTATTTAATATTATTAATTTCTTTTTTCCTTTTGTGATTTCTGTAATATCTGGATTTTGGCTAGAAATTGGTATTCTAGCATCTAATATTTCTATTACTATATCTATTAATTTTAAATCTTCCATAATTTGTCTTTTTGTTTTTGACATATGACCTGGATACCAGTTAATATTAAGTTTCGTTTCTTCACTGCTATTCACCGACTTCACCCTCTTTACTTTCAATCTGTTACTTTGTTACATTTTCTTATAAACTTTGCATTATATAACAAAAAACGAATTTGATTTCATCGAATCCATTCCTTATTATTACTTAAGTTTCGGTATTTTTATAGCTTTGGCAAATCTCACTTTTTATTATACAATAGGGCACTGTGTAATAAATATATTAGTTGATAAATCAACTTGTTCATTACATTCAAAAAGAAATTCTAATATACAAAATTGAGCCTCTTTCACTCAGGCTAAAAGGATTATTAATATATTCTTTTGAATGAAACGACGAATGTGCCGTGGAATGACTGTAGAAATTCTAAATAAAATCAATTAGGGAATCTCGCCTCACGAGGGCGCTGATTGATTTTATCAAGAATTTCTAAGTCATGTATCAAGCTGAGGAGTGTAAAGAAAAAGAATATATTAATAATCCTTTTTCCGTGAACATTCCTCAATTTTGTATATAAGAATTTCTATTTTTCATTCCAATCAAGCATTGATTTATCAACTAATATATTTATTACACAGTGCCCTATTGTATAATAAAAAGTGAGATTTGCCAAAGTTATAAAAATAACAAAATTTAAAATTATTACATATTTACATTTTTTACTATAATGTTCTATAATTGTTTCTATCTGCTCTTTCGTCATATTTTCTATCAAATTGCTCATTTTTATAAAACCAATCTGTCTTTTTATCTTTTGGATTTGCTTTTCTTCCCTTATCCATTAATAGATCTAATAATATTGCTACTGGTAATATCATTCCTAATAATGATACAAAAGCACTCATGTGCATTGTTATTTGTATTTCTGTTGATTGCTCCATCATTAATTTTGCATAATTAAATAAATTTACACCAAAATACATTCCATATCCTAATAGATATATTAAAGCTCCTATCATTTTTCTTTTTACAATCAATACTAAACATGCTAATACCACAAATGATAATATTATTTCTAAGTTCATGTTTAATGGCTCCATGCCTCCTAAATCATTTCCCATTTGGGTCATTAATATCATTATAGCTCTGAATCCCCAAAACATTACCGCAAACATTACTAACATCCATGTTGAAAAATTCTTCATTTGTTTTTCCTCCTCTTATTTATATATTAAAAGGTGGATGATTTACCCACCTTTTTAGTTAGTCTTCATCTACGAAATCGAAATCATCTTTAAACTTTTCTTTAAATATTTCAAAGACTTTATTTAGTATATTTTCGTCCTCTACGCTTACATAAGATTCTTCTTCTGAATCTTCATTGTCATTATCCTCAACTTTTAGAATTACTACTTCTCCCTCATCTTCTTCTCCTTCTTCTGTCATTGGTAATAATACTACATATTCCTCTTCATCTAATTCTATTAAATCTAGAAATTCAAATTTAACTTCATTTCCATCCTCATCATTTAATATTACTATGTTATCTAAATCTTCTCCTTCAAAATTTTCCTCCATAATATTCTCCTTTCAAAAATTAATTATTAATAATCTTATATGTTATTATAATATATTATTTTTTTTATTTTTGCAATGTATTTTTCAATTTATTTATATATGTTTCCAAAATATATTCCGCAGATATAGTATCTACTATATTTTTCTTTTTATTCTTGTTGATTTTTAAAAGAGTCATCGTTTTATGAGCTTCTACTGTTGTTAATCTTTCATCAATTGTTTCTATTTTTATTTTATTATATTTGCATTTTAATTTATGTATAAATTGTTCTGTAATTTTTGCCCTTTCTGATAAATCTCCGTTCATATGAAATGGTATCCCGACAACAATTGTAGTGACTTCATATTGTTGTATTATTTCATCTAGCCTTCTTAATATAATTTTGTCAGAATTATTTCTCTGAATAGTTTCTAAACCTTGTACTGTTATATTTAATGCATCTGTTATTGCAATTCCTACTCGTACTTCACCATAATCAATTCCTAAAATCCTCATGCAATTATTCCTCTTCTAATCCTATATAGTTTTTTACCATTTTTTCTAACAATTCGTCTCTTTCTATTTTTCTAATTTTATTTCTAGCATCATTATGGCTTGTTATATACGTAGGATCTCCAGATAAAATATATCCTACTATTTGATTAATTGGATTATATCCCTTTTCAACAAGTGCTTCATACACTTCCTTTAAAATTTCTTGGCATCTTGCATTTTTTTCTTTTTCTACACTAAAGCTCATTGTTTTATCAAAATCCATATCGATACCTCCTTATTATTTTTAAATATTAGTTATATTACTTTCTTTTACATCTGCCTTATCTAAATATTCCTCTTCTTTTTTTAGGACTTCTTCTAAACCTGTTCCTTTATAATATGAAGATAAAACAAAATTTATTTTTGGACTTGCTGTTTGTTTAGCTCCTTTGTACTCCACTGATATTTGTAAATTTTCCATTTTATATTTTATGTCATTAATAAAGTCTGCTACTCCACTTATTTCAACTCCTGAAAAAGCTATTACGAACTTTGGTCCCATATATCTTACAAATACGTATTCATTAACTATATTTTCTAATATAACTTTGCTTATGACTGTAATAAATTCATTTCCTAATTCTCTACTATATTTTTTATTAATTTCTTCCAGATTAATAACTTTAAACATACAAATTGTTGAAATTGTATATTGATCTATAATTTTTTTTCCTTCTCCGTATAAGTATTCTTCTGAATATAATCCTGTAAATAAATCTTTCCTTACAATTGATTCTAATGTTTTTTGATGTGTTACAGTCTTCAATACTGATACTATATTGTCTTTAATTACTTCTAATATAGTAGTGTCGACATTATCAAAATCATGTGGTGTTCCACTTTCTATAATCCAATATCCAATATAAACGTTATCAATATATAGTGGGAAAAATATTGCTGACTTAGCTCTTCCAAATTCCATTTGTTGATATGGTAATCTTTCTTGTTCATTATTAACAGTAACATATTTAGGAGTAGCTGTTGATATGCTATCTTTAAACATATCTACATCTTGTAGTTTTTTTAAAGATTCCCAATGTCTTTTGTCTACATTAGAAGCCTTTATTTCGTATTCTGCCCCATTAAATACAACAATTGTTGAGTATTTTATTTCATATTTTTCAATCAAAATTTCATTAATTTTTTGAATTTTCTGTTCTACTGTAGATGTTTCACCTATTGTATTCATAAAATCTTGTACTACTTGTAAATTCGTTATTCTTTGATTAATACTTTTATATTTGCTCATCTTTTTATTTAATGAAACATTATATACAACTAAAGATATTACTATTATTATTAACATTCCTACAACTGCTATCGCTATTACTGGCATTTCTTTTTCCTCCTATTTTTAATATCGTCTTTTCATTTCATTTAAAGTATTATTCATATTGGGTGAAAATTTTGTATTTGAATTTTCTATTGAAGGAGGTTTATATGCTCCTTGGTTTGAAGGAATTAATGGATATACCATATTTCCTAGTTCCTTTAGTATTTGCATAAATGTTTTAGTATACCCTTTTAATGAAATTTCACAGTTTACAATAGATTCCAAATATCTTATATATATTTCTTCTTCAAATGGAATTGATATATATTTTATTAAATTTCTATCAAATAACTCTGTCATAAATGACATTGAGGGGTCATTATAAAAGGCCATCCCTCCTATTATAGTTTTGTCTGTAACACCTTTTAATCTTACGGCTTTATTTAAAATAATTTTTAATTTTTTTTCATCTAATATATTTTTTCCCTTTAATTCTCTTAAGAATGCTGTAAGTGGCTGTATTGTTAGTACATCTAAAGATTGTACTAAATATGTTTCATTCGAATTCTTAAAATATCCTAGTGGTGAGTCGAAGTCACAATCTATTAATATTAAAGAATGATTTATTAATAATGTTTCTAGTATATCATCTACACGATTTATTAAATTTTTTTCGTCTGCTAAAGATGTATATACTGTTAAATTTTTATTTATTTTTATTCCTCTATCATTTCCTTGTGCTAGATTTTCTAAACTATATGTTGCTATATTTCTCAGTTCTTCTTCATTTTTTGTATATATATAATAAGAATTTCTATTCATAGTTGCATCTAATATTGCTGTATTTATTCCCATTTCTGAAAGTAATTGGGCTACATGATTTACAATAAATGATGTTCCATTTTTACTAGTTCCTACAAATGTAACTATTTTTTTATCTGGTGTAATTAAGCTTGTTAAATCTTTAGTTGGTACATAATTATTGTCTTTTTTAACTATTTGATTGTCATTTACATATAAATTGTTATTTGGTATTTTTCTTCTTGGTAATTCATAATCACTACGAACTGACTGTTCTTCTATTCTTGAACCCCTATCACTAGTATCTCTTCCACCTACAATTGTCATATTGTCTATATCGGGCATTACTACATTTATATTGTTCTCTACACCTGGCATCACTTTATCTATGCTTTCTTCTATATTAGCATTTTGATTATTAGATACATTGGTTATTATTTCATCATTTTTTGCTTCATCAAAACCTGGTAATATTGAACTATCACTATTGTTTTCTTCATTATTAAATCCAGGTAATACAAAACTTTCATTATTTACTTTTTCATTATCGAAGCCTGGTAATACAGAACTTTCACTATTTACATTTTCATTATCAAAGCCTGGTAATACAGAACTTTCACTATTTACATTTTCATTATCAAAACCTGGCAATATAGAACTTTCATTATTTATACTTTCATTATTAAATCCTGGTAATACTTGATTTTTTTCTTCTTGCTCTGTTATTTTTTTTGGTCTTCCTCTTCTTCTTTTTGGTTCTTCTTTTTGTGTTACTTGTTCTGGTATTGCTGTTTTTCTAGGTCTTCCTCTTCCTCTCTTCACTGGTTGTGTTGCTTGCTGCAATTGATTAATGTTTTGTTGTGCAACTTGTGGTATATCTGTTATGCTATTTTTTACATTTTCTATCTGCGTTGCTGTTGTTTGTTGAGTCTCTGGCATTTTTTCTTGTTTGTGTTGTGTAAATCTTACGGGTTCTTTTCTTTTATGTACATATTCAACCTCTTGTTGTAAATATTCTTCTTCCATTTGATTTCTTACTTTTAATAATTTTTTTGCTTCACCTGTATTCATAGCAGCCGGAATAACTACTGGTTTAGATAATTGTTGTAAATTTTTTGTTTTTGGTTTTAATAATGTTTCACTAGGGCCTGTTTTTTCTTGTTTTTCTTTATCATATCTTAAACTGTTTGCAACACTATTATTAAACGACATTATTTGCTGATATTTAGTTGATTTTTCTTCTAAAACAGCTCTAACATTTAAAGGTAAAAATTTACTTATGATTCTTAATTGTGTATCATTATATTGTGCTGCAATATTATTAAAACTATCTATATATCTATTTTCGTTTTTACCTAAGCTTTTATAATGTGCAAGGATGTTTTGTATTTCCATTTCACTAACATCATTTTCATTCTCTGATTGATAGTTTACTTCTTCTACATCTATTTTATAATAGTTTTTTGCTTCTTTTTTCAAACGAGGTCTATATATTAATTCACATACCTCTTCAATTCCTCTATCATTTCCTATAACAGCATTATAAATTCCAATTCCAAATAGTTTTACTAGCATCTGTTCTCCCTTTGCTCTTCTATCAGAGCAAATTAAGATAATTGGTATATCATTTCCTTTAATATTAGATGCTTCATCACTAATACTATCTAATCTATCAAATATAAATTTATCTATTTGATCATATTGAGTGTGTGAAAAAGTTTCTAATTCTTCACTTATTACAATTCTGTCATAAGATTTATCTTTTTGTATTTCTTTTAAAATTGCATTAAAGTAATAAACATTTTTATAAGAAATTATTTCCTTATATTCTTGCTGATATTTTTTTACTATTTTTTCTGATATTTCTTCATTACTTACAGCAAATAAGACTTTCATTCGTTACCCCCTCCCAAATTTTACAAATACTGCAAACGCTAATGGTAAAATTTGGCATATAATTAAAATTGTTACAAATGTTACAATCAATCCCATACCTTTTTCTAAAGTATCTAACTTTCTAATACCTATAATGTATTTATGTATTGCTCCTATTGTAATTCCTAGAAAGCATAAAGGAATACTATATATTCTTACTATATTTAAAATATATGCTACCGTTCCATAAGCATCTGAACCATATTTAACCTTGTAGTCTTCTAATGAATTAGCAGCACTTTCTTTTATTTCTATTAGTTTGCTTTGTGTTCTTTCATCTATTGCTGTTTCTTGTACTGCATGGCTAACATTTATATTTGCAAATATTGTAAATATGATTACTACTAATAATGTTATTATTGTTATTTTTTTCATTATTTAGCCCCTTTCATTGTTTCTTTCAAATATTTACCTATATATCATACAATAAGTTTGGAAAAATATCAAGATTTTATATGTTTTTTCTATAATTTATTATATAAATATTGCATATGTGTATATACTGCATTTGCCCAGTTTTTATCTGTTGCATATCTTGTATTTACTCCTTTTAATGTAGCACCATTATAATATGTTCCTTCAGCTATTTCTCCTCCATAAATTGATGTTCCTTTTGGATTTAAATAGTATTTAACTAATACCCTTGCAATTAAGTCAATGCTTTCAGAATATTCAGAAAAATCATATGCTCCATTATATGGATTAGAATCATATGCTCCATACCCAAATAAATTTCTTTTATTGTTTGCTATCTTTGATGTTCCCCATGCACTTTCGTGAATTCCAATTGCAGCTACAAAAACTCCATTTATATTATATTGTTTTTCTATGTAATAAAAATATTTTGCATTATTTGCAAATATTCCGTTTACATCTTTTGGGTCTTTTAGTATTTTTGTAAATTGTTCTTCTGTTAATCCACTTGGCTTATTTAAACTCATGTTAATATTTAAATTAGCTGTTAATTCATTTTTACTTTTAGTAGTTGTTGTTGTATCCTTACTCTCAGGTTGTTTAGGATTTATATATGTAGTTGCTTCTGATTTTACAAATCCCCTCGTTGTGCCACTTATAATTTTATACCAACCACCCTGAAGTTCTAGTATTTTAATTTCATCATCTTTTGTTAATGTTGCTACTTTTTGCGCTTGTTCACTTGCCTCTGACATTACAGATAGTCTATCTGATGTAACATATACAGTATCTCCTACTTTTGCTTTATAATTGCTTGATCCAGCACCTTCTCCAATTTCTACAATTTTATTAATTGAAGCTTTAGTAATTTTAGTACTTAATTGTTCTTCAGAAATTAATTCTCCATTTTCATATATTCTTTTTTTGGTAATTTCTTGTTTGCCTTGCCTTCCTTCTTGTATTACTTGTATAGTACCCTTAGGCAGTTTTGTATTTGTTTGATATTTAGTTATATATTCTAACACTTGTTCTTCTTTATAAAATTCTTCTTTTATATCCTGTTTTACATTTTCTTGTATTATCTTATCTATGTCTATCATTTCCGCATTACTTATCTTTATTTTTTCTGTTTCATCACTCACTTCTTTGGCATAAGATGTAGTTTTTGTAAAATATAAATTATAAAATAAATGCATATATAAAATTATAGCAATAATTGCTAAAATTAATACAATTTGTTTTATGTTTAGTTTTTTTTCATCTTTTGCTTCCATAATATCACCTGTTTTTATTGTATCTTTTATGTCTATTTTTGTCAATTTAAATTTTTGGAAATTTTTTAAATTAATCATAAAGCATCTTGCTTTTATCCAGAAAATGTAATAATATATACTTACTTCATATAAAGCAAAAAAGGGTTTATGGGTAACCCTTTAAAAACCTAAATAATTATACAAGGAGAATATGTTAGTCATAAATACTAACATAAATTAATTTTTATGAACAAAAAAAAATTTATTTTATCAATAATTGCCATTTGTCTATTTATACTTTGTATATTTTTGGCCTTTATATTATTTAGCTCTTATTCTTCAAAAATTAAATTCGAAAATCAAATTTTGTCCTTTGCAAATAAAAATGAAAATCCGGTTTTTAGTATCAACAATGTTGTTTTTTTTAGTAGCTGTGATGCAAAAAATAAAACAAGTTCTAGTTCCCACTTTACAATAGAAAATTTATATCAATATACAGATATCGCACTTTTTATAAATAGTTCTTCTTCTGAAAAAAATCTAGAAAATACACTAAAAAAAGTTTCAATTAATAATATTCAATTCACCACTTTACCAATTATTGGAGAGCCAAAATTATATTTTAAAAGTATAAATCAATTTGCTAATAGTTCTATTGAAGAAAACAACGTTATTCAAGATAGTTTAGATTTTTCTATAACCTCAGAAGATTCTGCTGATTTAAGTACCCCTATTCTATATAATAATTTAGCTAATCCAATCACCTTAAGTTATATTAATCAAAATATTAAAACTGATTATACACTAACAGATACTTCATCTCCTATAACTTATGATGGTTCATTATTAAAAAAATGTGGAGTTTTACTAGATTCTCTTACTTGCAAAATTTCTTTTGATGTTTATATTACCAATAATTTAGAACAAGAATTTAAAACTACCGTATTTTTATCTATACCATTAGAGAACGATAGCCAATCTATATATGAAGGAAGCATTAAAAAAACAGAAAATATTAATTCTATATTTTATAGATATAAATAGGAGGACTCATTATGGAAAACAAAAATACCATTGCTGAAGAATTAAAAAAGAAATATCATAAAACAGAAGAAGTCACTAATTTTAAAGATATGCTGTATCGCTCTGCGAATATTTATAAATCCAGAACTGCCTTTAGATTAAAAAATTTAGATGGTTCCATTTATTCTCTTAAATATGAAGAATTTAAAAATGACGTGGTTTATTTAGGTACTTATTTGATTAATAAAGGATTTTCTGGCAAAAAAATAGCTATTGTTGGTAAAAATAGTTACAAGTGGTGTGTTTCATATCTTGCATCATCTATTGTTGGCATTGTTGTTCCTATTGATAAAGAATTACACACTGATGATATTATCAATTTTATGAATATATCTGAATCTGTTTGTTTATTGAGTGATGATAAAAATTTAACGGATATTTTAAAAAATAAAAATAAACTACATTATAAAGATACATTTTTTATTAATTTTGATAAAAAGACTAGTTCTAATTATTTTGACAAATTAAAAGATGAAGGGAAAAAATTATATTTTCATGGTCAAACTGATTTTGATAAAATAGTAATAAATCCTGATGAATTACGTATTTTACTTTTTACTTCAGGAACTACTGGAAATGCAAAGGGTGTCTGTTTATCCCAAAGGAATATTTGCTCCAATATTTTATCAACTTATGGAATTGTAAAAGTGAAACGAAGTGATTTATTTTTTTCTATACTACCAATGCATCACACTTATGAATGTACTTTAGGTTTCTTGTTACCTATATATAGTGGTGCTAGTATTGCTCATTGTGAAGGACTTAGACATATTGCAAAAAACATGGCAGAATTTCATCCTTCAGTTATATTATGTGTTCCTTTACTTTTAGAAAACTTGCATAAAAAGATTATTAAAAATATGAATGCCTCTTTGCCAGATAAATACAAAAAGCAAAATGAAAATCCTTTTTCAGGATTACCTTGGTTTATGAAAAAAATTGTGAAAAACAAAGTAAAAAATACTTTAGGTGGTAGACTTAGAGTTTTTATAGTAGGAGCTGCTGCTGCAAATCCTAATATTGTTTCTGATTTTAGAGATTTAAATTTAAATACTTTACAAGGTTATGGTTTAACAGAATGTTCTCCTCTTGTTGCAGGAAATACTGATTTTTATCAGAAAGATGACTCTGCTGGATTACCTATTCCAAATGTTGAATATAAAATTAACAATCCTAATAGTGAAGGCATTGGAGAAATTGTAGTAAAAGGTCCAAATGTAATGCTTGGTTATTATAAAAATGATACAGAAACTTCAAAAGCGATACAAGATGGTTGGTTTCACACTGGTGACCTTGGAAAAATTGATGAAAATGGTTATTTGTATATTACTGGTAGATGTAAAAGTGTTATTGTCACTAAAAATGGCAAAAATATTTATCCCGAAGAAGTTGAATATTATTTGAATGACAATCCTCTTATTTCAGAATCTTTAGTTTTAGGTATTCACAAAGAAAATGATGACGAAACATATATAAATGCTCAAATTTATCCAAATTTAGAAGCAATTACAGAATACTTGAAAGGTTCCGTTCCTACAAAAGAAGAAATTTGGAAAATGATGTCTGATATAGTCTCAAGTGTTAATAAAAAATTGCCAAATTATAAACACATTAAAGGGTTTGTAGTTAGAGATAAAGAGTTTGAGAAAACAACTACAAAAAAAATTAAGCGATATGGTAATAATATGAATATAGAAAATAATAGTCAAAAATAAATTATGAGCAGGATCAAAATTTTATAATTTTGAATCCTACTCGTAATTAATGATTTTTTCTTTTAAGAAAGATTAGCAACATCCTCCTCTGTTACCACCACAGCAACAGCATATTAATAATATAAGGATTATTATCCAGCAGCAGTCATCACCAAATCCAAAACCACCGCATCCTCTATTCTCTGGCATAGTCTAGACCTCCTTTCTAAAAAGAAATATGTTATTCTTTGTTGTTCCTTTGTATGATATATAATATGTTTTTATATTTTTATTGCTACTGTTTTTTTAATTTTTTTAATTTTTTTCGAAAAATGTATTGACAAGTTTCCAAAAATCTTGTATACTAAATCTCGTCGAAAGGACATGGTCGCATAGCTCAGCTGGGAGAGCATCTGCCTTACAAGCAGGGGGTCATAGGTTCGAGCCCTATTGCGACCACCATGTTTTTACGGCCCGGTAGTTCAGTTGGTTAGAACGCTAGCCTGTCACGCTAGAGGTCGACGGTTCGAGCCCGTTCCGGGTCGCCATTTTTATTTATATATATTTTACGGCTTCATAGCTCAGTTGGTAGAGCAGAGGACTGAAAATCCTCGTGTCAGTGGTTCGATTCCACTTGAAGCCACCAAAAAAAACGTTGTAACAATTTACAACGTTTTTTTGATATCTTCTATCTTTTACATTAATTTGCTTTAGCTAAAATAATTATTCTATTTTCATCATCATCTGTACAACAGGATAATGTTATTTCTGGTTTTTCCCCTGTTTCTCGTTTTAAATAATCTATTTCTTCAGGTGTTGTTATAAATTTATCATATATTGTATATTCTACTTTATTTCCATCAAGCGAAGTAATATAAATCTTATCATCTATTTGCAAATTTTCATTGTCAGAAAATATTGTTCCATTTCTATAATTATGACCCACAATTAAATTATCTCCTGACTTGTTTAATTCTCCTGTTGAGTATAATAAACATGGCGCATTTTCCATTCCTTTTACTGTTACTTTATTCAAAATAGGAATATTAACATTTGTTGAAGGAATTTCTATTTTTCCTACTGTTTCAAATCCCTGATAAGATTGTTCTACTGATGCTGTTTCAATTTCTGTTGGTTCTATGTCTAAATCTACTATATTTTGTTCTTTTTCAATAGATTGTTCCTCTATTGTTTCTTGATTTTCTTTTGTTTCATTATCTACTGTCTGTATATCTACATCTGTATTTTGTATATCTTCTTTTTCTACATCTTCATTGTTTATTTTTTCAATATTATTTTCATCTTGTATTTCACTATTATTTATTTCTGTAAAACTTTCTTTTTGAATTTCTATTTTAAAATTTCTTTTACCATATTGTATCATATCTTTTCCACTAATAGAACTAATTTCTTTTGTAGAGGTTTCATTGTTTTTTTCTATTCCTATCATTACTATTATAATTACAATGTACAAAATGTAAATAGTGCTAAGACAGAAATTAATTAATTTTTGATTATTAAAAAATTTTTTAATCATAAATTCTCCTCTAAAAAAATTCCTATATATTTTATCATACTATTTTACATAATTCAATACATTTCTCAAAAAAATATATCCTAACGTTAAATTTTTAACATTAAGATATATTTTAATTACTATTTATTAATACATTCCATCCATTCCTGTTGGCATTCCACCTTCGTGTCCACCACAGTTACATTCTTTTGGTTCTGGACTATCTGTTACTAAGCTTTCTGTTGTAAGAACCATAGAAGCTATTGATGCTGCATTTTGTAAAGCACTTCTTGTTACTTTTGTTGGGTCTACAATTCCTGCTTTTTTCATATCTACATATTTTTCAGTTGCTGCATCAAATCCTGTTCCTACTGGTGATTCTTTTACTTTATCAATAATTACTGCTGGTTCTAGTCCTGCATTTATTGCAATTTGTCTTGCTGGTTCTTCTAATGCCTTTAGTACTATTTTTGCTCCTAAAGCTTCTCCTGCATCTAATTTATTCACTAATTTTTCTACTTTACCAATAACATTTATCAAAGCTGTTCCACCACCTGCAACTATTCCTTCTTCTACAGCTGCTTTTGTTGCAGATAATGCATCTTCTATTCTTAATTTTTTATCTTTCATTTCTACTTCTGTTGCTGCTCCAACTCCAATAACTGCTACTCCACCAGCAATTTTTGCTAATCTCTCTTGTAATTGTTCTTTATCATATTCACTTTTTGTTTCTACTATTTGAGCTTTTATTTGTGCTACTCTATCTGATATTTTTTTCTTGTCTCCTGAACCGTCAACAATTATTGTATTTTCTTTTTGAACTTTGACTTGTTTTGCTCTTCCTAATTGTTCTATTGTTGTATCTTTCAATTCTAGTCCTAAATCAGATGTAATAACTTCTGCTCCTGTTAGAATTGCAATGTCTTCAAGCATAGCTTTTCTCTTATCTCCAAATCCTGGTGCTTTAACTGCAACTACATTTAAAACTCCTCTTAATTTATTTAAAATTAATGTAGATAAAGCTTCTCCTTCAATGTCATCACAAACAATAACTAGTTTTCCAGATTCTTGCATTAACGCTTCTAATAATGGTAATATTTCTTGAATGTTGCTTATTTTTTTATCTGTTAATAATATATATGGATTATCTAAAACTGCTTCCATTTTTTCTGTGTCTGTTACCATATATGGAGATACATATCCTTTATCAAATTGCATACCTTCAACTACATTTAATTCTGTATTTGATGTTTTTGATTCTTCAATTGTTATTACTCCATCTTTAGATACTTTTTCCATTGCATCTGCAATTAATGTACCTATTTCTTCATTGTTAGCAGATATGCTTGCAACTCTTGCGATATCTTCTTTTCCATTAATTTGTGAACTAATTTCTTTTAATCCTTCTACAGCTGTATCTACAGCTTTGTCAATTCCTCTTTTTATTGCCATTGGATCTGCTCCAGCTGCTACATTTTTTACTCCTTCTTTTATCATACTTTGTGCTAATACTGTAGCTGTTGTTGTTCCATCTCCTGCAACATCATTTGTTTTTGTTGAAACTTCTTTTACTAAACGAGCTCCCATATTTTCAAATTTGTCTTCCAATTCTATTTCCTTTGCGATTGTTACACCATCATTTGTTATTAATGGTGATCCAAAACTTTTGTCCAATACTACATTTCTTCCTTTTGGACCTAATGTTACTTTTACTGTATCAGCTAACTTATTAACCCCCTCTAATAAAGATTTTCTTGCATCCTCGCCAAATTTAATTACTTTTGCCATTTTATATACTTCCTTTCTATTTTACCAAATAATCTGATATTTTGTTGGCTAACTTGCCAAAAAAGAGCGTCCCTATTGGCATACTATTGCCAATATATCATTTTGCTTTACTATTATGTATTCTTCACCTTCATATTTTACTTCTGTTCCAGAATACTTACTTACAATAACATTGTCGCCTTTTTTTACATTCATAGCTTCTGGTTTTCCGTCTATTATCTCTCCTGGACCAACTTCTATTACTTCTGCTATTTGTGGTTTTTCTTGTGCTGCTTGTGCTAGTATAATTCCGCTTTTTGTTGTTTCTTCGCCTTCTTTCATTTTTATTAATACTCTACTTCCTAATGGTTTAATCATTTTCATTACCTCCTTTAGTTTTAGCACTCTCTTTAAGTGACTGCTAATAATTTATACCCTATTTAATAAAATGTCAATACTTTTTTATAAATTCACACAATATTCACATATATATTTTATTACGTTAATTTATCAATTATTCCTAATTTATCTGTTAGTATAAAATTTAAATATAGAAAGTTAAAAATACACCAAGAATTTGAAATGCTCCTCATCTAGCTGAACATAATAAAAAAGACATTTTGTTGAAGTTCCTAATTATATTAGATTCATTTCAACTAAATGTCTTTAATTTTCTTATTTTAAATTTATATTTTTATTATTTTCTCTCCTTTGCAGCTTTTACTAATCCAACAAATAATGGTGCTGGTTTATTAGGTCTAGATTTTAATTCTGGATGAAATTGTCCCGCTATAAAATATGGATGTTGTGGTATTTCTACAATTTCTACTAATAGACCATCTGGTGATGTTCCTGATATTTTTAAACCTGCTGATTCTAATCTTTCTCTATAATCATTATTATATTCAAAACGATGTCTATGTCTCTCTGAAATTTCTTGTTTTCCATATACTTTGCTTGCTAGTGTTTCTGATTTTATTGAGCAAGGATACGCACCTAGTCTCATTGTACCACCCTTTTTGTTTATTCCTTTTTGCTCTTCCATAATATGAATTACTGGATTATTACTGCCATTATCAAATTCTGCCGAATTTGCATCTTTTAGTCCTAAAACATTTCTAGCAAATTCTACAACTGCCATTTGCATTCCCAAGCAAATTCCTAAAAATGGAATGTTATTTTCTCTTGCATATTTTATGGTTTCTATTTTTCCTTCAATCCCTCTGTTTCCAAATCCACCAGGTACTATTATTCCATCTAATTTTGATAGTTTTTCTTTAACATTATCTTTGGTTATTGTTTCTGAATCAATTAATTCTACTTTTACATTTATACTATTTGCAAATCCAGCATGGTGTAAACTTTCTATTACTGAAATATATGAATCTTCTAATTTTACATATTTTCCTACAATACCTATTGATACTTGCTCTGCTTCATCTATACTTCTAATATGTTCTATCATTTCTTCCCATTTAGTATTATCTGGCACATAATTATCTAACTTTAAATGATTGCAAACTTCTCTTGCTAGTCCTTCTTCTTCAAGCATTAATGGTACTGCATATAAGCAATCTGCTGTTTTATTTTGTATTACACTAGTTTTTCTAACATTACAAAATAGTGATAATTTTTCTCTTATATTTTCTGGTATATCTGTTTCTGTTCTACAAACTAATATATTAGGTTTAATTCCTAAACTCTGTAATTCTTTTACAGAATGTTGTGTTGGTTTAGATTTTATTTCATTTGAACCAAATATATATGGTAATAATGTTACATGAATATATATAACATCTTCTGGATTTTTTTCTAGTCCAACTTGTCTAATTGCTTCTATTATAGATAGACCTTCTATATCACCTACTGTTCCACCTATTTCTGTTATAACTATATCAGTGTCTGTATTCTCAAATCCATATATTCTTTCTTTTATTTCATTTGTTATATGAGGTATTACTTGTACAGTTTTTCCTAAATAGTCTCCTCTTCTTTCTTTTTCAATTACATTTGAATAAATTTTTCCCATTGTTACACTTGAATTTTTAGTTAAATTTTCATCTATAAATCTTTCATAATGTCCTAAATCTAAATCTGTTTCCGCTCCATCATCTGTTACAAATACTTCTCCATGTTCATATGGATTCATTGTTCCTGGGTCTACATTTATGTATGGATCAAATTTTTGTATTGTTACTTTATATCCTCTGTTTTTTAATAATCTTCCAAGTGATGCTGCTGTAATTCCTTTTCCTAATCCTGATACTACTCCTCCAGTTACAAAAATGTATTTTGTGTTCATATAATTTCCCCCTATTTTTTACTATTTATTTTTTTTATAAAAACTGTACCAAAAATAAAAAAGATTAAAAAATTTTTCCGAAAAATCGGTTTTTTTTTAATCTATTTTATTTTATCACTTTTATCATCAAAATACAAGTGTTTCTTGATTTTTTTGCTTTTTTATTTGTAGGTTTGTCAAACATATGTCACACTTTATTGATAAATATAGTGTTTGAAATACCTTTTACGATATATAAGCT